>JBPBQB010000120.1:0-2616 GCA_050954545.1 Janthinobacterium lividum | reverse complement strand
GCATAGTTTTGAGAACACGCTTGACATTGGCTGTGTTCTGGGTCAGGACAGCAAGCACGTCATGCGCCTGAACGGCTGCCGTATCCGAGACTAATCCGGCATCATAGTCGGTGACCAGTGAGATCGTCACATAGCAGAGTTCCAGCTCCCGCGCCAGCATCATTTCGGGATACTGAGTCATCGAGACGATGTCCCAGCCCATCTGGGTAAACCAGCGGCTTTCGGCCTTGCTGGAAAAGCGCGGGCCTTGAATGACCACGACGGTTCCCATCTCATGCACGGGAACGCTGTTCTGCTTCGCGGACTCTATCGCAAGCTGACGCATTTGGGGACAATACGCATCCGCCGACGAGACATGGGTAACGCTAGGCCCGTCGAAGAACGTGTCGGCCCGGCTACTGGTTCGGTCGACAAACTGATCGTTGATGACAAAATCGCCGGGTGCGATATGAGATTGCAGCGAGCCGACCGCGCTTGGAGCAAGAATGCGCGTGATTCCCAGGCTCTTGAATGCCCAGAGGTTGGCCCGATACGGGACTTTGTGCGGTGGCAGCGTGTGCGCTTTGCCATGCCGGGGCAGGAACGCAACCCGGCGGCCTGCGGCAGTCATCAGCGCGATCTTAGCACTCGGGGAGCCGTAAGGAGTGTCGATTTCGATCTCTTCAACCCCGCCTTCGGCGAACTCATAAAACCCGCTGCCGCCGAAAATGCCGATTTCCGCTGTGTGATCCATAAATACTTACTGCTCCGGTTGAGGATTGATTTTTAGCAATGCTGCTTCGGCGGCTGCCTGCTGGGCTTCTTTTTTGGTCTTGCCGACTCCGCTTCCTGCGACTTCTCCGTCCAGCAGGACATCCAGGGTAAAGGTCCGGTCGTGCGGCCTGCCATGCTCGGAAGTCACGGTATAGACCGGCGATGATAAATGCTCGGCTTGGCGCAGCTCCTGCAAGACTGTCTTCGGGTCGCGCCAGTCTCGTTCAGCATTCACGACGGCGATCTCAGGAGCCAGTGCGGTGAGGATAAAGTCACGGGCGGCATCGTAGCCGCTTTCCCGGTAGATGACAGCGACCACGGCCTCAAACGCATCAGCGATGATGCTGGCCCGGTTGCGTCCGCCCATCTGCTCTTCGGTCCGCCCCAGTCGTATCTGTGAGGTCAAATCTAAGCGGCGAGCTGCCGCTGCGAGAGCGTCTTTGCACACAATCAGCGCCTTGGCTTTGGCGAGTTCCCCTTCCCCGCGTGTGGGGAACTGGGCATAGAGATACTCGACTACGACCAATCCCAGAACCGAGTCACCCAAAAACTCTAACCGCTCGTTGCTTTCCAGAGTGCGGTCAGGAACGAGCGATTTGTGGGTCAGCGCCTGCCGCAATGCGGCTTGCTCTCGGATAGGCAGGATTTGGGTCATTTATTGAAGCGCTTGAACCGCATCGGCAATCCGAGACACCCCCCGCTGGATGTTTGCCATTGACGTGGCATACGACAGGCGGATGTTGTTGTCGGCCCCGAAGCCGGAGCCGGGAATGACCGCGACTTCGTATTTTTCTAAGAGGTACGCTGCAAAGTCATCCGAGCCGCCGATGGTGCGCGGTGAGTCACCATCAGGCGTCCAGCTTTTGCCGTACAGCGCTGAGACATTGGGAAAGACGTAAAATGCCCCGCCGGGTGTCTGGCACTCGACACCAGGGATCGCGTTCAGGGCAGGCACAATATAGTCGCGCCGTTCTTGAAACGCCTTACGCATGGTTTCGACTGAGTCTTGTGGCCCGTTCAGCGCTTCGACACCGGCGGCCTGAGAAATGGAAGTGGGGTTCGACGTGCTCTGGTCTTGAATCTTCGACATGGCCGCGACAATGTCCAGATCAGCCGCCGCGTAGCCGAGACGCCATCCGGTCATCGAATGCGCTTTCGAGAAGCCGTTGATCGTGATGGTCAGCTTCTTGATCTCATCGCTGAACGATGCAGGCGAGACAAACTCACTGCCCGTATACAGAATCTTTTCGTAGATCTCATCCGACATCAGATAAATCCCGCGCCCGGCGCAAAGCTCGGCGATCTCGCGCAGGGCTTGGGGAGTATAGACAGCGCCGGTGGGATTGGACGGTGAATTGATCACGACGAGCTTGGTCTTTGACGTCAGCACAGCTTCGATTTTCGCCGCTGTCGTTAAAAATTGTGTGCTTTCGTCGGCAGTGACGATCACAGGAACGCCGTCCGCCAGCTTGACCTGCTCCGGGTAGGAGACCCAGTAGGGCGCAGGGATGACCACTTCATCGCCGGGGTCGAGGAGAGCCTGCATGAGATTATAGATCGAATGCTTTGCGCCGCAGGAGACGATGACTTCGTTGCGCGAGTAAGTCAGCCCGTTGTCTCGCTTCAACTTGCTGAGGATCGCATCTTTCAGCGCAACGGTGCCACTTGACGGCGTATACTTGGTTTCCCCACGTCCCAGCGCCGCAATGGCGGCGTCTTTGACATTCTGGGGCGTGTCGAAGTCCGGCTCTCCGGCCCCGAAGCTGATGACATCTTTGCCCTGGGCTTTGAGTGCATTGGCTTTCGCCGTGATGGCAAGGGTCGGCGACGGAGCGGCGTTGATAGCTCGCTGAGACAGCATTC
>JBPBQB010000244.1:0-2658 GCA_050954545.1 Janthinobacterium lividum | reverse complement strand
GGTGGGGGCCAATCTTTCCAAACGCAGTGCCGCGTCTCCCTTTTATGATAAATAATTTTCAGTTTTTAGAGGAGACATCATGAAACTTAGTGACCTGAAAAACAGCGGTCACGCGCCATCATTGTTCAGCGCGTTCCTGCATTTCGACATCTCATTTATGGTCTGGGTCATACTCGGTGCAATCGCGCCGTTTATCACGACCGATGCCCTGCTGACCGGAGCTAATCTTAGGGTCACGCCCTCTGCGCTGATCTCGAAGACGACGCCCTACACGCTGGTTGTCAAGGGCCCGCAGACCATGAAGCAGAACCCGAAGCTCACTGCCGATCAGCCGAAAAGTGTTTATAACCTGCTGATCAAGGCAGGCACCCCGACGACGATCCGGCCCAGCGACAAACCGATCGAGAAGTATGTCGTGGATAATGCAGACCCGGCGACTATCGCTGCCGTCAACGCGAAATCCAAGTTTATTCAGCTTGCGTCTGCGCCCGGCGCGATTGGGAACCCAAACGATAATGTCATCGGCCTCAAACCGATGGCAGCACTGGCAAAAGACGGCAAGAAGTTCCAGGCGGTGGCGAACGGCTACCCGGCGCGTGTTGCCCTGGGACTGCTGGCGATCCCCCTGCTGGCAGCAGGCTTCTGGCGCATTCTGCTTGGTATTTTATCGGACCGGTTCGGCTCCAAGCGCGTCGGTGTCGCTTCCATGGCCTTTACCCTCCTGCCTCTGGCAGTCGGCTGGCAGCTTGCGGATACCTTCAACTGGCTGGTCTTTGTCGGCTTCTTCTTAGGACTTGCCGGTGCATCGTTTGCTGTCGCCCTGCCGCTGGCATCCCGCTGGTACCCCCCTCACCTACAGGGCTTGGCAATGGGCATTGCCGGTGCGGGTAACTCAGGGACAGTGCTGGCAACGATCTTCGCCCCGATGCTCGCAAAAGCGTATGGCTGGCACACGGTCATGGGTTTGCTGATGATCCCAGTCGCGATTGTATTTGTCGTCTTCACCGTACTGGCAAAAGATCCCCCCACGAAGGCTAAACAATCCACTGCCGGCGACTTTCTGCGTGTGCTGGCTCAGGCAGATGCCTGGCGCTTCTGCCTACTGTATTTCGTGACCTTCGGCGGCTTTGTCGGCCTGTCGTACTTCATGAACAAGTTTTTTGTCGACCAGTATGACTTCCCGAAAGCAACAGTCGGCATCTCTACGGCGCTGTTCATCGTCGCAGGCTCCCTGCTGAGACCGGTCGGTGGGGCACTCGCGGACAAGCTCGGCGGTATTCGGATGCTGACAGTCCTCTATGCCACATCCTGCGTCATGGCGCTCGGTATCGGCTTCCTGATCACCAATATGTGGGTGACATTTGTCATGCTGTTTATCCTGATGGGCTGCCTCGGCATGGGCAACGGCTCCGTATTCCAGATGGTGCCGCAGCGGTTCCGCAAAGAGATCGGTGTCATGACCGGCCTGGTCGGCGCAGCGGGCGGCATCGGCGGCTACTACTTGAACCTCAGCATGGGCAGCCTGCACGATCAGTTCGGCACCTACGGTTCCGGTTTCTTCGCCTTCGCCGCGATCGCCGCTATTGGCTTCCTTGTTCTGCGTCAAGCTGCACCAGGCTGGGAGCAGTCCTGGCTGGATGAGGGCGGCGTGGCAAAAGCGCACGAGCCGGAGCGCGAGCGTGTTTTGGTCGGCGCAGGCGGTGCGGATTTAGAGATGGCGTAAAGATTCGGACCTACCTCCTTGCTTCGCAGGGTCCTCCCTAAAGGGAGGATTAGGATTGGTGCAGGAAGGAGCAGCAAGCAGCGCCCTTACAGTCCAATCCTGACTATCTGTTTTTAATCCTCCCTTTAGGGAGGACCCTGCGAAGCAAGGAGGTAGGTCAAACAATCATAAGAAAGAAAAAAACTATGTACTCAAAACCACAATTATTACAGGGCGTCTTCAAATTCGAGGGACAGGGCCTCACCAACCCCCACCCGCTCACCGGCGGGCCAACCTACACCGTCCCGGTCGGCAAGCGATCCCAGTTTGTCTATTTCCGGGCCGGCAATTCATCCGCCGAGATGGTCTATATCGTGCTGATGCGCGATGGCGCTCCCATGCGCTACTTCCCCATCGGCGCACGCGGCGATGTCCATGTGGCACTAGCCGTGGTCGAAGACATGATGTCGGGAACCAAACTTGAGGCGTATCTGGCGGCCCCGGAAGGCGTGTCAGGAACAGTCGTGCTGGACATCGGTTTAGTGGAGGTTTGAGATGGCTGATAACCTAATGAATGGTAAGCAAAAATTAGTCGTGGTCGGCAACGGTATGGCCGGAGCTCGGACGGTCGAAGAGATTCTCGCTAGGGGTGGTGGCGAACAGTTTGACATCACTATGTTCGGCGATGAGCCCTATGGCAATTACAATCGGATCTTGCTGTCCAACGTGCTGAACGGGACCCAAGACGCCGCCGACATCTTTTTGAACCCATTGGAGTGGTACACCGAAAACAACGTCACGCTCCATGCTCCCGCCCGAGTCACTCATATTGACCGGGCACGGAAAGAAGTCCACAGCGACGACGGACAGGTCACGGCCTACGATAAGCTGATGATCGCCACCGGCAGCCGTCCATTCGTGCCGCCGATGGAAGGCTTAGAAACGCCGGAGGGGGA
>JBPBQB010000311.1:0-2699 GCA_050954545.1 Janthinobacterium lividum | reverse complement strand
GACGGACCCCCGTCAGGCGCTTGAAGACGCCGTCAGGCTTAGTTTTCAAGTCGGCGTAGAACATGCCGACAGTATACTCGAATTACGCAAGAGGTCTAATGGGTTATTCCCAAGTGATTGAACATGAGAAAGAGATACTTCAGCAGTATGCCCTTTCCCGGATCGGGATGGCGGTGACGACCAAACGCAGAGCCTCGCTGACTTCGAATATCATGTTCATCGAACGGTATGCCGACCTTTTACGTGACGGGGGAAGTCTGGTAACGGTCATTGACGACTCGGTTCTCAGCAGCCCAAACTTCGCGTTCGCGAGGAACTACATTCGTGAACGATTTATAATAAGGGCTGTGATCAGTCTGCCAGGAGACGCCTTTCAGCAAGTTGGAGCGCGGGCCAAAACATCTATTCTCTTTCTAACCAACAGGGCTGATGGCGAGGAGGGGCAACCTGACATATTCATGGCAGAATGCCAATATGTTGGTATTGATGATATGCCTGCTAAGACAAGGACGAATAAAGCCTTGGAAGCTAAAAAGAATGCAGAGCAAGAGATCAACGATATTGTGCGCGACTTCAAAACGTTCCAGGAAGGCGGCAAAGGCCCCTGGATAGTGTCCAGCAACGAAATTAAGGAGCGGATGGACGTCAAGTATTGTCTACCGCGCCCCAACAAGATTGAAGATATTTGGGCGATTGCCAAGATAGACATAGTGCCGCTTGCAGACATCGTTGATCATATCGTCGACGAAGGGTTTGATCCTGGTGATAGCCCATTAGATATTTTCACGTTGTTGCGTGTGAGATACGATGGTGTGGCAGAGGAGGGAGAAAAAGCTCTAGGCCAAGAGTTGACGTACAGCGATGTCCAGCGTCCGCGAATAGGAGATTTAGTAGTAAGCAATATTGCAGCAGCAATGGGTTCTACATGCGTAATCCCAGAATATCTTACTCATGTAATAGCTTCCTCAGAATTTACGATAATGCGTATCAAAGATGATCGATTTCATCCGTGGTTCCTATGGGGATTTCTGCGAAGCATTGAGGTACGCGCGAGGCTTGTATCACAGTCCAGTGGCACGAACCGGCAACGCGTCGGCTGGGATGACCTAAAAGCCCTGCCTGTCCCGCTCGTTGATGAAAATACGCAGAAGGAGTTTGGTGAAAAGTTCAAAACGTCTGTCAGTGCCATATTGCAGGCAGAGCGCACCCGTTATGAAGCAACAGCGCAGATGAACCAGATGCTTGATTTGGACAATACATGGGCTGTACAGCGGTTGAAATCAGCAAAACCCCCGCGATAACTGACACAACTTCAGTAGTCATTCTCTCCGCTGGTCTGAGATTACCGACTGAAGCTTGTGTACAAGGTACAATACCTCTGCGAACCACCGAAATGGAGGCACACCCAAGACGATTACGCTGGAACTGGAACCGGGGATGGAGCGGGAAGTGAAGAAAGAGGCGGAGCGGCGGGGGATGACGCCGGAAGGGCTGACCCAGCAGGCGCTGATGGAGGCGCTGATTGCGGGGCTGAAAAACCAGCGTGTTCCGCAGTCGCTAGACGAACTCAAACCGCGCCGGCTGCCGTCGCCGGGCAAAACGGCGATGCAGATGGTAGTCGAGCAATGGCCTTGTGATGACGAAGACGATGATATGTCAGATGAGGAAGTTCTACGGGTTCTGAAGGCTATGGGCTGATACCAGAACATATTCTTATTTGAATCGCGGCAACAACCAGGATGACAGGATTGATCCGGCGCTGATTTAGCACAGACTAAAGGCTGAAATCAAGGTGCGAATACGTCCGCCACCGATACTGTCAATCCGCTAAAGACCACTGACTGCACTTCTTCACCCGCTCCATAGACAGCCATGCTCTGTGCTCCGTCCGGCTTCAGTGCCAGCACTTCGACTGTCCCTGCATTAGGACGCACGACCCAGCACTCGTCCACCCCGACGGCGATGTAGTCGGCAATCTTATCTCCCAAAATCCGCTGCGTCTCGCTATCCGAGACAATCTCGACGACGAGTTCCGGCGGAGCCCCAAGTGGTCCTTTCACTGGAATGCCACCGCCCTGTGCTAAACGCACATGACTGACGAACAGCAAATCCGGCTGCCGCGTTTGCAGTTTTGGATAACGCCGAATCAGCACATCAAAGGGTGCGTAGACAGTAGCACCAAGGCTGGTCATCTCCTCATAGCGATCAAAGACTTTGCTGATGTTCTTCGACACACGCTGATGCCGGTAGCTTGCTCCTGCCATAAAGATTTTCACTCCGTTGATAATGCTATACCGCCCTTCAGTATCCGGCTCCGCCATGTATTCGTCATAGGTCAGCTCATTTGTTGTCGGGGCAGCGGGTGCTTTCGTTGTGATCGCCATCGGGTTTCCTCCTTGTCACAGGCCGAAGTTGTGACTATATAACTCTTCAACTTTTGCGAGCTCGTCGGGTGTCAAGGCGGGTGTGTTGGGGGCGGCGCAGAGTTCTTCGAGCTGCTTTTC
Source organism: Janthinobacterium lividum (assembly GCA_050954545.1). Lineage (GTDB taxonomy): Bacteria > Armatimonadota > Armatimonadia > Armatimonadales > Capsulimonadaceae > JANXMY01. The sequence continues at coordinate 195 of JBPBQB010000311.1, read as the reverse complement.
GTCGTAGATGTTGGGCAGGGCGGTTGCTAGGAGCGGCTCGGACCAGAGCCATTGCAGGGCGGCTTGGCCGAGGGTGCGGCCTGTGCCTTTAATGAGGAAACCGAGCTTTTCGATCTTTTGGAGGCCGTCTTCGAGCCAGGCTTTGCGCTTTTCATTGGTCGAGACGCGGAAGTTGCGGTGGTCGCCGGGGGCGAA
>JBPBQB010000145.1:0-2898 GCA_050954545.1 Janthinobacterium lividum | reverse complement strand
GCGGGTCGGGTCAAACTTCCTGTCCGCCCAGTCCCGACTCGGCCCGCCCCAGGCCATGAGAATGCAGCGGTTGTGATAGGTGATCTTTCCCAGACGGCCCCGCAGCAGGTCGGTCCAGAGTGCATGATTTGCTGGTGCCGCGCCGCCGGGCAGGGCCATCGTGTCCATTGTCGCACCGGGCGCACGGTCTTTGACGTAGCGTTCGCACTCGGCCATTTCCCAGCACAGCTCCGCCCCGGAGAGATGAGTCATCGGGCGATGCGTCGTCGTGTGGTTTGCCACCTCAAAGCCATCCGCGACCAGAGTTCGCAGCTTCTTTGTTTCCTGCCCCGGCTGCCAGAACGGCACCGGGTTCCAGGCTGACTTGGGCAGAATATAAAATGTCGCCCGCAAGGGCCAGTCCGCATGGCCGGCATGAAATGCTTCCAGTATGCCGACCGCGCAGTTTGGATCGATCTTCCCATTGGGGAGGTAATGAAACTGTGTCCCCCGTGCATCGTCAAACGTGATGACGACCGGTGTCTTCCCGGCGGGAACGTTAAGATGCGAAGTCAAAATGTCGCGCATATTGACTGGGTACCAATGCGCGGCGTACATTAATCCGAGCTGCCGGCGAAACGTCTGCGGGGCGATGTTTAGACCCTGCGAGTCGTAACGTGCTTTGCGGTGCGCGGAAGCGCCGATAGCGTGGTACATGAGAATAGGAATATGCCCGGATTCGTCCACATGCAGCGCTGTAAGCTGCGCTGGTGTCAGGGCTGGGAGCGGAGGACTGAATGCCACTTTACTCGTGACCATTGCCGTTCTTGTCGGCGGCTGAGGCATATGCCGCAATGCTGCGATACCCGCCAGAGCCAGCCCGGCAGCGGCAATCAACGGCAGTGTCAACTTTGGATGATATTTTCTCGGAAACATTGCCTGCATTGTACCACAAGGCAGACAATCGCGCAAATTGGAAATATGATCCATGCCCTGAAGGGCACGGCTATCAAGCGAGGACACTGTAAACTACGTCTTCGACGCACTCAGAATGATAATGGTAGGGCGTAGGGCTTGACCTTACCCAGAGATCGTCTCCCAGCCTCGCGAAGCGATGGGTTCGCGGCGTCCTCGCCCAATAGCCGTGCCCTTCAGGGCATGGAGTTAGAAGTTCGAATCAACTATGCTCACCCGCCCCGTCTTTGCCCACTTGCGCGTTGTCTTCACGCTGCTGTTTGCATTTTCACTGCTCGCGCCGACTCAGGCCGCACCGCCGGTGACGCGGTTGGAAGTGCCACTGACGACGTGGAAGTTTAACGCGCAATCGTCGGCAAGGGCGATAGAGCAGGCGGCGTTTGATGACCATGCCTGGCAGAGCGTCACGCTTCCTCATACCTGGAACTCGAAGACGCAGACTCAAACCTATCGCGCCGCCTGGTATCGCACCCATTTCGCCCTCGATCAGGCAGACAAAGAGCGGGAGATATTTGTCTGCTTCGACGGCGTAGGGACACTCGCAGATGTCTACTTGAACGGCACCCTGCTCGGCTCCCATCGGGGCGCGTTCACGCGGTTTCTCTTCGATGCGACACGCGCCGTGCATTTTGACGGCGATAACGTGCTGGTCGTCCGCTGCGATACGGCTCCTGCGGATACCATCGACTGCCTGCCCGCAGGCAATGGCTTTCAGCTTTACCATGTTCCCGGCGGTCTGTACCGGCCCGTGCATCTGCTGAAAACCTCGTCGATCCAGATCGATCCGACCGATATGGCGGCATCAGGCGTCTTTCTCACACCGCAGAACGTCAGTGCAGACAGCGCCAATTTGCAGATCAAGACACTGGTGCGGAACGACGGGTTAGCGTCGGACGTCACAGTCACAAATCGTGTTTATGACCAGGCCGACAAAGTCATCGCGACTGTTTCCAGCAAGCTCACGCTGGACGCACAATCCAGCGGCTCTGCGTTGCTGTACGCCTCACTCCTGAAGCCTCACCTGTGGAGCACGACAGACCCGTACCTGTACCGGGTCGTCACGACAACGACGGCGGACGGGTTAGTCACAGACACTGTGACCGAACGGACCGGCCTGCGGTTCTTCCAGATGACACCCGCCGGGTTCTTTTTAAATGGCGTCTCGACACCGCTGCGGGGTGTTTCCAAGCACCAGGAAACGGAAGAGCACGGCAGCGCCGTGACACCTGCCGACCTGCGGCGGGATTGGGACGATCTGGCTGACCTCGGGGTCAACTATGTCCGGCTGGCCCACTACCCACACGCAAAATTGGAATACGATCTGGCCGACGAGCGGGGCATCGTCATCTGGGCCGAAAACGGCCATTCCAACTCAGCCCCGCCAACGGAAACCGGCATTCAGCTCACGCGCGAAATGATCCTGCAAAACTACAACCACCCCAGTATCTGCTTTTGGAGCATCGGCAATGAAGCGATCCAGACCTATGACGACATTACGACACTGGAAGAATATGCCGATGTCGCGCGGGCCGAAGACCCCTCCCGGCTAATTACTTACGCCAGCGATACGGCGTTCGACGAAGACCCCTCCCTAGATTTTGTCGCCGCTAACCGTTATTCCGGCTGGTACGGCGGGAGCATCGCAAGTTTTGATCTCCATGCGGCTTATTACCATTATATTTCAGAGACAGGGGCAGGCGGGGTCATTTCCATTCACACGCCCGCCGCAAAGCCGACCCATAAAGTCAACAGCTATGAGCCGGAAGAATACCAGCAGGAAGTCGCCGAATCACGCTGCGAGACGGTCTTTCGCACTTTGACCAGCCAGGTTCCGTTGTTTACTTGGTGGACATTCCGGGACTTCAGCGATCCGCGCTACAAAGGGGTCAACGCCAAGGGACTGGAAACATTCGGCGGCTTCCGCAAAGACGTTTATTACTTATT
>JBPBQB010000150.1:0-2956 GCA_050954545.1 Janthinobacterium lividum | reverse complement strand
CGCTGGGGTGAGGCTCATTTCGTTTTCTAAATGCTTTGGTTAATGCAGCGATGCGACTTTGACGCTCTTTGCGCCGAGGGCGTGGGCGACATCGACCATGGCCTGATTGGTCACTCGGTGATAGTTCTTATCGGCAGGCTCGCCGTACTTGGCATCGATGTCTTCCATGACCTGCATATGAATCTTGTGCGTGACAGCTTTATCCAGCAGAAATTCGGTATAGAAAGTCCCCGTGCTGTCCGCCCCGGCACCAACCAGTGTCGAAGCCAGCTTATGGCCTGAGAGGGTGGCTGGGGGCAGCTTGACACCGGCAGCCGTGGCGATTTTCAGGCTGTCGGCGACGGCGAAGTCGAAGACGGTCAGCCAGGAACCGACACTGGCCTTGCCGTACTGCTTGGTCAGCTTGCCGACTTCGGCAGTGACCAGCTTGGGGCCGACCATGGAAGTCAGCGCGGTCGCAGTCGAAAAGTTCGCCGGGCCGCCGCCGGCTTTGACCAGCGATGATGTCACGGCCAGTGCCGGAGCGCCGCTGTAGACCGGGCCGCCGTAGCGGGATTTTTCCGCCATATTCTTCATACCGGGCATCGGTGCCTGCGCTTGAGCCGCGCCGACGGACAGAAGAGCGGCGGCTACTGCAAGGCCGCCTATCATACGCGTAAAGTTCATTCAAGTATCCTCATGTTCTAAGTATCGTTCTGAGACACAATTTACCCAGACACGGAATGGAAAACATGGTCTCAGATTGACCAGGGGTTACAATCAAAAAAAGGCACCCTCTTCAGGGTGTCTTTTTTGTTAACCGGTCAGTGCGCCCGGCGGGGCTCGAACCTGCGACCTCTTGGTCCGCAACCAAGTGCTCTAATCCACTGAGCTACGAGCGCAATGCTGCCGGATAAAGTCTGCTGCCGAGGCAACGAGGGAAAGTATACCTTCCGATAGGGCTGCTGTCAAGGGCAGCGCGTGAGAAAATTAATTTCCACTAGCGGAATGAACCCGTTGACAACCTCTGCGTCTAGTGCCATAATAGCCTCAATAGCATTCTCCGACTGATTCAGTCGGAATTAAATAGTCTGAGGGTTAGAATCGAGTTCAAGGCTCATGATAGAGACACAGCCGCAGCCGCCGCGCACTGCGCCCGCTAAAATAATCGCTTTTGTGCTGGCATCGCTCCTGATCGTGGGAGTCCTGGTCTGGCAGGCGATCTCTGCTGCCGGCACTCCGGACCCGACAGTCAAAGGCATGAGCCCGGCGGCGATGGTCTTCAGTACGGGCGTACTGGTTTTCCGCGAGGGCCTCGAAGCAATTCTGGTCCTGGCGGCAGTGACGGCAGGCATGGCGCGGGGCGAACAGAAAAACTACCTGCGGGCGGTCCCAGTCGGAGCTTTAGCAGCAATCGCCGCTTCGGTTGCCACCTGGTTTGCCGTCGTCGCGATCATCGCGCATGTGAATGCTCCTGAGCTCGATGTTCAGGCAGCCACCGGATTGTTGGCGATTGTCGTGCTGCTGGTTGTCATGAACTGGTTCTTCCACAAGTTTTACTGGACCGGCTGGATCGCGAACCACAGCAACCGGCGCAAGCGCTTGATGGCCTCGGTCACCACGGAAGGCGCTCGTCCCTTCTTAGGATTAGCGCTGCTGGGCTTCACTGCCATTTACCGTGAAGGCTTCGAAGTAGTCCTATTCCTTCAGGACCTGCGCCTCCGTGCTGGCAGCGCGATTGTCGGCGAAGGCGTGGCGCTTGGGCTGGCCCTCACATTGATCGTGGCTGCGCTGACCTTTGTCGCCCATCAGAAGCTGCCGTATAGGAAGATGCTGGTCATCACCGGTGTCATGCTCGGGGTCGTTCTGCTGGTCATGGTGGGCGAGAGTATTCAGGAGATGCAGCAGGCGGGCTGGCTGGCGACCACCGGTATCGGGATCTCGCTTCCCGGTTGGATGGGGGTCTGGTTCTCGATTTTCCCGAATGTCCAGACCATCGCCGCCCAGGCTCTCGCTGCCGCCATTGTGATTGGGTCCTACCTCTCGGTGCCCTATGTGCGCGGACGGCGTCCGAACTCCGGTGACGATCAGAGCATGGACAGCCCCGAGAAGGCCGCTCCTGCTGCCTACCGGCCCCGAGAGTTTGCCAAGCACTGACCTCTTCACAACAATTCTTCTGCAACACAAAGCCGTGGGTTCTACACCCGCGGCTTTTTGTTTTTATCGAGCGCGGCTGTGCTACAATCTGACAGCAAACGAGGGGGAGCATCATGGCAGCAATTTTGGAAGCACAGACAGTCGTACAAGACGAAGTCACAGTCAATCCCCGTAAACTTTGGACACGGGCCGAGTATCGACAACTCACTAAAGATGGCTTCCTGCAAGACGGCAAAGTTGAACTCATCAACGGAGAGATTTGGAAGAAAATGGGACAGGGACGTCGGCATACTTTTGTTGTCTCACGCATCATCAAATTGCTTGGCCTGATCTTTGGAATTGAGCATCTTCAGACACAATCTTCACTGCCAGTGAATGAAGATAGCGAACCTGAGCCTGATCTGGCAGTGCTGGCAAAAAGCTTAGATTACTATCTTGAAGTAGACCCAGCCCCGGAAGATACACTTCTTGTCGTGGAAGCCTCCAACACGACGCTTCGTGCCGATCTCACAGTTAAGCAGATCATGTACGCTCAAAGCGCTATTCCTGAATACTGGGTTGTGGACATCCCAAACCGGCTTCTTCATGTTTTCCGAGAGCCGAGTCCTACTGGCTATCTGACTGAAACCGTGATGACACCCACAGATGAAGTCCGGCCCCTTGCTGCGCCGGACGCGATCATCCGAGTGGGCGATCTGCTGCCGTAAAATAGGAACCGGCACTTCTAGAGCCTGTTATGCACTTTTTTAGAACAGCAGGCAGCTATTACGGATATTGTTTATCAGCCTACTTGCTTAGCCGAACCCGAATAACGCGGGTT
>JBPBQB010000240.1:0-3075 GCA_050954545.1 Janthinobacterium lividum | reverse complement strand
GACTACTCGTCGTTCGTTCGTCATAAGTTACAGAGCAAATTACAATTAAGAGATGAAATTAAGAGATAAGAAGCGTGGGATTAAAATCCTGCGCTGTGGGGCGAGGACGCCTAATGACCGCCTGCGCGGGCAGGGAGCAGAGCTTTCGATCTGCTGACCTATTCTTTCTCCACGACCTTGGAGACTTGGCGCTTCGCCCCACAGCGTAAAACTTTAGTTCCACGCTCCGACTAACTTCACAGAAAACTACTTGGCTTTTTCGTCGATGTAGCTGACCGCTTCCTGGACCGTAGTGATCTTTTCCGCGTCTTCGTCAGGAATCTCAACATCGAATTCTTCTTCGAGGCCCATAACCAGCTCGACGACGTCGAGCGAGTCTGCGCCGAGGTCATCCACGAACGAAGCCTGCGGCGTGACCTCGTCTTCGGCCACATCGAGCTGTTCTACCACTACTTTTTTCACGCGATCAAAAGTTGACATATCCTCGTACCTCCTCAGGTCACTGCTAGTAATTCTAATATTTTTCTAGTAATTCTAATATTTTTGGTCGATTACTTCTTAAAGTATCATGCCGCCATCCACGGTCAGTGTCTGCCCCGTGATATAATCGGCAGCGGGCGAACACAGGAAAAGCACGGCTTGCGCGACATCTTCCGGCAGCCCTAAACGCCCAGCGGGAATCTCTTTCAAGATGGCCGCTTTGGTTTCGTCCTTCATACCGCCCGTCATCGGAGTTTCGATAAACCCCGGTGCGACAGCGTTGATCTGGATATTGCGACTCGCCACTTCTTTGGCTGCCGTGCGGGTAAAGCCGATCAGCCCAGCTTTGGAAGCGGAATAATTGGCCTGTCCGGGATTGGCGATGAGGCCCATCACCGACGTGATATTCACGATCTTCCCGTGCCGCTGCTTGACCATCGGTTTTAGAACAGCGCGGGTCATCAGGAACGTTCCCTTGAGGTTGCTGTCCAGGACCGTATCCCAGTCCTCTTCGGACATCCGCAGCAACAGGCCATCCCGCGTTGTGCCCGCATTGTTCACTACTATATCCAAACTGCCCCAGGTTGTCAAGACCTGCCCGATGAATTTTTCGACATCAGCAGCCACCGCGACGTTGCATTGGGCCGCAATCGCCTGCCGCCCGAGTGCCTGAATCTCCGCCGCGACCGACTCCGCGGCTTCCAGCGAAGAGTGTCCCGCGACAGCAACATCGGCTCCTGCTTCGGCCAGTGCCAGCGCGATGGCACGACCGATGCCCCCGCCGCTTTTGCTCATCCCCGTGACAATCGCCCGTTTTCCCGTAAGAATCATAGTCCCTGACCCAGCGTTTCTGCGAACGCTTCCACTGCGGCGCTGTCGCCGACACTGTATACTTTGACATCCGGCGCGATCCGCTTCATCAATCCCGCCAGGACTGTCCCTGAACCGACCTCGACAAACGTGTCAAACCTGTCCGCCACTAATCGGTTAATAGTCTCTTCCCAGCGCACTGGGTGATCGATCTGAGCCGCAAGACTAGTTCGGATTTCGTCCGGCGTGGTTTCGTAATCCGCAGTCAGATTGGCGATCACTGGAATACTCACGGGTTGGATGACAGCATCACGGAGCGCATATTCCATGGCTTCTACCGCCGGAGCCATCAGCGCCGAGTGAAACGCCCCGGAGACGTTCAGCGGCAGCACACGCTTAGCGCCAGCCGCTTTGGCAAGCTCCGAGGCTTTACCGACCCCTTCCGGGCTGCCGGAGATCACCACCTGCCCACCGCCATTGAAGTTCGCCGCCGACACCGGTCCTGCCGTCTCCGCTTCCGCACAGACTGCTACTACCTGCGGCCCTGTCAGGCCCAGCACAGCCGCCATGGCCCCCGGCTGTGACAATGCAGCCCGGTGCATCTCCTGAGCACGCCGCTCGACCAGATGCAGTCCCGTCTCGAAATCGAACACCCCTGCCGCAAACAGAGCCGCATACTCACCGACTGAATGGCCTGCAACGGCTTCCGGCGCAGGTACACCCCGTTCCTTCAGCGCACTGAGCACAGCCACCGATGTCACATAAAGCGCCGGCTGCGTGTGGATCGTCTGCTTCAGCGCCTCTTCCGGCCCATAGAAACAAAGCGTGCTGATCTTGGAGCCGAGATACTCATCGGCCTGCTCGAAGACAGTCCGTGCGGCCTCAGAATGAGCGCACAAGTTCTGCCCCATCCCAACCGCCTGGGACCCCTGCCCCGGAAATATGTAAGCGATTTTCATAACGATTCTCATGAATTGCAAGTCGCATATAACTTGGCTAATTAGTAAGGCGACTTTGTGTATTCTACTAATTCAGCAGCGGTACTCGGAAGAGTTCCTTCGGCAATAGCCTCAAAGACTTGTTTACCAATATCATTTGCAATTTCACCTTCCGTGTTGTTCTCAAGAAAATCTTCCATGTAACCAAGAACAACAGTCGATTTCCCCGAGAGAAAACTAGGGAAGGAAAGCGTCTTCATATTCATGCCTTCTACCGCCGAGGTTTCGTAAACTTGACCCGCCAGAATAATTTCCGCTGCATCTACATATTTCTGAATGAATTGGCCCTTTTTGCTCCGTGCCGCAAGTAGCTTTCGTGCAGATAAAATGCGGGCATAATCGAGCTTGACCCAATGACTTGTCATTTTTATCCTTGTGTCCGCAGGACACCCAGCCGGAAGCCCCTCAGCCACATAATTCGTTGCGTGGTTACCGATAAGTCTCAGCAGAAATGGAAAACACAGCGCATGTCTTCTTCTGAGACTTTTGACACTGTAACAACACGCCCTAATGCATAAAGATCAGGCTTTAGGAAAAGTCGAAACTCGGCACCGGGACGAAGTATTTTCTCGGCAGCTTCTGTCACAAGTGGGGTGACAGGAACTGTCACTATCTCACCCGGATTGACAGGCTTGTCAAACCAGACGTAGAGGCTCCAGTCATTTTGAGTGTCGTTCTCGAAATGAGCAGGTGTACATAGGCGTCCCTGACGAAAAGATTTATCAAGTTCTGACGGCCAATGCAGTTCAGCCATCGCATATGCAGTCTGCATTTATAATACCTGACA
>JBPBQB010000127.1:0-3085 GCA_050954545.1 Janthinobacterium lividum | reverse complement strand
CTCCGGTCAGAGTCAGCACGACGACTGTATCACTGGGATCATCTGCGTAATGCAGGGCGGCGACAATCTTGCTGGAATCCGTTTTGCCGGCAGGGATAGTTGCCGCGCTGTCGATCTCGTCGGCAGGGACAATCGCGACCTGAGCATTGCCGGTTTGCTTCACGGCATCAGCCACAAGATTGCCGAGATTAGTCTCTTTGCTGGAAGCGCCGGACCCGGAAAGCGCGGTCTGCACCTGCACTGTTTCTTTGGCAGCTAATTCTTTAGGCGCAGCCATAGCGGCTGCTGTCAGCGCCACCGAAATCAATCCCGCGAGTGTGAATATATGTTTCATAGAGCGTCCTGCGTTTTCTGCGCTTGCTGCCAGCGCAGGTAATCGTCAATAAAATCGTCAAATTCACCGTTCATGACGCGCTGTATATCGCCTGTCTCATGGGCAGTGCGTGTGTCTTTGACCAGCGTATAGGGCTGAAAGACGTAGTTCCGGGTCTGATGGCCGAACGCAATGTCTTTGCGGTCACCGCGCAGCTCATCGATACCGGCCTTGTTCTCGGCCTGAGCCAGTGCCAGCAGCTTTGACTTTAGGACGTTCATTGCGAAGGCACGGTTCTGGCCCTGGCTGCGCTCATTTTGACAAGAGACGACAATTCCCGTCGGCAGATGCGTGATCCGAACGGCGCTGCTGGTCTTGTTGACATGCTGACCGCCGGCCCCGGAGGCACGGAAGTAATCGGTCTTCAGGTCTTTCTCAGGAATGTCTACTTCTTCGACTTCGGCGGTTTCTGGGACAACATTGACACCGGCAAACGATGTTTCCCGAGTCTTGTTGAACGGGGAGATACGCACCAGTCGGTGGATGCCCTGTTCGCCTTGCAGCAGACCGTAAGCGTTCTTGCCTTCAATGCGAAGGGTCGTGCTTTTCAGTCCGGCGACATCGCCCTCGACTTCATCCAGCAGATCTACTTTGAAGCCATGCCGGTCGGACCAGCGCAGGTACATCCGCTGCAAGATTGAAGTCCAGTCGTTGGCATCCGCCCCGCCTGCTCCGGCATTAATTTCTAAAATCGCGGGCGCAGAGTCATGGGGTCCTGATAGAAGTGTCTCGACTTCCAGCTTATCTAACGCGACCGTGATACTTGCCAGCTCGTCTTTGATCTCCGGCTCATAGGCTTCCGGGCTTTCTTCCATGCCGGCAAGCTCGGCCAGCATCTTTGTATCGTCCAGACGCTTTCGCACGGCCTGCCAGGGGGCCAAACTTTCTTTGAGCTGGTTCAGCCGCTGCATCTGTGCTTGCGCCCCGGTGGGATCGTCCCAGAACGCGGAGTTTCCGGCTTCCGCTTCCAGGCCGTTGATCTCTTCGACCCGGCCTTCTAAATTGAGAGGCTGGCTCAGGGCATTGAGCCGCGCTTCCACCTCTTCCATTGCTTTGACGACATCTTCGAGCACTTCGTTCCCTCTTCTTCTTTAAGTATACCCTGGGAACTCCGCTCGGGCGCGGTTTGTTGGTCTTGAAGTGCGGGAATAACCTCCTACTCATTCCTGCAAATCAAGGAGCATCACAAAAATGGCAGCTTTAACACCCGACGCGTCGGCGTCCGGTACGTTTACGTTAGGCGGCGACCTGACCGTCAATCGCATGGGATACGGCGCGATGCGGATCACCGGCAAGGGCATTTGGGGCGATCCGAAAGACCCGGATGAATGCAAACGGGTTCTGAAACGGGCATTGGAGCTTGGTGTCAACCTGATCGACACGGCAGACTCTTACGGACCTTATGTGTCTGAAGACTTGATCGCCGAAGCGCTTTACCCCTATGCCGATGGCCTTGTCATCGCCACCAAAGGCGGCTTGACCCGTCAGGGTCCTGACCAGTGGCTGCCGGTCGGTCGGCCAGAATATATTCGCCAGTGTGTCGAGATGAGCCTGCGGCGGCTCAAAATCGAAACAATCGATTTGTATCAGCTCCATCGGATCGACCCAAAAGTCCCGGCGGAAGAGACACTGGGCGCATTGAAGGACTTGCAGACGCAGGGTAAGATCCGGCATATCGGTCTGTCGGAAGTCTCGATTGAGGAACTGGAACATGCCCAGACAATCGTCGATGTGGTTTCCGTCCAGAACCTTTACAACCTGAGTGAGCGCAAATCCGAAAAGCTTCTCGATTACTGCACTGAGAAGAACATCGGCTTCATTCCCTGGTTCCCGGTCGCGGGCGGGGATCTGGTCAAGCCCGGCGGCGTGCTGGATCAGTCGGCGAAGAAGCATGATGCGACTGTCGCCCAGCTTGCGCTGGCCTGGCTGCTGAAGCGGTCGCCGGTGATGCTGCCGATCCCCGGCACATCTTCGGTAGCACACCTGGAAGAGAACGTCGCGGCGTCTTCACTGGAACTTACAGACGATGAGTTTGATGCGCTCAGTGCGCTTGGAAAGTAGGTTAGAAACCTCACCCCGGAACTGCATTCCGACCCTCTCCTTAGTAAGGAGAGGGTGGTGAGGAACGAGGCGGGTGAGGTTCTCTTTAATATCCGAACGTGTCCCGCAGATAACGGCGGCTGATCGCAAGGCTTTCAAGTGGATCAAGGTTGGTCGTATCCTGCTCGACCATGACCCAGCGGATGCGGGGGAGAGTAGGCAGCACCTGCATGACGCTGGCAATATCGACTTCTCCTGATCCAAGCTCAGTCCAGCCATCGGCATTGTAATCTTTGAAGTGCAGGTAGGTAATCCGATCCTGGTGCTTCTGCAAGAACTCCGCCGGACTGGAACCGCCTTTTTGAACCCAGGCGATGTCCACGCACAGATCCACTGCCGCTGAATCGGTCTCGCCCATCAAAATGTCTAGACCCGTTTTATCCCCTTCCACTTTTTCAAACTCAAACTCGTGATGATGGTAGTGTAAATTGATCCCGGCATCCAGGAAAGCGTGGCCTGCCTCGTTAAGTATCTTCGCCGCTTGACGGTAATCGTCGGCACTGCGCTCGTGCCACTGCACGAGGCCCGAGTTACAGATGTTATTGCTGCCGAGTGCCTGAAGATACTCAATCAGCGGCGGGACATTGCTGAGGGATCCCATTCCGACATGGG
>JBPBQB010000263.1:0-3118 GCA_050954545.1 Janthinobacterium lividum | reverse complement strand
CAACCCGCGTTATTCGGGTTCGGCTAAGCAAGTAGGCTGATAAACAATATCCGTAATAGCTGCCTGCTGTTCTAAAAAAGTGCATAACAGGCTCTAGCCTTGCAGAATCACAATCAGTTAGCAACCGATCCAACAGGTTCAGCTAAGTTTTTCAATTCATTTGCTCTGCTTCCTGCGAAATCGCCCGACGTGAAATGACAACTCTAATATGATTATTGAAGCGCGTGAAGATGTAGTTCAACTCGAAGGTGTGCTGGACAAAAATATCTGGCCGACAATCCAGGCGGCGGCGAACCTGCTGCTGCGGCACCATGTCGAGGGGATCATTGTGGACGGCAGCGGGATTACTGCCTGCACACCGGAAGGGGCGAACACGTTTCGGGATGCCATGGATTACATCGGGCGTTACCGGGCGCGGATCGTAGTGTGCGCCCTGCCGGAAGATGTTATCAATGTCATTCGGGCTGTGCCCGGTGTCCGTTCACGGCTTCCGATAACCGACACCCTCGAAGAAGCGCGGGCGTCGCTGAAGCTGTCCGGGTCGAATGGGAACCGCGTAACAGGTGGCGCACGTGCGCCGCAAAACATTCTCGTGCCCCTGCTGCGACCTGAACACACGGAGATGGCCAGTGCCCTGGCTTGCCGCCTGGCGAAAGCGGCCTCGAAGGCTGACGGTACCCAGAAGGCGCGTCTGCACCTGACTTATATTTTAGAAGTCCCCCGTCATCTGCCGCTGACTGCCCCGCTGCCTGAAGAAGAAGCCTTTGCATCCCAGGCACTCGCTGCTGCAACCGCCGCCGCCCGCTGCGAAGGAGTCACCGCCGAGCCGCTGGTCACACGCACCCGCGATGCCGGCGAAGAGATTGTTACTCAAGCGACTGCGATGGAAGCCTCGCTGATTGTCCTGGCCTACCAGCCTTCCGATGACCCTGACGACTCATTTATGAAGCGTGTCACCCGGACAGTCTTCGACCGTTCTCCCTGCGAAGTCATCCTCAACAAACAGCCTGTGCGCTGAACCCACCCCGCCGCCACAGTCCTCCTCTGAAACTCTTCGTCCTCCCGTTTCGGGAGGGGCAGGGCGAAGTGAGGAACGAAGCAAGGAACGAAGCAAGGAGGTGGGTCACTCATTCCCCCAAAGCGCTTCCAGGGTCGTTGTCTTTGGAACTGGCAGCTCGGCCAGGCTGGCAGGAGAATTATCGGGGATGCCGTAGAGGCTGGCGAGAGAAATCGCCTTCGCATGACCATCCAGAAAGATGACGCAGACCCGCAGGTTGTGGCGTGGGTCTGGGCTGGCGTGAAAGTTATAGTTGTTTGATTGTACGCGAGGATCAGGATCTGTGTAAGGCATATTGACGTAGACTTTGTAGACTTCCGTCTGAGAAATGCTCCCCGTACCGATGTTGTCCATCAAATAGACATGCTGCGCGGGTGACTGATAGCGAGACATGGGGTAAACACCACTGCCGGGATAAGGCAGCGCGAGGCCGTAGCCGGTTTCGCCGGTCTGTTCTTTGAAAGCTTCGGTGGCGGCATTAGGGAACTGGGACCGGCTGGGACAGATCAGCACCTGGCGGCTGGTCAGGTAGGGAAATAAGCGGTTCGGCCAGTAGCCTTGGGGGGAGCCGAATACTGGGTAATAATACTGCAGAAGCGCATTGTCATTGTCTTCCGAATACATCATGCTGGCGAGGCCAATCTGTTTTTGGTTGGACAAACAGGCCGTCGTCCGTGCCTTTTCACGGGCACTTTGGAACACGGGAAACAAAATCGCGGCGAGAATTGCGATGATGCCGATGACAACCAGTAGCTCGATCAGCGTGAAAGCCAGCGCTTTTTTGTGGACAGGTGATACGCGGGGATACATCAAAAACTCCCAACAGGCATAGGATGCTCTAGGCTAATATCTCCAGAGCATTGGGCAGATGAGTCAATATCTCGCAGGCCTGTTCGGTGACTAAAATATCTTCTTCGATTCGTAAACCGCCCCAATTCTCCAGATAAATGCCCGGTTCTACTGTTAAAACCATGCCGGGCTTTAGGATAAGCTTGTCGGAGCGAACGGAAAAGCCAGGCCCATCGTGAACCGAGCGGCCCAGCGAATGTCCCAAAGAATGGCCGAAAGCCTCGCCGTAGCCATGCGAGGCGATAAAGTCACGGGCGACGGCATCGATCTCCTGACCTGTTCTGCCGGGCTGAATGGCCGCGATGGCCCGCTGCTGGGCTTCCAGGACAATAGCATAAATCTCGCGCTGCTTCGGAGTGACTTCCCGGATCACATAAGTACGCGTGATGTCCGAATTGTAGCCGTCGACCGTCGCGCCCCAGTCGATTGTCACAAAATCGCCTTCGGCCAGCGGGTGCGGTCCGGCGTGATGATGGGGATGAGCGCCGTTCGGCCCGGAGGCGACAATCGTATCAAACGCCGCGCCGGACGCTCCGAGGCGGCGCATCGCGAATTCCAACTCCATTGCAAAGTCCTGTTCGCGGGTGCCGGGTGTCAGCAGCGGCTTGACCGTTTCCATGGCGGTCTCAGCCACGACAATCGCGGCTTTAATCAGAGAGATCTCATCAGCATCTTTGACCAGACGCAGCGTTTCCACCAGATTTGCCGTAGCGATCCACTCCATCTCGGGGACCAGAGCATGGAACGCGTCGAACTGGCTGACTGTGACCTGGCCGGCCTCAAATCCGAGGCGTCGCAGGGCAGGACGTGCGCTGAGTACATTCTTCAGCGCCTCGCCGTAGCCACCACTCCCCGCCGGCGTTTCCACGATCTCAAAGCCGACGCACTCCGATTTGGCCCGGAGCGTATAGCGAGAGTCGGTGATAAACAAGGCTTCATCTGGTGTGATCACGACCTGAGCCGTCGATCCCGTAAAACCTGTAAGATAGCTGAGATTGCCGATGTCGGTCAGGAGCAGAGCGTCAATCGCCGGGTCCTGGGTGGTCAATGCCGACCGCAAAGCGTCAAGTCGTGTGGGCATGAGAAATTACCGGTGGCTTTCGTCGATCAAGTTTTTCGCCGCGCTGAGAGCCATCAAGTAGCCGTAAGGGCCAAAGCCGACGACCTGGCCGGTGGTGACGGCGGAGATGACACTGTGACGGCGGAACTCTT
>JBPBQB010000163.1:0-3199 GCA_050954545.1 Janthinobacterium lividum | reverse complement strand
AAACAGATTGGCAGTCCCATGCAGATGCCGACATCCCGCTGGTCATCATGGAATCGCCGTACCGCTCTCTTGTCGGCCCGCTGCTGCGCTACATTGACGCCGTCCAGAAAGAGCGCAGCGACGACATTGTCACCATTGTCCTGCCCGAGCTTGTCTCACGCAAGCTCTGGCATACTCTCCTGCACAATCAGGCGGGGCCGCTGCTCAAGCTCGCCCTTCTGAACCGCCATGATGTGATCGTCACCAATGTCAGATATTTTTTGCAGCACTAGCGTTGGGTGCAAAATGACGAAGTTTTTTTCGAGATTCCAGTCGGCAGCGGCCAATCTTTATAACTTCTTTATACGGGATTTGCTACAATGCAGGCAAGATGTCAAATGTTACCTTGCCGCCAGTTCTCAATAAATCACCCCAGCCTGCCGAGCCGACCGCGCTGCCGCCGCCCCACAAATATGACAGCGCCCTGGGCCGGCTTCGGCATTTGCTGTTTGGACGGGCGCTGCCCTCTTCAGGCGCAAACCACCAGAAGCTGCCGGTCTTTCTAGCCCTGCCGATCTTCTCGTCCGATGCCCTTTCGTCAAACGCCTACGCGACGGAAGCGATTTTGTCCGTGCTGCTGGCGACAGCCGCCGCTACCGGAGCACTGCATTTCGCGCTGCCCATCGCACTGGGAATCTGCCTGCTGCTGGGGATTGTCGTGCTGTCTTACCGGCAGGTCATCTTTGCGTATCCGAACGGCGGCGGTGCCTATCCCGTCTCGCGCGATAATCTCGGCGTGGTCGCATCATTGGTGGCGGCAGCCTCACTGCTGGTGGATTACGTCCTGACCGTTGCGACATCGGTGGCGGCAGGCGTTGCGGCGATTATCACGGCTGTCCCCGAGCTGCATTCTCATATTGTGCCTATGTGCATCGGCGGTATTCTGCTGGTCACGCTGCTGAACCTACGCGGGGTACGGGAAGCGGGATGGGCTTTCGCCGGGCCGGCGTACCTCTTTATTTTCGCCATTCTTGCGACGATTGTCGCCGGTCTGATAGAAATGGCGTTTCATGTCCCTCATGTCACGGAAGCGGCCCGGCTCGGGCAGAGCTACGCGGCGACCCAGGCAGGTGTCGGCACAGTGGGGATTTATCTGCTTTTGCAGGCGTTTTCGCAAGGGTGTACGGCGCTGACCGGCGTGGAAGCCATTTCCAACACGACTCCACTGTTTCAGGAGCCGCGCGATAAAAACGCGGCAGCGACAACTGTCTGGATGGGTGTTCTGGCCGTACTCATGTTCGCCGGTTTGACCCTGCTGACAGTTAAGTTCGGCATCCACGCCCATTTAGACGCTTCCAAACCCGATTACCAGAGCGTGGTCGGTCAGGTCGCCGCGACGGCCTGGCCCCCCGCCCTGCATTTCATGTTTTATGTGGTCCAGTACTCGACCGCCATCATCCTGATCATCGCGGCGAATGCTGCTTTTGCCGGGTTCCCACAGCTTGCTTCCATGCTGGCGAAAGACAGCTTTATGCCGCGTCAGCTTGCCAATATCGGCGACCGGCTTTCCTATTCCAACGGGATCATTCTTCTGGCGATTGCGGCGATTGCCTTGGTAGTCATCTTCAAAGGAATTGTCGATGCACTGCTGTCTTTGTATGCGATTGGTGTTTTCACCAGCTTCACACTTGCTCAGATCGGCATGGTCCGTCACTGGCTGCGGGAGAAGCACCGGGGCTGGCAGGCATCCCTCTTCTTTAACGCTCTCGGCGCAGTCGCGACCGGCGCAGTGACAGCCATTATCGCAGTCTCTAAGTTCGCGGACGGTGCCCGGATCGGATTTGCCATTGGCCCGTACCACCCCCACTATGGGGCCTGGATCGTCATTGTCCTGGTGCCTATCATGGTGACACTGTTTTTACGCATCAATTCCCATTATATCGAAATGGGTGCCGAGCTGTCAATGGACAATTTGGACATTGTCGCGCCTCGCCATAACACTGTCCTGGTTCTGGTGCCCCGAATGCATCGGGGCATTGTCGAAGCGCTGAACTATGCTCGTCTGACCAGTGATGATGTCCGGGCCGTCTATATCGAAACGGTTCCTGATCGCACCTCGCGTCTCAAGCAAGCATGGCAAGCTTACGGCACCGACATCCCGCTGGTCATCATGGAATCGCCGTACCGCTCTCTTGTCGGCCCACTCCTGCGCTACATCGACGCCGTCCAGAAAGAGCGCAGCGACGACATTGTCACGATTGTCCTGCCGGAGCTCGTCTCCCGCAAGCTCTGGCACGCCTTGCTTCATAATCAGGCGGGGCCGCTGCTCAAGCTCGCTCTCCTGAACCGCCGCGATGTGATCGTCACCAATGTCCGGTATTTTTTGGAGCACTGATATTGTGCCAGGGGGTAGGCCGTGGGTATGAAACCCACGGCCTCCACCACAACAACTTTCTCCATCTTGACACCCATGATATAATTTCGACAGTTGCTATTCTTAAAGATAAGCAAAAAGGAGAAAACCATGGCTCAAAGTGGAGAAGACAGAGAACTCAGCACCCCCATCGTCAGTGCCGCCGCGACTGCGAACCCGGCTCCATTAGGACTCTGCGCCTTCGCGCTGACGACCTTTGTACTCAGCGCCGCGAATGCCAAGCTCTTTGTCGGGGCTGAAGTGGTGATCGGACTGGCCCTATTCTATGGCGGTTTAGCCCAGCTTCTTGCAGGGATGTGGGAATTCAGGACCGGCAACACGTTCGGCGCGACTGCCTTCAGCTCCTACGGTGCGTTCTGGCTGGCCGTTGCAGCCTCCCTTCAGCTCAAACATATTCCCAGCGAGACGGCGTTCGGCTTCTTTTTGCTGGGCTGGACCATCTTCACCGGCATCATGCTTCTGGCAAGCCTGAAAACCAACTGGGCGCTGATCACTGTGTTTGCTTTGCTGTTCGTGACATTCCTCTTTCTGACAATCGGCGCGATGGGCGGCGGCACGACTCAGCTCGGCGGTTACTTCGGCCTCGCGACGGCCTTTGCCGCCTGGTACACAGCCCTGGCGGGTCTCCTCAGTTCCATGCCATCGGCGTTTACCCTGCCGGTGGGGCCACGGTAAGCAAGACCCCTCCCGCCTTGCTTCGCAGGGTCCCTCCCCTAACAGGGGAGGGCCTCGGAAAGTGCAGGAGTAAGACGGTTAGCACTTTCGCCAATGGCATTTCCTCTGGCT
>JBPBQB010000232.1:0-3220 GCA_050954545.1 Janthinobacterium lividum | reverse complement strand
GGAGATATAAGTTTTTGTGAGCGACTGAAGTCGCGGCAACAAGTTCGCAAATAAGGCCTTCGCAGGTTAATATGGATAATACCAATATGGAACTGTCTGTATGAGTCCACGCCCTCCGGGTCTGCCAGTGCAGCAGGTAGACTTTGTGCTTTTGTTGCCGCGACTTCAGTCGCCCGACATACTTCCCGGGATACATGAGGTCAGCGCAGCAGGTTCGCATAGATACCCGGAACACTGTCAGGAATGATGATCGCGCCGACTGTCTTTTGGTAAAACGCAACAGGCCCAGCGGCTCCGATGATCCCATAGGCATAACCGAGATCGTGAAGACCCCAGAGAGACTCGATCAGCAGCGCTTTACCGATGCCGCGCCCTCGGTAAGCCGGATCGACACCGGTCGGGCCAAAATAGGCCTTGCGTGTCGACTCATAAGCCGCGAAGCCGACGATCTTTTTGCCTTCAATCGCGATCAGACTGGTAATCGGCTGGCGGGCAAACGTTATCAGGGTCTCATCCGCCCAGCCCTGCGAGAAATGGGCACGGATAAACTCGGCAACAGGTGTCAGCTCAAATGTATTCGGGCGGCGCAGGATGATCCCGTCGGCGAGGGCGCTTGCGGCACCCTCTTCGCGGGGGGGAAGCTTGTAAAGAGGAACTAATAAATCTGGCATGGCAGGTTATTCTCTGCGGGCACCGACATTTCCTGCCGGGTGCTCTTTGGCAATTTATTCAGCCAGGGCGTTCAGTGTCTTTAAAAGCTCGGTTGCCAGGGTAGAAGTCGCAGTATCCTGTGCGAAGAGGTCCGGGTGCAAAGCACGAGCGAGAATGCGCCTGGCCCGGCGTCTTTCTTCGGGGCCAAGACGAGCGGCGACCGCATCCAGCGCCCCGCCGACCCCGCCGCGCATCTGTGCGGATTGCAGCTCGATTCGCCGCTCGGCAGCCGCCAGCTTCTGCTCGGCGGACTTTGCCCGTTCCCGCATTTCGTCCCAGCTTGCTTCCAGTTCGGCAAGCTGCCGCCGCAGCGCACGGACCTTGGCTTTCTGGGTCTCGTGACGGGAACAGATTTTCTCATGCAGGGCGGCATCGACCAGGCGCGGTCCGTCGCCCTTTGCTCCGATCAGGTCACGCAGATCCTGACTGCGATAAATCGTGGCTCTTGAGACCCCCGCCCGCTCGGCGACATCGGCGACCGAAAAGACCGCACCGATCCGCTCCAGGTCGCGCACTGCGGTTTTCACTCGCAGAAACCGTGTTTCAGGATCATGCGGCTTGGCCCCGCGTGCCCGAATTTCTTTTGTCTTGCTCACGCCTGTATTCTGACACATTTCAGAAACGAAGTCTACTTCATCGTGCCCAGCACCGATGCCAGCCGGATCAAGCTCGGGCCGAGCAGTACCACAAACACAGCGGGGAATACAAAAAAGACCAGTGGAAACAGCAGCGTGACCGGCAGACGCGCCGCCTGCTCCCGGACAGCCTGAATCTTGGCGGCACGCGCCATGACACTCTGCGCCCGCAGGACACGGACAATGCTCGTGCCAAGCTGGTCCGCCTGTGCGACCGCCGCGACAAAGGTCTTGATCTCGCGCATCTCCAGCCGCGATGCCATGTCTTTCAGAGCCTGAGCCCGCGTTTTTCCGATCTGCGTTTCCTGCCGCGCTTGTGCCATTTCGTCAGCTAGTGGCCCACGCATTTTCTCGGTGACTTTTGCCATTGCCCCGTCAAGTCCCATGCCGGCTTCGACGCTGACAACCAGCAAGTCGATCACTTCCGGCAGTGCCCGTCGGATTAACGCTTGACGCCGACGGATAGCCTGTTCCAGCAGCGTTTCCGGCAGGCTCAGCCCGATCACTAAACTCAGAAAGATCAGTAGCAGACGGAGCATGGGCGACGGCAGGAGCAAACACAGCGGCAGTGCCAGCAGAAGACACAGCCCGGCACTGAGAACGCGCAGCCCGGCAAATTCCCCTACTCCCAAACGGGCGGGATGACCGGCCCGCGCCAGTGACCCGCGCAGACGTGCGGAGGCTCCGGCAGGAGTCAGACGCAGGCCCCACAGGGCAAGCCGCTTCAGCCCAGGCATCCAAAGACGCTCCTGCCAGCTCCCTTCAAGCTGCTCCTCCGCAAGAGACCGCTGGGTATTCTCGCCCAGTCCCGGCAGGGCAGCCAGACGGCGCGTGACGGCCTGGCGCTCCGCCCCGAGCAGTCTGCTGACAGCCAGGGCACAAAGAGCACCCGCGAGAAAGGCGAAACTGAGTATTAGAATAAGCAGCATTGATTTGATATTCTGCGGAATAACCCACCCCGCCGCTCCGCGTCTTCCCCTCCCGCCCCTGCTCACAGAGCCTCGACAGTGGGTACAACGGGAAGGGTCGGAGTTTAGGCCTATCTATATTTCCAAAACTCTTCGTCCTCCCGTTTCGGGAGGACCCCTGCGAAGTAACTTGTGACGAAGCAAGGAGGTGGGTTCTTACGTCTCATACGTCCAGCGCCACCATGCGGCGGATAATAAGGCCACCGGTAATCTGTCCGAAGATCGCCCCAAAGATCAAAATGTGCCCGAACGGGCTTTCCAGCAGCGGCTGAAAGTATTCAGGGCTTCGCAGGTACAGCGCAAGAGCCAGTGCCGGAGCAAGCACAATCAAGATGCCGGCAGAGAGCCTGCCTTCCGCTGTCAAAGTCTGCACCTCACCTGCGACCCGCACGCGCTCCCGAATTGTTTCAGCAATCGCATCCAGCACTTCCGCCAGATTACCGCCGAGCGGTAGCTGAATGAGAATGGCAGTGACGACCAAGTCCAAATCAGGAGACTGGACTCGAGCCACGACGCGTCCCAGAGCCATCTCAAGCGGAACACCCAGCCGGACTTCGCCGGAAGCCCAGGTAAACTCGGAAGCCAGCGGCGGCGGCAGTTCCTCCGCGACAGTCTGCATTGCCTGCGGAAACGAATAGCCCGCACGCAGAGCCGAAGTCAGCAGCATCAAAGCATCGGGCAACTGTAAATCGAAGTGCCGACGCCGGATTTGACGCCGGGCAGAGAGTATAAACCAGGGAGCGGCAGAGATGATCGCACACAGCAAAAGACTGATCGCCAGCCGCTGTGTCGCGAACAAGCTTATCAGTAACTGATGTTACGCAGACATTGAAGTCCGCCATGTGTTGATGTGCTTCTCTTTTGGTAAACTTGTCCCATGGACAAGACGCTGCTCGATCTGTATGC
>JBPBQB010000032.1:0-3301 GCA_050954545.1 Janthinobacterium lividum | reverse complement strand
AGCGCTCTGCCTGGCGAGGGTAAATCGCTCACGGCGACCGAGCTGGCCCATTCCTTTGCGCGTGCCGGAAGGCGCGTCGTTCTGGTCAATGCCGATATGCGGCGGCCATCGTCGCTGATGCAGACAACGAAAACATCGGAACCAGGACTGGCAGAAGTCCTTTCCGGGGATATTCGCGTCGAAGACGCCTTGATGCCGACTGAGACCCCGAACCTGTCGATGCTTCACGGAGGAAATGCCACGCAGAACCCGATTGACCTCATTTCCCAGCCGCTCATGGCGGGGACGATGCAGTCGCTTCGCGAGGCTGCCGACGTGGTGATTGTCGACTCACCGCCGGCAGGCGTCGTCGCCGATGCGCTGCTGATTGCGCCTCATGTCGATTGCGTTCTTTACGTCGTCGGCGTCGGCATCGTCAACAGTGAGAGTATGCGTAACACGGCGGGTGCCCTTGCGGCGGCGGCTCCTAAAATGCTTGCTTACTTTGTTAACCGTGTGCCGCACCTGGGAGGCGAACCGGCGAATTACTCTTACGCCGGGTATGGCCGCACGACATTTGCCCCTCCGTCCGCAGTACCGGAAAGCAGCCCGCGCGGCTATCAGTCGACGCGCACAATTGTGATGAAGCGGTATGCCGACACGGACCGTACCGCCCAGACGCCTGAGCCGAGGAATGGGAGTGGCCTCAAGCCCCTGTTCTCTCCTGACCAGCCAGCAGAGAGTGCGACTGAGGCACGATCTTCGCTGCGTGTCCTGCCGAAAGTCGGTTCAGCGCTGAAGACAGTCGATGGCCCTTATCTGGGTCAGTCGTTTGCGCTTTCCTCGAGTAAGACGCTGACTCTAGGAACCCGTTCCGATAGCGACATCGTGCTGGCACGTGATGAGACGATCTCACAGGTGCATGCACACATCGCGCTGGAAGACAGCAAGTTTGTGATTTACGATGTCAGCTCCACAAACGGGACACTGGTCAATAATATTCCCGTCTCGCGCCATGCTCTAGAGATTGGGGATGTTCTTCAGCTTGGGGCCAGCAAGTTCCGTTATGAATAACCGAGGAAAGACCTAAGATGAACACGAAATCCCACATTCTTATCTCCGCATCTGCCGCAGTAGCTCTCGGGCTGGCGCTGGCTTTCTCCTGCCCGGCTGTGACCCAGGCACAGCAAGCGCTGCCGTTCAGAACATCGTCAGCACCCGCGCCTTACCTGCTGGGTACGGATGATGTGCTTAGTATCCAGGTGAGCAACTTTGCGGAGCTGTCGGTTCCGCAGGTCACAGTACCTTCCGATGGCAGGATCACTGTTCCTGTCCTCGGTTCACTTGCTGTTGCCGGCAAAACAACAGCTCAGGTCACGCAGATTCTGACCAGCCGCTGGGGCCAGTATGTTGTCAGCCCGCTGGTCACGGTCACGCTGACTACGCGGCGGCACCAGAACTTGCAGGTTTATGGATTTGTCACTCATGCCCAGACCGTCGAATATCAGCCGGCGATGCGCCTTTCCGAAGCCCTAGCGACTGTCGGCGGCGCGGCAGAAAACGGCGACCTGACCCATGTCATCGTGACACATAAAAATGGACGGGTTCAAACCGCCGATCTGAGTAATCCACTGACTGCCGGGGGCACGGCACAAGATATCATGCTTGCGCCCGATGATGTCATTTATGTTCCGGAGCGCCATCTTCAGGTAAGCGTGCTCGGCGAAGTCGTAAAACCCGGCAGTTATGAATATACAGACAAAATGACCGTGCTGGATGCGCTGAAAGACGCCGATAACGTCAACCTGTCGACCGCCAATCTGTCACAAGCCACTTTGCGACATAACGGCACGGAAAGCACTCTGAACTTACATGATCTGCTCACCCTCGGAAAGACTGCCGACAACGTGGCTCTGTCGCCCGGCGACAGCATCTTTATCCCGGAGCTGCATAACCGGGTTTATGTTGACGGCGCTGTCGGTCATCCTGGCTACTATGCTCTGCGGCCTGGTGATCGCCTGGTAGATGCGATCAACGGCTGCGGCGGCACAATCGCGGGAGTATCGGATTTGAAGCTCGTCGATGTTATTCATCAGGACAGAGTCCACAATGTCAACACGGCCCAAACAGTGGATTTCGGGCAGTTCCTGCAGAAAGGCAACGCGGCGGCCAATGTCCCGCTTTCGCCTGACGACGCAATCTATATTCCGGTCAAAGGCCATCATCCAGGGTTAGGAGAGGTCATCTCCACTCTCGCCGGTGTCGGAGCCGTCGCGACCGGTGCCCGCGCTTTCTAAGGAGATAATTTTCGGTAATGAGTACCCTGCTTTCGGGCAAATCACAGGAAATCGCAGTGCGGCCCTCGCGGACGCTTAAGGCAAAGCCCGGCTGGCAGGCGCTGAATGTCCGTGAGCTCTGGCAGTTCCGCGACCTTCTCGTGACTCTGGCCGGACGCGACGTTAAGCTGCGCTACCGTCAGACAGCCGTCGGTGTGCTCTGGGTCGTTCTTCAGCCTCTGCTGGCGGCAGGCATCTTCGCCTTTGTCTTCGGCAAAGTCGCGAACCTGCCTGCGCCGAAGGGCGTCCCCTACTTTGTGTTTTCGTATGCCGGGCTGCTGGGCTGGAATGTCTTCAGCGGAACGGTCGTCAAAGTGAGTGCATCACTGGTGCAGAACGCGAATTTGATTTCCAAAGTCTATTTTCCGCGCTTGATCCTGCCGCTCTCGATGATGTTTTCAACGCTCATTGACTTTGCCGTCTCTTTAGCCTTGCTGCCGGTACTCATGCTGATTGCCCATGTCGTTCCTGGTCTGAGCCTGCTGACCCTGCCGCTCTGGTTTGCGCTGATATTGATGCTGGCTCTGGGTGTCGGGATGTTCGCGGCGGCGCTGGCGGTGACTTATCGGGACGTTCAGTATGTCATCCCCGTGCTGATGCAGTTCTTTTTGTATGCTTCGCCGGTCGCGTACATGCTTTCCTACGCACTCACAAAAATCCCTCCTGCTTTCCGGACATTTTACTATTTGAATCCGATGGCAGGCCTGCTGGAAGCGTTCCGCTGGTCGCTGCTCGGTCACGAGACGCTGCCGGTCATTCCGGTTGCCTATGCTGCCGTCGTCAGCCTGCTGGCGTTCTTTGCCGGGGCATATGCGTTCAAAAAAATGGAAAGGAAGTTCGCAGATGTCATCTAATTCACTCTCGCAAGGCGACATCGCGATTGCGGCCCGAGGCGTTTCCAAATCCTACACGATCTCGCATAACGCGCAGACACACACGACCGCTTCGGAAGCGCTGATGGCCCGAATCAAGCATCCCCGTCAGCG
>JBPBQB010000042.1:0-3370 GCA_050954545.1 Janthinobacterium lividum | reverse complement strand
AAAACATTTCATGCTCGTGCAAACCAGCTTAATGGCTTTTTTGTTGCGGTCGTCAACAAGTCGGATGCAGCGGCGGGACAAGCTCTGCTGACTCAGGTCTGCGGAACAGCGACCAACGCGCATTTGTGGACGTTCTGAAATTTAGGAAGCGGGGCTAATGCCCCGCTTCCGTTTTTCTGTTCTCTATCCAATGATATCCAAAAACACAGCAGAAAGGAGCGACTATGGACTATCCCCCTGTGGAAGTTAAAGTTTGGGGACCGTATGCTTGCCTGACACGGCCGGAGGCACATGTGGAACGGGTCAGCTACGAAGTCCTGACACCGAGCGCGGCGCGGGGCATTCTGGAGTCTATCTTCTGGCATAAGCCGATGCGGTGGCGGGTACGGGAAATTGTCGTGCTCAAGAAGATTCGGCACTTTTCTATTCTGCGAAACGAAGTCAAAAGCAAGGCGGGGCGTGGGGGGGAGATTTCGATTGCCGATGATCGGACCCAGCGGCATACGCTGGGGCTGAAGGAGGTCGAATATATTATCCGGGCGGATGCCTGGCTGCCGCCGGATGCGACCGACCGGGACGGCCAGCCGGTGGATGTCGCCAAGTACCGGGACCAGTTCCGGCGGCGTGTTCAGAACGGGCAGTGTTTCCAGCGGCCTTATCTGGGCTGCCGGGAGTTCGCTGCCGATTTCGGCCCGCCTGACGGCACGGAAATCCCGCATGGATCTCTTGTCGGCGAAATTGATCTCGGACGGATGCTGTTTGATATTGATTACGATGCAGGCGGCAATCAGGCCAAATATTTCGAGGCGCGTCTTGAAAACGGCGTCCTGCATATCCCGCCTGTGCTGTACGAGAATGAAGGTGCAACATGATTTTGCAGCAGCTTTATAAAAATGCTGAGGCTATTTTGGGCGCTAATTTTGCACCGGATATGTACGGCTTAAAGCCAGTTCGCTGGGAGGTCTGTCTATCTAAAAATGGAGCCTTTGAGGGTTTCGTGTCTCTTGGAGGAGACAAGGAGGAAAAACGAGGAAAGCTGCGTTTTGTACCACTCCCACCACCAAGATCAGGGCAAGTCATTAAGCCATGTATTCTAGCAGATACTCCTGCTTATGTCCTAGGACTTGCGTTGGAAGAAAAAGAGAAACGCGCGGCTCAGAAGCATAGCGCTTTCGAGGCACTTGTTCAGCGTTGTGCCATGGAAACTTGCGAACCGGCAGTGATCGCGGTTGCAACCTTCCTAGCCATGAGAGACTCAGAAGCTTCAGCGTGTATGGTGACTCCTAAAGAGATGTCGGCGGCTGATCTGGTCACGTTTCGGGTGGGTGCGGTTCGGCCTGTTGAGCTAACTTCTGTTCAGAGCTTTTGGGCGAACGAAAATAGTCTTGATTCTGCGGGCCCAATCACTACTGCTCAATGTATGGTGACAGGTGTTGTTGGGCCGATTGAGCGAATATTACAGCAGAAAATCAACGGTATTCCTAACGGAAATCCTGTTGGTACGGCTCTACTCAGTGCGGATAAGCCAGCATTCGAGTCCTATGGATGGCAGCAAGCCCGGATGTCACCTATATCTCGTAACGCGGCAGAATTGTCAACAAAGGCCCTAAATCAACTCATCAAGGGCGATCGCTCTCATATCACTATGGTGGGTCTGGTCTATGTGTTCTGGACCGACAAAGGCGGCGATGATCTGATGGCCCTGGCTCTGGACAAGCCCGAGGATACGCAGGTGCGTGATGCACTGAAAGCGGTCTGGACAGGGCAGAAGAGCCGGGTCTTGCAGACAGATGCATTCTACGGTCTGGCACTCTCTGCGAGTGGTGGCCGGGCCGTGGTCCGGGACTGGCTCGCCACCACGGTGGCTCAGGCCTACGGAAATTTGAGCCGCTGGTTTGACGTGCAGAAAATGGTCCTGCCGGATGGCACGGATGGGACACCGCTTGGTGTCTACCGTCTGGCAGGCTCTGTGTACCGGGATGCCCGCAAGGAGATGGAGCCGGCAGCGCCGCAGTCGCTGGTCCGGGCGGCCCTCCACCGTGAGCCGGTCCCGCGCAGCCTGCTTTCCAAAGCCGTCATGCGCTGCCGGATCGGCACAAAGACCCTGCAGGGCACGACCACTCATGTCACGCACGCTCAGGCCGCAATTATCAAAGCCTGCCTTGTCACGGACCCGGCCTCTCAGTTTAATGAAAAGGAGCACTCTCAGCGCATGTCCCAACTTGATACCACGCAGGCAAACCCTGCTTATCTCTGCGGTCGGCTTTTGGCCGAACTTGACTACATCCAGTACGCCGCCCTCGGCAAGCTGAATGCAACTCTGGTAGACCGTTACTTCGGCGCGGCATCCACTGCCCCTGCCACTGTTTTTGGCATGCTGCTGGTCAATGCCAACAAAGCGCATCTGCCCAAGCTGCGGAAATCCAAACCCGGTGTTTATCAGGCCCTGCAAAAGCGGCTGGAAGAGATTGTCGCTCCTACGCCGCAGATGCCGCTAGGTCTGAAAAGCTTCCCGACGACACTTACACTGCAGGATCAAGGCCTCTTCGCATTAGGCTTCTATCATCAGCGTGCCGCCGACCGTAAAGCCGCTCAGGACGCCAAAGCGCAGAAGAACGCCGCTCTCGCCGAGCTGGCCGAAGATCCGGACGATCCCACGATTGAAACGAATACCGACGATTTGAATGGAGAATAGACATGATTGATTTCACAAAGCCGGAGTACCAGCCCTGCCTTGATCCAGGCCGCCGCCAAGATTTTATCCTCGTCTTCGAAGTCACCGATGGGAACCCAAACGGTGACCCGGACGCCGGAAACATGCCGCGTGTCGACCCGGAAACCATGCATGGCCTGGTCACCGATGTCTGCCTGAAGCGCAAAATCCGCAACTATGTCGCTCTGACAAAAGAAGGCGTCGATGGCTACGATCTCTTTGTCGCCGAAAAAGGCATTCTGAACCGTCAGATCGAGACCGCCTACAAAGAGCTGACTATCGATCTCAACATCGAGCCGAAAAACGTGGATGACGGCAAAGCTCGTAAGACAAAGGGCAAGGGCCAAGGAACGGAAGTCGAGAGTGCCCGGCAGCAGCTCTGCCGGACAAAATACGATGTCCGCATGTTCGGTGCAGTCATGTCTACCGGCGCAAACGCCGGGCAGGTACGCGGTCCGATGCAGCTCACATTTTCCCGTTCCGCTTCTCCGATCACTCCCATGGACGTTTCCATCACACGCATGGCGGTGGCGACCGAAAAGGAAGCCGAAGAGCAGGGAGGCGACAACCGTACTATAGGCCGCAAGGCGATGATCCCCTATGGTCTTTACATCGGCCACGGCTTCTTTTCCGCCCCGTTCGCTCGAAAGGACAAAG
>JBPBQB010000298.1:0-3404 GCA_050954545.1 Janthinobacterium lividum | reverse complement strand
GATGGTGGATGCGGTCAAAGTCCCGGTCACGGTCAAAATTCGTTCGGGCTGGGACCCTAGCCAGACCACAGGCATCGATTTTGCCAAACGGGCACAGGATGCCGGGGCGGCTGCCATTGCAGTCCATGCCCGGTATGCCAATCAGGGCTTTACAGGGCATGCCGATTGGAGCATTATCCGCCGGGTCAAAGACGTGGTGACGATCCCGGTGATCGGCAACGGCGATGTCGAAACGCCGGAAGATGCGAAGCGGATGATTGAGGAAACAGGCTGCGATGCGGTCATGGTCGGGCGAGCGGCTCTCGGCAATCCCTGGCTGTTTGGGGACATCAAAGAGTTCTTAGAGACCGGCGAGAAGCGGTCTGTTCCGACCCTTACGGAGCGAATCGAGGCCGCATTGTTTCATCTGAAAACGATGGCTGCGAACCCGGCAGTCGGCGAAGAGCGGGCGGTCAAAGAGATGCGCGGACAGCTCACCCACTACTTCAAGGGTTTCCCCGGCGTCTCAGCCCTTCGGGGCTTGCTGGTCACGGCCACGACAATTGCCGAGATCGAAGACCTCCTGCACCATGAGCGCCGGACCCACCGCGAAAGCGATAACGACTGATGACAAATACGCCTGTTTCTCCTCCGGTTTCGGGACGCAATCCCGTGCTGACTGCCTTGCTGGCGCTGGTCGCTTATTCAGCTTTTAATCTGCTGCTGCCGCTTGTCCCACGTCCGTACCACGCGCTGATTATTTTTGTCTTCGGCATTGTCGTGTTGTCGACGGCGGCGTTCATGCTGCTGCAATTGTGGCTGGCACAGGCAGTCGTGGCCTTGAAGCCGCGCCCGCTTGTATCCACCGGACTGGCAGTTTTGTGCGCGGCCCTGTTCGCGCTGTTTTACCTAGTATCAGCGCCGTATGGGCCCAACCCGCCGCTTTTGCTCCAGTTCGGGCAGGGACTCGCCGTGACTTTAGGCTGCACGTTTTTTGGAATCCTGCTGTCGCCGATTATCCGTGAGCCGAATGTCCTGCTCCCAGTCGCGCTTGTCGCCATGCCGATTGACTATTTGGGCGCGATGACTTCCATCGGCTTTACGCAGAACATGGTCGCCAATCATCCCGGAATCGTCCGTGGCGTTTCGGTTCCGGTTCCCAGCGTCGGCGGCTCCGCCCACCACGGCGGGCTGCACCCTATCGGCTTTATCGGGCCGGGCGACATTTTGTTCGTCGCGTTTTTCTTTGCCGTTGTCCTGCGCCTGAATCTCAATGTGCGTGGGACGTTCTGGTGGATTTACGGCCTTTTGACACTGACAATGCTGACTGTCCTGGTCACAGGCATCAACATCGCCGCGCTTGTCCCGATGGGACTGGCCGTTTTGATCGCCAATTTCCGCTCTTTCAAGCTGAAGCGCGAGGAAGTCTTCGCAACGATCTATGCCGCTCTCTTTATCCTAGTCCTCATCACCAGCTTTTACTTTTACGCCCATTCCCGCTTTTCTCATTCCGACGCACAAGGAGACATTCATGCCCCACGCAGCGCCCCAAACCGAAACCCCGCGCCGAGTCGTCCTGCTGGAAACTGATGAGCGTGCCGGCCTTGTCGCCGCACTTGCTGCCGCCTGCGCCGCGCAGGAAGTCTCGCTCGACATCGTCACCGGCCCCGGCCATGTCCTGATCACGTTTGATACCGACGATGCCGCCCTGGCCGCACTCCTGCCGAAGCTGGAAGCCGTCGTCGGCGTCGTCTCGGCAACGCCCTACACCGTGCTTTAAGCAAGACCGAACCTAAATCCGCTTTTTTCTCGTTATAGTCTCCAAACACTTTTCGTTTAGGAGAACTCCCATGAAATCGCGCTGTCTTGCGCTGCCGCTTGCACTGCTGACTCTTGGCTGCCTTGTCAAACCCATCGCTGCCGATCCACCTCGTCCAACCAATCTGCGCCCGGATATTCTCTACACCCATCGCGGCGAGTTTGTGCAGGTCGGCCCTATGCGACCCCTGACGATGAACGCGCACGTCGATCAGTTTCAGTATGACCCACTCGGCCTTGAGATCGCCGTTGTCGGCTCCGAAACACAAGGCGACCAGACCGTTCATTTTGTCAAAACGGTTGATGTCCGAACCGGGCATGAACTCAGCCGCTTTTCCGTGACCGCTCCCACAGAAGATCAAACAACAGCCATTAGCCTGCTTGGATGGAGTATGAGTGGGAAATATCTGCTGCTTCAGCGATTTTCACCTGATCCGCAGGAGTCGGAAACAGCCCGGATAGAGTTTCTGCGCTGGGATCTGAGTACCAATCCCCCGATAACGCGCACTATCGACCCGGAGACAGCACTCCCGGCAGAACTGCAAAGCCCAGACCTTGAAGGTTCGGCGTACTGTTACCCGTCCCCGGATCACCACTGGCTTGCGTTCACGCAGAGCATTCACACACAAAAGAGCGATGGGAAATCAGGACCGGACAAGAATGCTTACCTGATTTACGACCCGGAGCGGGACACGTTTCAAATGCTGCCCTTGCCGCCCGATGTCAGCATGTACTCCTGGGCTGATAAAAACCACCTGAAGTTTTGGCAAGGGACTGACAAGAAGCAGATAGATGTTGTCACCGGCCAGATCAGTCCTATCCCAGATTCCTCAGATGCTGACGCACCCGCTGTCTCAAAGCAGTATCCTGATTTAACATTGGATGTCGAACACCGGGACTTAGAAGACACAAAAGAACAACAAGGCAAACTCAAGTCTTACATTATCTGGATACGCCGAACTACATTTGGCAAGTTTCCGCTCGGGGCCGCCTCCGCAGGGTTGATGCCGGACAGCTTCCCTTCCTCTCCGGGAGCAGGAAACAATGATCCTCAAGCCGCATGGTCGCCGACTGGCAAACAGGTCGCATTTATTGCAAATAACGACCTCAATGTGACAGACTTGACTGCGGCAACTGATATGCTGCCGAATGAAAAGATGGCGGTAGGACTGAAGCTGTCTTGTGCGGAAGAACAGGCTCTGGCAGCTTCAGATTTGAAGCAGATCGGACTGGGTCTGATTCAGTACACTCAGGATGACGATGAGAAGTTTCCAACGGCGGACGGTTTTATTGACAAAATATATCCATATATCAAATCCATGGATGTGTTCCAGATCGGCAGTCAGCACTTTGTCTACGAACAGCCTGCGGATTTAGAGCTCGCCAAGATGGATTCACCTGCCGATACCGAGAATGGATACATGGATTTGCCCTGCGCCCGCGTTGTCCTGTTCGCGGACAGGCATGTGAAGGTGTTTCCGAAGTGACCCCCACCCCCGCCGCTTCGCGTCGACCCCTACCCCCACTGCGTGGGAGAGGGGTGAAGATAAGGACGTTAGGAGTTAAGTTTTTCTTCTGTCTTGTCTTGGTCTTATTCCTACCCCTCT
>JBPBQB010000039.1:0-3406 GCA_050954545.1 Janthinobacterium lividum | reverse complement strand
GCGTCCACGACCACCACCGCCTCCGCCGCTGCGCTCACGCCGTGGCCGGTCGCGCGGCGGGCTGACTGCCCCGCCTTCACGTTCGCCGCCGACAACGGGCCGGCCATCACGTCCGCCGCGATCACTGCTGCGTCCGCTGCGATCACCGCCGCGTCCGCCGCCGAGGTCCGGTTCTGGGACATAAGGCTGCGGCACTGTCGACGTTTCAACAACTCGCCGGATCGACAGCGTCATCTTACGCTCGTCAGTCCGCATCTCGATAATACGGGCCTCGACCTGATCGCCGGGATTGACCGCATCAGACGGCTTCATGACACGCCGCTCCGCGAGCTCGCTGGTCGGGATGATCGCTTCGACGCCCTCTTCCAACTGCACGAATGCACCGAAAGGAACAAGCCGGGAGACTTCCACTTTGACCAGGTCGCCGACTTTATACTTGTCGCCGATCTCCGTCCACGGGTCGGGGAGGATCTGGCGCAGACCGAGGCTGATACGGCCCTGATCCAGCTTCAGCTTCAGGATCATGACATCCAGCTCTTGTCCGTTCTTCAAGACTTCGCTAGGATGGTTGATCCGTGACCATGACATCTCGGAAACGTGCAGCAGGCCATCGATACCGCCGAGGTCAATAAACGCACCATAGTCGGTAACACGCCGGACAACGCCCTTGCGGACCTCGCCTTCGGTCAGAGAAGCCAGAGTGGTCTCTTTCCGCTGCTTGCGCTCGTCTTCAGTCGCTTCGCGGTTCGACAGGACTACCTTGCGGCGGTCGCGGTCGACTTCGATGACTTTCAGCGGGATGCTTTGGCCGACATACTTGTCAAGGTTCTGATGCTTGAAGTCGCCGGAGCCGACATGGGACGCCGGCACGAAACCGCGAATCCCCAGATCGACCACGAGGCCGCCTTTGACACGCTCAGTGACCATCGCCTGCAGGATCGTCCCGGCATTCATGGCTTCGATGACTTTGTCCCAGGCCTTCTCAAAGTCGGCACGCTTTTTGGACAGCAGAAGCTGCCCTTCGTCGGTGCGGCCAATGACGACGACCTTAACGGGCTCGTTGACCTGGACAACATCTTCGATGTTGTCGAATGGCTCGCGCGACAACTCGTTCGGGCGGATAATGCCCTCACTTTTGCTGCCTACATCGACAAGAACACCGTCCTTGTCGATATGGACCACAGTTCCAATAACCACGTCGCCTTCCGAAAGCTCTTTAAACATACTTTCGTAATCCGACTGGCTCATGGACGGCTCTTCGCGCTTTGGGGCGGCAGGAGCAGGCTTAGGCAGGCTAACCGCTTGCTGAGTCCCGTTTGTGTCCGGTGCAGGCGATGGCGCCGACACAACAATTTCAGGAGCTGCTTGCGCTGCCGGTGCAGCAGAAGTCTCACTGGTTACAACATCTTCAGGTACGACCGACATAATTTCGTAGTGCTCCTCAGCATTGGGACACGATTGCCCCTGGATTGGTAATTTTCTGACAGTTAAAATGCAGCTTCAAAGACTTATTTTTGACAGGACGCACAGTAGACCGTGCCGCGCCCCGTTACCCGAATACGGGTCAGGCTCTCACCGCAGGTAACGCAGGGCTTTCCGCCCCGGTCATACACACGCGGCGTATAGCGCCCGATCTGCCCTTCGGCATCCACATAATTATTGCTGGTAGTGCCGCCGCCTTCGACTGCTTCCGTCAGGACCGCGTAGATCTCATTGCGTAATCGCGAAGTCTCCGCCATTGTCAGCGAA
This sequence comes from Janthinobacterium lividum, assembly GCA_050954545.1. Lineage (GTDB taxonomy): Bacteria > Armatimonadota > Armatimonadia > Armatimonadales > Capsulimonadaceae > JANXMY01. Next base: position 1,657 of record JBPBQB010000039.1, on the reverse strand, counting down.
CCCGCCGGACGCACCGGCTGGATCGCCGCTCGGAACAGTGACTCATCGGCATAAATGTTGCCAACTCCGGCAACAACGCTCTGATCCAGCAAAACGGCTTTGATCGCTGTCTTCGGGCGCTTCGCAAGACCGGCAAAAAACTGTTCTGCAGTCCACGTTCCCGAAAGCGGCTCCGGCCCCATTCCAATCAGACTAGGGTGCTGCGCCAGCTCTTCCGGGCTGACCAGCCGCATCTCGCCCCAGCGCCAAATGTCATGGAACCGAAGCTCGCTGCCATTGTCCAGAGGAAAAGCCGCCGCCAAATAGTTATCTACCGGCGCATCCGACGCCGTCATTCGAAGCTGACCGCGCATATTCAAGTGGAACAGTAGATAATACCCGTTCTCTAACGCAATAATCAAGTGCTTACCACGCCGCCCGACAGATTCAATCCGGGAACCACGCAGGCCGGCACCAAACACATCGGCATCGCCGGCAGTTCCCTTCAGCATTTTGGGAACCAAAACCCGTGTTTCTCCGAGAACGCGCCCAACCAAATGCTGTTCCAGGCCCCGCCGCAGCGTCTCCACTTCCGGCAATTCCGGCATAATTACTCGTTTTTCTTTTTTGGGGCCCCACCCCCGCCGCTCCACGTCGACCCCTCCCCCACTCCGTGAGATAGGGGTGAGATAAGAGGAGTAGGTAAAGGAGTAGTTCTTTCCACGCCTTCTTTATTCACCCCTCTCCCGCTTGCGGGGCAGGGGTCGGCAGGAACTGCCGGGGGTGGGGGCCAGCCTAGAACAAAATCACGCTGCGAATGACATCGCCGTGGTGCATGGCCTCAAACGCTTCATTGACGTCGTTAATGGTGATTTTGTTCGAGACCATTTCATCTAATTTAAGCTGACCGTCCAGGTAAAGCTGAGCCAGCAACGGAAAGTCGTGCGACGGCAGCGTGTCGCCGCAGTGGCAGACGCGCAGCCCCGCTTTGTTCCAGTATACGCCCGTTGCCATATCGCCTAAATTGAGCGTTACGGCATCGTCCGCCGCCGGGAACCCAATAGTCGTGGCTGTTCCGCCGTAAGAAAGCATCTTGACAGCCTGCTCGGTGCATTTAGGAATGCCCGTGGCTTCATACGCAAACTCGACCCCGCCGTCCCAGCCGTCTTCTGTTAGCGCACGCACCTGAGCGACCGGGTCGCCCTCAGACGCGTTGACAGTATGGGTCGCGCCGAAATCCAGTGCCTGTTTCAGCTTCTTTTCGCTGACGTCCACGGCGATAATCTGCTTCGCGTGCTGAAGCTTCGCGCCCTGAATGACCGACAAGCCAACCCCACCGCAGCCGATCACAGCAACACGTGCCCCGGCAAACACCGGCGTCGTGTTCATCGCCGCACCAACGCCCGTAATCACGCCGCAGGCAAGCAGGCACGCTTTGTCGAGCGGCATTTCGTTCGGCATCTTGATCGCCGCTTTGGAATGAACCACGGTATAAGTCGAGAACGTCCCGCAGCGCAGCACCTGAGAGCAAAGCGCTCCGTCGCGCTTCCGGTGGATACGCTGACCAGGCCGCAGAGCCATATAGCAGTGACGCAGATCCCCACGCCGGCAGCTCGGGCACTGACCACAGGGCGCACGGTACGCCAGCACGACAGGATCGCCTTTTTGCAGATCGGTC
>JBPBQB010000104.1:0-3437 GCA_050954545.1 Janthinobacterium lividum | reverse complement strand
GCATTCGAGCGCGAACTTGGACACTGGGAAGCGGCTACTGGAGAGCGCCTAGTCGCTCAAAAGGCCCCCTGGAGCGAGGTGAAGGCAGAAGTCGCGCGGAAGGCAGGGCCGCGCGGCCTGATGATCATGACACGACTCGACCAGGGCGCGATCACGTCGCTTGACGGCACGGTCAAACACTGCTCGCTCTACCTTGTCGGCAACCCGGTCATCGCGAACCAGATCCTGAACATTGATCCGCGTGGCAGCCTCTATGTGCCCTTCCGGGTCTGCCTCTTCGAAGGTGACGAGACGGGCGGCGCGTCTCTGCTCTATGACCGTCCTTCCTCGTTCCTGGCCGCGCTCGGCCACCCTGATCTGAGGGTGATCGGAACTCAGTTAGACAATAAAATCGACGGGGTCGCGAAGGCGCTTGCGGAAGGCCATCCTGCACCAAGTTCCTGAACGAGTTGCTCTTCCTTGTCTGGGCCGTGCAAAAGCATACCTCCCGCTTCCGAAACAAAATACCTAGCCGAAAGGACAGTCCCAGGGCTGTCCTTTTGTCTTGTCAAAAGCAGAACTCTAGACGGGCGACAGAACTGCCGGCAGACCCCATACTAGGTCTATACGAAACATCGGTGTCGTAAGGAGTTAGAAACCATGCCCCGCTATGCATTGCCCGAGACTGCATTCCCAGTCTCAAACGACATGGATGCCGGACTGAAATTTTACGCTGAAGGCCATTACACTGCCGCCATCTATTGCTACCGCCTGGCGCTCAGCCGAGACCCGGAAAGCGCCCTGGGTCATTACCTGATGGGCCTGACGCTGATGGCTTTGGGAGACCCCATCAGCGCCCGAGCTGAGTGGGAAGCGGCAAGCTGCTCGGAAGATGCCACTCCGCAGACCGTCTGGGCCAGCAGTCGGGCGCGGCTGCTGCTGGAGCATGTTCTGAAAGGTTCACAAATTCAGTCCGGCTAAAGGCTGGGCCACTGAAAAGGAAAATATTCGCGAATGAAAGATCAAATCACACAAAATTGGTGGGTGATGGCCCTGCGCGGGACACTGGCTGTTTTACTCGGCATCGCGGCGTTCGTGGCTCCGGGCGCGGCCCTGGCTCTGCTTGTCTCGTTCTTTGGAGCCTATGCACTCGTTGACGGCGTTTTTGCGCTTGTTGCTGTTGCCCGCTGGCGTGGGGCCGAAGACCAGTGGTGGCTGCTGATGCTGAAGGGGATCGTCGGCATCGGTGTCGGCATCTTTGTTTTTGTGCATCCAGTCGCTTCCGCGCTGGCACTGATTACGCTGGTCGGGATCTGGGCTGTTATCACCGGGATCATCGAGATCGCCGCTGCGATCCGTCTGCACCGAGTGATTACCGGGGAGTGGCTGCTGGGCCTGAGCGGCGCACTGTCGATTGTGTTCGGTATCGCACTGCTGGCAGCGCCGGGCGTAGGCATTCTCGTCTGGATTACGATCTTGGGCATCTACGCGCTGATGTACGGCATTTCGCTGCTGACACTCGCCTTTCGGCTGCGTGGTCATAGCCGGATAACCGAAGGCGGGAGAGCCGCAGTTTAGAATTTACTGCGTCAAAGAAAGGCAGAGTATCTTGTTAAGAGAAATCAAAAAGCTGCATGGAATAATCCTGCGAACTACTGACGGGGAGCTTGGCAGTGTGGATGAAATTCTGTTCGATGACCGAACATGGACCGTCCGGTACCTGGTCGTCAACACCGGCGGCTGGCTCAGCGGACGTCAGGTGCTGATCACCCCGGCGGCGTTCGGGGTGCTGGACTGGGAGCAGCGCGTACTTAATGTCAACCTGACGCGCACCCAGGTGGAAGACAGCCCCGGCATTGAGACGGATGAGCCGGTCTCGCGTCAGTGGGAAGCAGAAATGCACGACTACTACGGCTGGCCGTACTACTGGTGTGTGGGCGCAATGGGCCTAGTCGGTGGCTCCTGGTACTCCAGCCCACTCATGATCCCTGCTGCCTCTGAGGCCGCAGCGGATCTAGGTGCCGCACACCTGACAAGCACCAAAGACGTGACTGGTTACGTCGTCGCGGCTCGGGACGGTGACATCGGGCATGTGGAAGATTTCCTCGTAGACGATGAAACCTGGCAGATCCGGTGCCTCGCGGTGGACACGCGGGACTGGTGGCCGGGGAAACAGGTTCTCTTGCCGCTGGACTGGGTCGGCCAGATAAGCTGGCCGGCGGGGACTGTCACGGCAGAAGTCACTCGAGACCAGATCAAGAGCGCCCCCTACTGGGAATCAGGCAAGCCGTTCAGCCCCGCGTTTTTAGAACAGCTTGTCCGCTACCATGCTCAACAGGGCCTCGGGACGCGGAAAATTCCAGCCGCGCGGGCAGAAGCTGCTGTGGGGAGAAACTGACAGCCATGAAAGAACTCCAGAAAAATACAGGCCAAGAATTTCCGACAGACCAGGAAATTATGCTCATGCCGCCCGTCAGCGAACTCGATCATGCCCAAGGGCCTGCGGCAGCAGACATCACTCTGGTAGAGTACGGCGATTATAATAGCTCCCAGTGTGCCCATGTGCAGCCCTGGATCAAAGCTTTGCAGGGACAGATGGGAGATCGGCTGCGGTATGTCTTCCGCCACTTCCCCGCGCCTGGTCTCCACCCGCACGCTGCGGAAGCAGCGGAGGCCGCCGGGCGTCAAGACCGGTTCTGGGAAATGCACGACACGCTTTTTTCGCACTACCTGGCGCTCGGCAACGGATTTTTGGTCGAATATGCCAGCGATCTCGGACTAAATACGCGCCGGTTCCTGCGGGACATGACGCAGGACGTCTCTTTAGACCGGGTACGCCAGGATCGTATAAGCGGTGAGCAGAGCGGCGTTTCGGAGACACCGACGTTTTTTGTCAACGGCGTCCGTCAGCATGGTTCCTGGGAAGGACGCGACTCGTGGGGCGAGAGCCTGCTTTGGGAAGTGGGCCTCCTCCCTTGTCCAGCCGCTTTCCCCAAAACGGTCACCAGTCAGCACTCTGCTGATTTTGATGAGGAGAGCAATGTCTTCTGAACTTTCTCCCGGCGCGGGTCCGGCCCGCCAACCGGCAGTCTATGGAATGGAATGGGGCGCTTTTGGCCTGTGCAGTGCCAGGCAGACATTCGCCTCAAATGCAGGACAGCACTACGCTTCTCATTTTGACCCTTGTACTGCTCGTCATGCAGATTTGCCGCCGGAGACCTGTCCTGATGTTTCTTGCCCTGATGTTTCTTGCCCTGATGTTTCTTGCCCTGATGTGGGCGTTATATTTGATGTCTGCCTGCCGAAAGACCAGGCCAAGCATCAGCAAATCGGCGGCGATTTTGCGGACGTCGTCCCTCTCTGTGAGGACTGGGTCGCCCTGTTTCTCGGAGATGCCTGCGGTCAGGGAGCGGCGGCCACTCTTGCCGTGCCGCAGGCAGCGTATTCTTTGCGGCGTA
>JBPBQB010000066.1:0-3444 GCA_050954545.1 Janthinobacterium lividum | reverse complement strand
GATAGGCATTGTGTGCGCCGGGCGTTCTCCCGAACTTTCTGGAAGACGGGAAACAAGATAGCGGCGAGAATCGCGATAATGGCGATGACGACGAGCAGTTCGATCAGTGTAAAACCGATTTTTTTGTTTGTAGATTGCGAGGAAGTCATAATAATAGCCTTTCAATATGAATAATTAGCGCACCCGTATATCAATTTATTGATATACGGGTGAGACGAAAAAATCGTTTCTTAGTTCATTTATTTGCAGTATCTGAATAAATAGGACTATACACATGTGGTGCGTGTTCAGAGTCCAGCGACTGAATCGCGGTTGCTGTCTCATGGTACAAGACGGGGATCGGCAGGAGAGCAGTAGCCGCCATCTGATCCGTGCGTGCCACGACCGCCCCAAGGATTGTATCGCGCAATTTTGGCGGTGATTGAGTCGAGGCTGACGCCGTTCTCACGGACGGCTGCTCAGTCACTGTCGATGGCATAATACGTACTTGAACAGGAGGCGGCGCTGGTTCGCGGTCAGCAATTTTCGTTGTTTCAGGCTGCTTCGGTATCAGGTTTTCCTTGATCGGATTTGGCAGCCGATTTTTGGTAGGAACGATCCTGCTGTTTGCCAATTGAGTATGTGGTGCAATTGCATGAACATGTACTTTGAGTGTCGGTACTGCTGTGTGCGAGGCAGGCACGACCTCTGCTAATTCGTTGAGCGGAGTCGGCTCCGTCTTTTTTACAGCCGGCAGGTGCTTGACGACATTTGGCTTGATGCTCTCTGGCACATGGTTATTGGACGCGACTACCACGGGTGACAACTTTACCGAGGCAGTATGGGGCAAATTGCTGTGAATGGCATTCGTCTTGTGACCGGCGTTACTGGAGGGCAACGCCGCCATAGTAATCGGCTTCGGCGTGTGCGCTACCGTGCGATCAGCCGCAGGATGCCACAGAGAATAGCCCAGGACAAGGCCGAGAACAGTGACAGACGCCGCGGCGGCATAGGACGACCGCAGGGCGAAGGTACGGGCCGGACGCAGCGAGATCGGGGCGGCAGAAGACGCGGCGATGGCAAGGGCGATCCGAGAATGCAAATTGGCCGGTGGAATGGCAACCGGACGGGCGGCGAGAGTTCGATGGGTGACCTGCATCCAGGATAGCACTTCGCGGCAGTCGTCACAGCCCGGCAGGTGCGCCTCGACACGGCGCACTTCGTTAGGCGACGCCATGCCGTCCGCATAAAGCGACAGCAGCGTCTCAATGTCTTCACAGCTCTCAGAATGTGACGGTCGGCTCAATGACCAAAAGGGCCAGTTCATGAAAAATCGCGCCTTTCCCTAATGCAGCGTCTCTATACTAGCTATGACAGCCGTTTCAGACGAATGTTTCAGCCATTTACAGTCGATTTTCGGGCTATTTCGGGTATCGTACTATTATTATGGCGGATCAGAAGCAAAACTCAGAGTTTCTTGGCGGCGGCCCGAAATTTAATATCGTCGGAAAAGACAATCCTTCGGTACCCGGTACGGAAGAAACGATCATCCTCCCCAATCGCACGGGTTACTGGCTGCGCGTGGGCGGGATCGTTCTGCTGGTTGTCGTGATGGCGACAGTACTTTTCTATCTTAATGATCGGGACCTCGGCAAGACGGTCGTCTCCCCCGGACGTGGTGGTCAGGCAGTCTCGCCGGATGCAAAGAATGCTCCGGTCCCTTCGAATCTTCAGTAGGTACTTATGTCAGCCGCATCCCCGCCTGAGACCGGAGGCGACACCGGACGTATCCGCTGCCTTTACTGCGGTGCTAACAACTTCCCGGCATCAGTGACCTGCTGGCAGTGCAGCCGTCCTCTGAAGGCAGTACGAACACCATCGTCAGAGATGCCGGACAGTGTCCTGCCCGTCCAGCCTCTCCTGTCTGTCCCTTTATCTGCCCCGCTGCCTGCTCTGGTCGAATCCCCTCTTGCTCCTAAAGCAGCGGCCGCCCTGGGAATGCTGTTCCCCTATGTCGGTCTGCCGGCAGGGATTATTTTTCTGATGCTGGACGATCCGCGCAAGACGCAGCTTGGCTGGCTGATGATCGGCTGGAGCCTGGCCGGGACCATCCTCAGCATTTTTTCGCTTGCCGCCACGCTTGGCCCTTTATGGGTTGTGCTGAAGGGAATGCTGCCCCACCCCGGCGGTGGAAGCCCCACGGCAGTGCCGGGCATGCCGAACCTTGACGGTGATAATGGAACCGGCATCCTCCTGCAGATGTTATTATTCCTACAGTACGTTTGATAGACCAAGAACAACGGATATAATTACCGTACCAGCCTTGCGGGCATCGCATAACTTGGGATACATTTCCGAAGAGCTTTTACGACTGCCTCAAGAGCGTTTATGAATGCAGTCAACGTCCTGCTTATTCAATATGCACATTAAATTGTGCGACAGCGTGTCCAAGTGATGCGCGAGGAGGTTGAACACTATGACCGCCTATCCAAATCTCGCCAAGCGTCATAAGATTGCCTATGTAGGCACTTATCCCCCGAAAGAGTGCGGAATCGCTACATTTACCCTGGATGTGGTTAACTCGACCGATCTTTCCGGGTGGCGCAGCATCGTTTTCGCTGTTGACGACGCCGCTCCGACAGAGCCGCACCCCGACAGCAAAGTTGTTTACACTATCGAAAAGGAAAATCGGGCAGATTACGTGCGTGCCGCAAAGCTGCTCGAAAAGCACAAAGTCAGTCTGCTTTCTATTCAGCACGAATATGGTATCTTTGGGGGTGATCACGGAGATTACGTGCTTGATCTGGTCCGTTCCGTGAGCATGCCGGTTGTTGTCACTCTCCATACGGTTCTTCCTAATCCCTCCGAGCCTCAGCGACGTGTTCTGAAGGAACTGGAAAAACATGCCGCCTGTTTTGTGGTAATGGCTCACAAAGCGGTTGAGCTGCTGGAAGATGTCTACGAAATCGCGCCCAGTAAGATTCGTTTTATTCCTCACGGCGCTCCGAACGCTCCATTCCATGCAGATGACGCAGCAAAAGCTAAACTTGGACTGGCAGGCCGCCGCGTACTTTCCACTTTCGGCTTGATCTCACCGAATAAGGGCATAGAAGATGCGATTGCTGCGATGCCGGATGTGGTCAAGAAAGAGCCGAAAGCGACCTATTTGGTGCTTGGACAGACACATCCGGTCATCAAGCGCAAAGAAGGCGAGTGGTACCGTGAGAGCCTCGTGAAGCAGGTCGAAGAATTGGGACTGCGTGATAACGTGAAGTTTGTCGACAAGTACCTGACATTGCAGGAGCTGATCGACTATTTGATCGCAACCGATGTCTACATCACCCCGTATTATGCAAACCCGCACCAGATTACATCAGGAACGCTTGCTTATGCCATGGTAACGGGTAAAGTGATTGTGTCAACGCCGTATCTTTATGCAGAAGAGCTGCTGGCGGAGGGGCGTGG
>JBPBQB010000179.1:0-3452 GCA_050954545.1 Janthinobacterium lividum | reverse complement strand
GGCTTCCGCAGCTAAATCACAGAAGCCTGCTGATTGCTGGGGTTCTCTTGCTCTCGTTTGCCGATCTGGCACACTTTGGGGGAACTCTTTATCCCCTGACGAACCCTGCCGCTTTGTTCCCCTCCACACCTAATATTGCGATTGTCCGGAATGACCCGGATGTCCAGGCGCATCAAGCCCGGATAATGACTCCGACCGGCGGGGTGTGGCTGCGCTTTACGAACTACAAAGATTTTCGGCAGTCAGTCCCAAACTATCAGATGCTGTGGGCAGACAGTCTGGTACCTAATTCAATGATGCCCTACGGTCTCAGCGATGCGTTCGGCTATGAGCCGGTGGCGCTGAAGAACATGGAGACGGCTGCCGGGAATGCAGCTTGGGCATTTGACCCGAAGGCTCCTGCCAAACACAGAGCGGAAGCAGCGACACTGAGCGGGGCATTAGGCGTTAAGTACATCACTCTTTGCCGCGTCACACCTCCTGAAGATACGCTGCCCAGTCTGACTGCCGTTCGCACCGCCCCTACCCTCGCGCCGCCGGGTCGAAAGCAGGGGCCGCAGGCATCGATTTATTTATCGACGAACACAAAGTGGCAGCCTCGGGCGCATCTCGGAATCTCTGGGGAAGCTGTGGCACTGACAGATGACGGCCCGGACCGTGTAACGCTGTCTTTCCAAACGATTACTCCTGATCGGCTGATTTTAGAAGATACGCAGGCGGCAGGCTGGCAGGCGACACTGGACAGCCAGCCGACTTCGATTGCGACTTATAAAAATTGTCTGCGGTCTGTGGTCATAGCAAATCCGGGACAACATCGCGTCATTTTCTCTTACAACCCTACTCCATTTCGGCTCGGACTTTACTTCTCTCTGCTGACGCTAGCTGGTTTGATTGGAGCAGGCATCTTTTCGCTGACAAGAAAACTTATAGAACGGGAAGGATTTCGACCGAGGCGTGTCGAATAACCGCCCTATACTGCCGCCGGGCAATGCCGCCCCGTTCTGTTTTCGACTTTTTCACGTCCCAAGTCAACTCAACCCGAAGGAAACTTTGTTTATGTCTGTACCCAGCGCCACTGCGCGTCTACTTGGCTGCCTCTTCTCTGCGGCTGCGCTTACGCTTCTAGCCGGCGGCTGTGCCAACAAGCCGTCAGGAAGCGCGGCGTCTTCAGGCGGCAGCACGGCGGCGAATTCGATCATGATCGGTGAGTATGGCTCGTTGACCGGCGACAAATCGACTTTCGGACACTCCACCGATAACGGGGTCGAGCTTGCGGTCAAAGCGATCAACAGCGCAGGCGGCGTGAACGGGCATCAATTGACAGTCGATGTCCAAGACGATGCGGGAACACCAGACGGAGCATCGAGCGTCGTCAAAAAAATCATCACGAGTGACAAGCCGACAGCCGTGATCGGCGAAGTCGCTTCGACGCTTTCTATCCAGGCGGCTCCGATCTGCAACGCGGCCAAAGTGCCGATGATCTCGCCGTCGTCGACCAACCCCAAAGTGACTCAGCTTGGAAATTATATTTTCCGGGTCTGCTTCATCGATCCGTTTCAGGGAACCGCTGCCGCCAAGTTTGCGTCTGGAACACTGCATGCGAAAAAAGCAGCGATCTTAACAGATGCCGGCAACGACTATAGTATTGGCCTGACCAAGTTTTTCACTGAGAGTCTCACTAAAGCGGGCGGACAGATCGTGATCGCCCAGAACTACGGCAAAGACGATGTCGATTTTTCGTCGCAGCTCACTCAGATCAAGGCGCTTAATCCTGACATTCTTTATGTGCCGGGCTACTACGGTCAAGTCGGCCCGATTGCGAAACAAGCCCGAGCGATTGGCCTCATGGTCCCATTGCTTGGCGGTGACGGCTGGGATTCGCCCAAATTGGTCGAAGGTGCAGGCGGCCCAAACGGAGCGCTCGAAGGCTCGTACTTCACGAACCATTCGTCCATGAGCAATCCTGACCCGACGATCCAGACCTTTGTCACAAATTACAAGACAGCTTACGGCGGTCAGCAGCCGGACTCAATTGCGGCTCTCGCATATGACTCGGTCGGAGTTTTGGTAGATGCGATCAAACGTGCCGGCACTCCTGCCGATGGTGATTATTCTTCACTTGACTACCGAGCCAAGCTGCGTGATGCGATTGCATCAACTAAGGGCTACAAGGGCATCACCGGGACAATCACGATTGGCCCGGACCGCAACGCGGTCAAGCCTGCGGTCGTGCTGCAAATCCACGGCAGCGACTACAAATATATCACGACAGTGAACCCGTAGTTACCCTGCCCTAAACGGCAGGGCTTTAGAAGTACAATTCCCCGCCTTCGCGGGCACCGATCAAGATCCCGCAATATATCCGATGCCCGCGAAGGCGGGGAATTGCACTGTTACAGCACGGGGGTTCAGCCCCGTGAACCCGTAAGCTATTTATTTCCAATCGATCTTATGCACCAACTGGCAGAACAAATCCTCATCGGCATTCAGCTCGGAAGCATCTATGCCCTGATCGCCCTCGGCTACACGATGGTCTACGGTGTCCTGAAACTGATCAACTTCGCGCACGGCGATGTTTACATGGTAGGCGCGTATGCGGGCCTCGGTGCGGCGGGTGTTCTTGGGACTTGGCTGCCGAGTCATCTGCCGTTTCATACTTTGCTGCCTTCGCCGTTCGGCGCGATCCTGGTGCTGCTGACTGCCATGCTGCTCTGCGCCCTGCTGGGACTGGTCATTGAACAGGCTGCGTACCGGCCCCTCCGAACACGGTCCTGGATCATTCCTGGGATCGTCATCGGCGGCGCGTCTGGCTATGTCGCCTATGGCATTGCCATTAACGGCAACCGGACACCTGGTTCGGCCATCGCGATTGGGATTATCGTCTGGATCGCGCTGGCGGCGCTGCTGCGGACGACTCAAAAGCGGCGCTCACTGGGGACACCGTCGCGTTTGACCGCGCTCATCACAGCCATCGGCGTCTCGCTGTTTTTAGAAAACTTCGGGCTGCTGCCGCAGATATTTTCGTCGGATCAGCGCTTTATCCAAACTGCTGATATTGTCCGGTTGCCGAACCGCGTTTCTTTGCTGGGAATCTCGCTCAGTGTCCAGACGCTGCTGATTTTCGGCTTGTCGCTCGTGCTGATGGCTCTGCTGACCTATATCGTCACCTACACACGCATCGGCAAGGCAGTCCGGGCGGTATCATTCGACGCCGACGCGGCGGCACTGATGGGCATCAATACCAACACCGTAATCGCCTTTACGTTTGCATTGGGTGCGGCTCTGGCAGGCGCGGCGGGGGTCATGGTGACAGGGCTTTCTGGCACAGCATTCACGCCCTATGTCGGTGTTCTGATGGGATTGAAAGCGTTTGTGGCTGCCGTGCTCGGCGGTATCGGCAATATTCCGGGTGCGATGGTGGGCGGACTGATTATGGGGCTGGCGGAAACGCT
>JBPBQB010000047.1:0-3471 GCA_050954545.1 Janthinobacterium lividum | reverse complement strand
CGGCGGCTACCAGGTCGGCTGGACCAACCAGGGCGAGTACCTCAACTACACCGTCAACGTCACTGCGGCAGGCACCTACCAGTTCCAGGCACGGGTCGCTTCGGGGTCTAGTGGAGGAAGCATTCATTTCAGCGTCGACGGCACGAACGTCACCGGCGCGATGGCTGTTCCGGGCACGGGCAGCTATGACGCATTCACGACCATCAGCTCCGGCAATGTGACTTTGACTGCCGGTAAGCACATCATTCAGCTCTACGAAGATGCGGACAATGGCTACGACATCAACTGGTTCAAAGTCACTGCCGTCGTTCCCGCAGAAACACCTTACGGCGGCACGGCCTGGGCTATTCCCGGTCAGGTCGAAGCCGAGAACTATGATGTAGGCGGCGAGGGCGTCACCTACCATGACAACGATGCTGGCAATAACGGCGGCGCTTATCGCAGCGACAATGTCGACATCCGCGCTGTCACCAGCGACGCGGGCGGCGGCTACCAGGTCGGCTGGACCAACCAGGGCGAGTACCTCAACTACACCGTCAACGTCACTGCGGCAGGCACTTACCAGTTCCAGGCGCGGGTTGCGTCCGGTACAGGCGTCGGCTCGTCCGGCGGCAGCCTTCATTTCAGCGTCGACGGCACCAATGTCACCGGCGCGATGGCTGTGCCGGGCACCGGCAGCTACGACACGTTCACGACCATCAAGTCCGGCAGCGTCACCCTCACCGCTGGGCCGCACGTGATCCAGCTCTACGAAGATGCGGACAATGGCTACGACATCAACTGGTTCAGCGTCAAAAGCGTTGGCCCGAGCTACCAGATCAACGCCAGCGGTTCTGCTGTCAGCCCATTCGTCGCCGATGAGTTCTTCACTAGCGCCGGCACGGGAATGAGCAGCACCGGGAACACCATCACGACCGCAGGCGTCGCCAATGCCGCCCCCGCTGCGGTCTATCAGACCGCTCGCTACGGCGGCGACGTCATCTACACCATCCCGAATCTGCCGGTTGGCGCTTCGTACCACGTCCGCCTGCACTTCGCGGAAACCTACTGGACAGCCGCCGGGCAGCGGGAGTTCAATATCATCCTCAACGGGACTCAGGCGCTGACGAACTTCGACATCTTCGCGGATGCCGGAGCGACTAACAAGGCAGATGTGAAGGACTTCAACACGACAGTAAACCCGAGCGGTCAGATTGTTCTTCAGCTTCACGCGACGGTCGATAACGCGCAGATCGCCGGATTGGAGATCACGCCCAACTAATAAACAGACAAATCCAGACAACAAATAGACCTCTTGCGTAAGTCTTATAGGACTTATGCAAGAGGTCTATTCTTTTGGGGCGCACTCACCAAAGCTGGAATCGATACTCAGGTCCCCAGCGATTCTTGTTCGGCAACGGCGGTTTCCCAAGCGCCAAGGGCGGAAATCAGATCGTCTTGAAGGCGAGTGTGGTCAGCGGCGAGAGCGACCATGTCGGCGACGGTTTCGGAGGGACGCGCAAGGCGGGTTTCAGCGTCGGCGATGCGGGTCTCCAGCGCGTTGACGGCACTTTCGGTGGTCAGGACACGCTCTCGGGCTTTGACACGGGCTTTGCTGAGATCACGGGCATTGAGGTTTCCATTGCTGCCGTTTCCGCTGTTGCCGTTGAGCTTGGGAGCCGCGCCATTAGACTTCGCGGGAGCCGCGGCGACAGGAATCGAAGAGGGAGTAGACTTTTTGACGGGTGCCGGGACCGGTGCATTCTGAAGCTCGCGCCAGGCATTATAATTGCCCTCGAAAAGCTTCCCGGAGCCGGTGCCGTTGAGGGCCAGGGTCTTAGTCGTAGTCGCATTCAGCAGGTAACGATCATGAGAAACCAGCAGCAGCGTGCCTTCGTAGCGCGACAGCATCTCGGTCAGCGCTTCGCAGGAGGCGATGTCCAGGTGGTTCGTAGGTTCGTCCAGAATCAAGAGGTTACACGGCTCTAAGATCATACGGGCCAGGGCCAGCTTGTTCTTTTCGCCCCCAGACAGCATGCCGACGCTCTTGAAGACATCGTCACCGGTGAACAGGAACCGGGCCAAATAGTTGCGGGCCTCGGTCTCAGTCATGTCCGCGATGTCATGGATCGAGTCGATGACACTGAGATCAGGGCGCAGGCTGTCGGTGGCGTGCTGGGAGAAATACGAAACGCGGGCATTGTGCCCCAGCCCGACAGAGCCCCGCGTCGGCTGCTCCATGCCGAGGATCATCTTGACCAGCGTCGTCTTGCCCGCCCCGTTCGGACCGACCAGTCCCACCCGGTCGCCGCGCTCGATCAAAAAACTGAGCTTGTTGAAGAGTGTACGCTCCCCAAAAGTCTTGGTTAATTCTTCCGAGCGCAGCACTTCCCGGCCGATCCGCCCGGCAGCGTCGGCGTCGAACAGGGCGCGGACACTGGTCGTGTCCTTGAAGACACGCTCGACTTTGTCCATCCGCTCGATCCGGGTCTCCATGCGGGAGCGAAGCTTGCTTTGCACCGAGTCGCCGCCCATGTTTTTCTTGATGACTGCTTCCAGACGTGCGATCTCGGCCTGCTGGATATCGTACTGGTCCTGCTGCCGAGCCATCCGCTCTTCTTTCTGACGCCGAAAATGGCTGTAGTTGCCTTTGTAGACGGTCAGCCTTTGCTGCTCGACATCAGCAATCGTGTCCGCAACGGCATCTAAAAAGTAACGGTCATGGCTGACCAGCAGCACGGCCCCTTCGTAGTTCTTCAAGAAGCCTTCCAGCCATTCAGTCGCGGCGATGTCTAAATGGTTGGTGGGTTCGTCCAAAATCAGCAGGTCAGGCCGGGCCAGCACGATCTTAGCAAGTGCAAGACGGGTCTGCTCACCGCCGGAACACGCTCCGACGCGCTTGTTGTAGTCGGCCTCGGTGATGCCGAGCCGTTCCAGCACCTGCGGGACATCCGTATCGGGCCGGTAGCCCCCTGCCGCTTCGAAGGCTTCGCGGGCATGACCGTACTCTTCCATGGCGGTCTCTAATGCTTCATCGGTCTCCGCCGACGACATCGCTTCTTCCCACCGCTGCATTTCTGCTTCGCGCTCCCTCAGCGGCGCGAAGACCATCTGGATCTCTTCCCAGATCGTATGCTCCGGGTGGACCGGGGCTTCCTGACGCAGATACCCCAGCGAATGCCCGGCAGCCAGTCCCGCTTTGCCGGTATCCGGTAGCTCCTGTCCCAGCAGAATCCGCAGCAGCGTTGTCTTGCCGCAGCCGTTGCGCCCGACCAGACCCAGCTTCTGCCCGGCGGCAATGCTGAACGACACTTCCTGAAACAGCAGATCGGTGCCGTAGCTTTTCCCAATATTCGCAACAGTCAAAATACTCATAGATGCTTTATTGTAGCCGAGGCAGGGAGACAGTGTCAAGGTAAGCGTATAAGGAGGTCACGTCCTAAAGAAGTTCGCCGCGAAGTCCCCGCCCTGAAGGGCAGGTCTGGAGGCGAA
>JBPBQB010000072.1:0-3500 GCA_050954545.1 Janthinobacterium lividum | reverse complement strand
CAGCCTCAGCATCAGCAGCACCAAGTCGAACAACATCGGCAACTACAGCGATGCAGTCAGCGGCAACTCCTACAAACTGCAGGATCTGCTGAGCGGCGGCGCTCTGAACCTGACCGACGTAACCGGCAAATCTCAGCAGGCAGCTCTCGGTGTCATCGATCAAGCGATCAAGGACATCTCAGCGGCTTCGGAGAAACTGGGTTCGACACAGACCAACGTCCTTCAGTCGAACATCAGCAGCCTGGCGGTTTCCCAGTCGAACAACGACAGCTCCCTGAGCACAGTCCGCGACACAGACCTGGCCGCGACGGTTGTCGATTACACCAAGAACCAGATCCTGGTTCAGGCCGGTACAAGCGCCCTGTCCTATGCCAACCAGGCACCGCAGGCGATCCTGAAGCTTCTTCAGTAATTCGCTTCTGCCCTGACGGCAGATTTGTAAGCTTCGTTTCCAGAGGGCTGCTTCGGCAGCCCTCTTTTTTGCGTGTCTTTGTTTTTGCGTGTCTTTGCCGTCAGCAGAACGAACCGTGGCTGTTGCCGGGTATACTTAAACAATGAATAATCATTTGTCTAAGGCACGGGCGGCGCAGGAGTCAGGCCTGGTCAGCCTGGATTCACTGGCAGCGGCGCTTTCGGCCTGCTGGACAATCGGGGCGTTTGGGCGGCAGCGGCTGTACATCCTGTCCGGCAAATTCGGCCCGGAGCAGCGCTTTTGCAGCCGTTACGTCGTCTATCCCGAAAGCGGTCCCGAGCAGCCACAGGCGAATATCTGGCGGTTCTGCCTCCTAAACGGCCAGCAGGACTACACAAAAGGCCGTCTGGACATTTTGCAGGACCGCATTGCCGAGCTTCCTGACCCGAAAGGCCTGCTGGAACACAGCGTTGTTCTGGGGACTGCCGAGACCGCGCGTTTGGCCCAGCAGGAATGCGTCACCCATGCGATTGCTGCTGGAAACGGCAAAGCTGAAGTAAGCATGGAAGTTGCTTCTGTGGAAGTGGCTGAAGAAGCTGAAGCAGTCGCCGCATAGAATCCCTTCCGTCTCGGGAGAGATCATCGTCAGCGGCGTTTCAATATCATTCGCATCCCGAACTTGGGACGCAGGGTGATAATCGGCTGAGTCGCGATTATCTGATCCGGCGCGAGACGCATTTGCCACTGCTGCCCCAATGTCGCCAGCAGCAGCATTTCCTCCATCCATGCAAACTGCTCCCCGATACACACGCGCGGGCCACCACCGAACGGAAAATACGCGAACTTTGGCCCCTCCGCCTCCGCTTCCGGTGTCCAGCGGTCCGGGTCAAAGCGTTCAGGATCTGACCAGAAGCGCGTGTCATAGTGCATGACCGCCTGAGACATCAGCACGATGTCCCCGCGCCGCAGCACATAACCCTCAATCGTATACTCGGAAAGAACACGGCGGCCGACTACCCAAGCCGGTGAGTACATGCGGAGTGACTCAGCCAGCACCCGGCGTGTGAACGGCAGGTTCGGCAGATCATCTAAAGTCGGTGTCCGGCCTGCCAGAACGCTGTCGAGCTCGGCATGGAACTTCGCTTCGACGTCTGGATGCTGCGAAAGCAGGTACCAGGTCCAGGCCATTGCATTCGCTGTAGTCTCGTGCCCGGCTAGAAAGATCGTCAGAGCTTCATCACGCACCTGTAAATCAGTCATCCGTTCGCCGTCTTCTTCGTCCTGAGCCAGCAGCAGCATCGACAGGAGATCGCCCCGGTCCCCGCCTGTACGCCGGTGATCCTCGATCAAGCGGTAGATGGTGACATCGAGACGCGCCCGAGCACGGGCAAACCGCCGGACACTTGGGATCGGCAGTTTTTCCAGCAGGTCCGCCATCGGCAGCATAAGTGTGTGAAACAGCGCAATTACTTCGGTCAGCGCATCCCCGATCTCCCCCGCTTCTCCTTCGACTTCGGCATTGAACAGGGTTTTGCCGACAATCGCAAGCGCGAGATGCAGCATTTCTTCTGCCATGTCCCGCGTTTCGCCGTCTGCCCAGCCCTCGCTTGTCTGAACAGCATAATGCGTCATCTGCTCGGCATAAGCCGCAATGCGCTGCCGGTGGAATGCCGGCTGGATCAAGCGCCGCTGGCGGAGGTGGTACGGGTCTTCGCTGGTGAGCAGCCCTTCACCGAGCAGCTTCTTGGCCCGCTCCAGTCCCCGGCCTTTCTTAAACTGTTTCTGGCGGGTGACAAAAATATCTTTGATCAGATCTGGATGATTAACAAGGAATAAGGGCTGGCGCGTAAGAGGCAGACGGACAATGTCCCCATGCTCGGCTGCGGCTTTCCGCAGGTAAGCGATGGGATCGCGCCGGAACGCGAAGAGGGCCTGGCCGATAAAGCGCTGCGGCATCAGGGGGGGGTGCTGGATCATAAAACTAGTATACCCGATGCATGTCAAGCGGGTGAAAAGCATGTATGCCAAGATTAGCGCAGCAAGGCAAATGCGTAACGTCAGTTATCTTTCACCACTTAGGGTACACTAAAAGTACGCGATTTTGCGGGCAATGCTGCCGCTCTCCTCAAGTTATCCCAGGACTTTACAAATGTTTATTCGCATCGGTTATGATATTATCTTTGATTTCGCTGCGCCTACTCCGATGGTGCTGATGCTGAATACGAGTCCGTCAGAAGCACACCGACTGCTGAAGCCGGACCAGCCTCATACGGAGCCTGCGCTTCCGATGACCGAATATTTCGACAGCTTCGGCAACCGCTGCAACCGGCTGGTGGCACCGGCGGGCAAGCTGCGATTGTTTAATGATACAGTCGTTACCGACAGCGGTGAACCCGATGTCATGGCGACCGATGCGCCGCAGCACCCGATTGAAGAGCTGCCGGACGAGTGTCTGCAATTTTTGCTGGGGAGCCGCTACTGCGAAGTCGCCGAGATGCTGCCGATTGCCTGGGACCTCTTCGGCAAGACACCGCCAAACGCCGAGCGTGTGCAGGCGATCTGCGACTGGGTCTTTAACAATGTCGAGTTCGGCTATAAGTATGCCCGGCCTTCCAAGACGGCCATGGATGTTTTTCACGAGCGTCGCGGGGTCTGCCGGGACTTCACGCATCTTGCCGTGACCCTGTGCCGGTGCATGAATATCCCGACGCGCTACTGCAACGGCTACATGGGCGACATCGGTGTGCCGCCGGATGTCAACCCGATGGACTTCAATGCTTGGATGGAAGTCTATCTTGGGGGAGAGTGGCGCATGTACGATGCCCGCCACAACACGCCACGCATTGGAAGAATCGTCCTGACCCGAGGCCGCGACGCGGTCGATGTCGCCATGACAACCGCCTTCGGCTCGAACCAGTTGGTTCAATTCAACATCGTGACGGAAGAAGTTGACGGGCCGTAAGACCCCTCCTGTCCAATAAGTCGAAAGCGCCCACATTAGCTAATACAATAGACCTCTTGCGTAATTCGAGTATACTGTCGGCATGTTCTACGCCGACTTGAAAACTAAGCCTGACGGCGTCTTCAA
>JBPBQB010000225.1:0-3542 GCA_050954545.1 Janthinobacterium lividum | reverse complement strand
AGACGAACAAGCGTGGCATCAAGGCTAAGCAGAAGCGGGCGGGATGGGACAACAACTATTTGACCAAGCTGCTCACTAATTAAGATGCGCTCGCCCTGGGGGTGAGGGGGGCTGGACTTGGCTTTCTATACAGTCTCTTAGAAATTATAATTTAGGCAGCGTGAATGAAAACACGCTGCCTTTGTTATATTCGCTTTCGACGGCCACGGTCCCGCTATGGTTTTCCACAATGTGCTTGACAATGCTTAGGCCCAGTCCCGTACCACCGGACGCCCGGCTTCGAGCTTTGTCGGCACGGTAGAAGCGCTCGAAAAGGCGCGGGATGTCATGCGATAAGATGCCGATCCCGGTGTCGGCGACGGTGATGGAAATCGTTTCATAGGTCTCAGACGCACTCATTGTGACCATGCCGCCGTGCGGGGTGTAGGCAATCGCATTGTCCAGCAAATTGACCAGTACCTGAGCCATTTCGTCCCGGTCGGCATGGACAACCAGCGGGGTTCGAATCGTGTTTACCAGGCTGACATCGGCCTTCTCCGCCTGGGAAGCCAGACGTGTCGCGACTTCGATCACTAAGGGTGCCAAATCGACAGGCTTCTTTTCGATCCCGAGAGCTTCGACACGCGATAGGTCAAGCAGGTCAGCGGATAAACGCACGAGGCGGTCAGACTCGCGGATAATCGTCTGCAAAAAACGCGGCGCGACATCGGTATCTTCTAATGCCCCATCCAGCAGAGTTTCCGCCATGGCCTTAATAGAGGTGAGAGGAGTGCGAAGCTCATGGGAGACATTGGCGACAAAGTCCCGCCGGACACGCTCAAGCCGCCGCAGCTCGGTCAGGTCGCGCAAAACCAACAGGTATTCATTCGCGCTGATCGGGGTGATGCGGGCATACAGCGCTCGCGGCGGCTGGCTCAGGGTCACTTCGCGCTCGACCCCGGTCTGCCGCCGGATTGCCATTTTATAAAGATCTTCGAGTTCACTGCTCAACGTCTGAGCCAGCAGCGTCCCGCTGCCCGAGATATTAAAGAGGGCAGACGCAACCGAGTTTGACTGCTGAATCTGACCTTCTGCGTCAACCAGCAGGACAGCATCTTCGGTGGTTTCCAGCAGAGCCAGCCAGCGCACGGAAGTCGCAGTTTCGTCCAGCAGCGGAGCCGGGTCAAAATCGGTGCTTGATTCGTCCGGCGAATCCTCTTTTGCGCGGCGCTGCCAGGGAAATATACTCACCACTTAGCCCTTAAACTTGTAACCGACCCCGCGCACGGTCAGCAGCATCTCGGGCTTGGCCGGAGTCTGTTCCAGCTTCTCACGCAGCCAGCGGATATGCACGTCGACAGTGCGGTCATCGACATAACAGTCCTCCCCCCAGACACGGGATAGCAGTGTCTGCCGGTCAAAGACACGGCCCCGGTTCGAGGTCAGCAAACTGAGCAGATCAAACTCTTTTCGCGACAATGCAACCGCGTTTCCATTCTTGACGACTTCCCGCCGATCTGCCCGGATCTCCATGTTATCGACAAAAAGTATCTGGTCTTTTTCAGGCACCTCTTCCGGGGCTTCATTAGCTGCCTGAGCGCTGCTTCGCCGCAGCAGAGAATGGACACGGGCCATCAGCTCGCGCATGCTGAATGGCTTGACCACGTAATCATCCGCCCCGGCGTCGAACCCGCGCAGGCAGTCGGCTTCGGCAGCCCGTGCTGTGAGCAGCAGCACCGGAAGGGCGGCGTTGTGTCGATGCAGACGGCGGCAGAGGTCGAGTCCATTGCCGGACGGCAGCATGACATCGAGGATCACAAGGTCGGGACTGCCGGAAAGAAATCGGCTGATGCATTCGTCCGCATCACCGGCAGTTTCGACGGTCAGGCCTTCTTTTTTCAGATTATACGAAATCGCATCGACAATCGGCTCTTCATCATCTACTACCAGGACTTTCGACATGTGCATCTCCTCCGTTTTCTTCCATCGGGGACATCCGACAACATCAGCGTCAGTATACCCACGGATTGGAAGCTTGTCTATCCCCGCTTGACAGCTTGAAATTATTATGTTACACTATTACAAAAAAGCAGGTTTTCATGGATAAGCAGACAAAAGAAGCCATCAAACAGATGCAGACAGAGATGCGGCAGCTTCACGCGCTGATTTCCGACAGCCACACAGAACAAAAGACCGAAGCTCCTGCTTCCGTCACCGACGAACACCTGCCTGCGGCAAAAAGCAAATCGGAAAGCAAATCCGAGGGAGGCATCACCTACAATATCCATCGGCCTTCTTTAGGAGAGGGCGACATTGGGTATAAAACAGGCACAATTACCGTGTCCGCCGCGCAATTGTTGAAGGCAACTGACGAAGCCGCCGCACTTCTAGGATATGCCCTGTCTTCGCCCCAGAAAGTCGGCCTGCTGCGTGCCCTGCTCGGCCACGACTCGGAAAGTGCCGCCGCGCTCGGCACGGCGGCACAACTCAGCACCGGCAGCCTGTACCACCATCTACGGGATTTGATGCACGCCGGACTGATCGCTCAGGAGGGCCGCAACCGCTACCAGATTACCCCGCGTGGTCAGCGGGTCCTCCTCATGCTGCTGGCGCTATCGGTGGAATGACATACTGATGTTACGAACTCGTCTGCCACGCACTCTGATCTTTTGATTGATTTTTTCTTTTGTCCGCAGGACAACCAGCCGCAGGCTCTTCAGCCCAGGATTTCAATCCTGGGCATAATCTGCGTAACATCAGTGACTTACGAAAGGAAAAACATGGCTGAGAATTATACGCTGTCTCAAGACGTGCTGGCCGGAGACTTGCCGACACTGACCATCGCCCGCGACGACCTCGCCAAAGATGCCCCGCTGGTCATTGCGCTGCATGGCCTCGGCGGACGCAAAGAAACCATGCTGCCGGGCCTGTATGCATTTGCCCGTGCCGGATGCCGGGTGGTGGCATTTGATGTCCAGTGGCACGGAGAGCGGCCCGGTGCTGCCGAGCGTGAGACACGCCTTCAGACCGATTTCTTTACGACAACAGGAGAAATGATCCAGGGAACCGCACACGATATTTCGCGCCTGCTGGATGCGTTGGGTGCAGACCGCGCCGCGATCCACGGCATCTCGCTCGGCGGCTACATTGCCTTCACGGCCCTGATGCTGGAGCCGCGCCTGCAAGTGGCCTCCGTTGCCATCGGCAGCCCGGATTGGACCGGCCCGATGCGGAAGTTCGGTCTCAGCCCCGGCAATCCGATCTTCGACATGGCCCTGTCCCTCAGCCCTCTGACCTTACTGCCTGCTGCTCTGCCGCCACGTCCTCTGCTGATGCAGCACGGAACCCTTGACGAAACCGTCTCCGTCGATGGCGTCATCGCATTGGAAAAAAGCCTGCGCCCCCTTTACGCCGCCAATCCCGAGCGCATGCATTTAGAGCTGTATCCCAACCTCGGCCATGTCTATACCGATGGGATGCAGAAGCGGGCGGAAGAATGGATTACGCGGTTTATGGGTGAGACGAATAACAGGCGTTGAAACGCACAGCTAAACGGCGAGGAC
>JBPBQB010000295.1:0-3649 GCA_050954545.1 Janthinobacterium lividum | reverse complement strand
CGGGGGTGGGGGCCGGCCATAAAGGAAAGTCACGTTCTCTTGACGAATAGCGTTCTATGAAACAATTTGTCATCGGTGTAGATGTTGGCACGGGAAGTGCGCGGGCCGGGCTCTTTGATTTGCACGGGCGGCGTCAGGCCACGGCGGCTCTGCCGATCCAGATGTGGCAGCCGAAGCCGGACTGGGCGGAGCAGTCATCAGACAATATCTGGGATGCTGTGGGGCATGTTGTCAGACAGGTCGTTCAGCAGAGCGGCATCGCGCCGGAGCAGGTGATCGGACTCGGGTTTGATGCCACTTGTTCGCTGGTCGTGCTGGATCGCGAGAACCAGGCACTGACTGTTTCGGAGAGCGGCGACAATGCGCGGAATGTCATTGTCTGGATGGATCACCGGGCACTGGCCGAGACTGAGGCGATCAACGCGGGCGGCTATGATGTCCTGCGCTACGTCGGGGGCGGGCTGTCTCCGGAGATGGAGATCCCGAAGCTGGTCTGGCTAAAATCCCATCTGCCGCAGACTTGGGCGGACGCAGGAAAGTTTCTGGATCTCGCCGACTTTCTGACCTATCAGAGCACGGGGGTTGATGCCCGGTCGCTCTGCACGGCTGTCTGTAAATGGACCTACTTAGGCAAAGAAGGCCGCTGGGACACGGCCTTTCTAGAGGCTGTCGGTCTCGGCGACTTACTGGAAGGCGGACGGGTCGGCGAAGACATCCGGCCTATGGGCGAGCCTGTCGGGCCGCTTACACCTGCCGCCGCCGCGCATCTGGGACTGACAACGGGGACAATTGTCGGGATCGGAATTATTGATGCCCACGCCGGCGGCTTAGGCGTTCTCGGAGCAGACACCGGCGACTGGAACAATGCCTTGGCCCTGATCGGCGGAACTTCAAGTTGTCACATGGCGATTTCGCGCGAACCCCGCTTCATTCCCGGTGTTTGGGGACCTTACTGGAGCGCGATGGTCCCCGGCTACTGGCTGACTGAAGGGGGCCAGTCGGCGACCGGGGCTTTGATCGATTACACGCTGGCAAACCACGCTGCCGGTCCAGAATTGCAGCGCCTGGCCAAAGAGTCAGGTCAGAGCATCTACGAGGTAATCAACGCCGAAGTCGTGCGCCTGTCTGCTGAAGCTGGCCTGCCCCACCCTGCCTTGCTCACACGCAGATTACACGTCTTCGACGGACACCTAGGCAACCGTTCCCCGCTGGCCGATCCGCGTGCTCATGGCCTTGTCGATGGTCTCAGCCTTGATAGTTCATTGTCCTCCCTTGCCCTGCTCTATCTCGCGACCCTCCAAAGCATTGCCTACGGGACACGGGCGATCTTAGAAGCCCTGAACGCGCAGGGCTACGAGATCACGCGTCTGTACGCGGTGGGGGGCGGAACTAAGAACCCGCTCTGGCTTCAGGAACACGCGGACATCACTGGTGCATCTATCTACCTGCCCGAAGAACCCGAGGCTGTCCTGCTCGGCGCAGCATTGCTCGGCGCAGTGGCTTCCGGGTCATATGCCGACATTCCTACCGCTATGAGTTCGATGTGCCGCTCCGCCACTGTCATCGCGCCCAATCCTGCGACGGCAGATTATCACACCGCCAAGTTTGGGATTTATCAGGAGCTATACACACAGCAGAAAGCCCGGCGTGAACAGATGAAGGCGTATGAGGGTTAGCAACGCCGAGTGACTGAAGTCACTCGCTGGAGGGCGTTCAGAAACGCCGCCTGTCCAGGGGACAGAATATAGAGAGGACAGAATATAGAGAATAACAGGAGATAGGTATTGGCATTTGCGTCCCCTGGACGCCCGGCGCTTCGCCCCTCAGCGAGTGAGTTCACTCACTCGTCCTTCTGTGTAACATCAGGTAATAATTATGTCCCATGTTCACTATGCCGTGCGGTTTCGCCTTGACCACAAAGACCGCTGGCTGATCTGGCATTCCGACGACTCCACCGAAGGAAATGAACAAGACGGAGTGGTCATCGATCAGAATGGCCTTATGCTTGTCTTCCGTAGTCAGCGGAATTGCATAACATATGCAGCGATGCTGGGGTTGATGCTGGTAGACGAGCAAAATTCGGCTTTCTTCAATCTTGATATTGTTGAAAAGTGGCAGTAGTCACTCCTGAAGGTAAACAGTATGAACCGTTGTGGAGGGGAAAGGAAAGCAAGATTACCCGACAGGTGCTTTGCGACGGCTTGCTCATGTTTCGCAGCCAAATGACACCAATATAGGCTACAAAATTACCTGCATCTCGACGCAGTTTTCCCAGATGTTGTTGCGGAAGCCTACTTCGCGCTGGACGCCGATGATCTCGTAGCCGCATTTGCGGCACATGGCGATGCTGGGGGCGTTTTCGGACCAGATGCGGGCGAGGATGACGTGGTGGCCGAGGTGTCGAGCGGTGTCGAGAAGGGTTCGCATGAGGGTGGTTCCGAGGCCTCGGCCCTGTGCACCGAGTGCGAGATAGAGAGACGATTCGGCGGTGTGGGCGTAAACGGGAGTGTCGTACCACTGGGAAAGCGACGCATAGCCGAGCAGGTCGCGGCCCGTGTCGGCGACGAGGATCGGATAGCGCGGGTCCTGATGCGAATGCCACCAGGAACGGCGCTCATTGATTGTCTGAGGCGCGAAGTGACCGGTAAACGCGGTGCTGGTGACGGCAGCGTTGTAGATTTCGGTCAGCGCCGACAGATCGTCCTCGTGCGCGGGGCGTATGATGATAGTCGGATCAGAGGTAGATGCCATGGACTTGCGTGATAATCAAGAAGACTTCCCAGAAAACGATCAGCAGATAAATCAAGCAGCCGGACGTAACGATGATACGCGACGTGCGAACGCTCTTGAGCGAATACCCTTCACAGGCCAGCACGACAATCATGACTAGGCCGAACTTATAAATTGCGAACCCTGACTGATGGTAGTTGGCATAGATCCATCCGGCTACACCATTCGCTTCCATGCCGCCATGGTGGAAAATGTAGCCGGTCAGGAAAAGATCAAACATATTCAGCAGAAGAAACCCGAGGTACTCCTGCGCTAAAAGAACGTCGCGCTTGAAAAACACGTCTGCTCATCCTCTGCGATTCTCTGATCGCTTTGTTCGACTTGCTGATCTTACGACTTGCTGATTTCATTGCTGATCTTACACAACTGACAGCATTTCACGGGCGTGCTGAACGACCGCCTCGGAGCGGCGGGACCCGCCAAGCATCCGGGCGATCTCATCGATCCGGCCTTCCGCATCGAGTGGCGCGACAGACACCGTTGTCCGCCCGTCATGGACATGTTTTTCGATGAAAAAATGCGTAGCGGCACGGGAAGCAATCTGCGGCAGATGCGTAATGCATAAAATCTGTGCGTCTTTTGCCAGCGCTTCCAGCTTGTCCCCGATTGTCTGGGCTGTCCGTCCGCCGACACCGACATCGATCTCATCGAAGATCATAGTCGGGATCGTACCGGATTTTGCCAGCACGGACTTCATTGCCAGCATGATACGCGACATCTCGCCGCCGGAGGCGATCTTCGCGAGTGGCCGCAGAGGCTCACCAGGGTTCGGCGACAGCAGAAACTCGATCTTGTCTGCGCCTTTACCCGAAACAGGCTGAGGCTCAATCGAAACTTCAAACTTGGTGGCGGTCATGCC
>JBPBQB010000272.1:0-3653 GCA_050954545.1 Janthinobacterium lividum | reverse complement strand
CCGGTCTCGGGCCCGTTTGTCGCGAAGGCTTGCTCCGACGCGAGCGCGAAGCACCGTCGGGTTGAAGGGCTTTGGTAGGTAGTCCGCCGCGCCCATCTCAATGCAGCGCACGACGCTTTCAATCTCGTCCAGCGCTGAAATCATAATCACGGGCAGGCGCTGAGTCAGCGGGTCAGCCTTGATTCGTGAGAGAACCTCGTAACCGTCCATTTCCGGCATCATGATGTCCAGCAGTACCACATCAAACGGCTGCTCGGCCAGCGCGTTCAGCGCTTCCTGACCGCTGGCTGCCGTGACTGCCCAGTGACCTTGTTTCTCCAATCGTCGAGCCAGGACCGTGCGGTTGTCTTCGTTATCGTCAACAATCAGCAGAAGTCCGCTGTCTTCGCTCTCTTCCCGGCTGTTCCCGGAGGGTACGGGCCGATCTTGTAAGGGCACAAGCGGTGCTGTTTTTGCCGGATTAGGTGTCGATTCGATAGTCAAGCCAAGACTATCAGCATCCAGCCGTTCATTGACCAATGCCAAAAGGCGCTGACCGGCGGCGCGTATCTTCTCGACGTCCGCGATCAAATCGACCTGACCCGAAGCGGTCAGCTCATCGATGACCATCTCGCCGTAGCCAAGTACATGACCAATCGGCGTCCGCAGGTCGTGCCTCAAATCTGCCAGTGCCGTCTCGTTCACGTGGATTGTCTTTCTGTGAGCAGCGCTTCAATCTTTTCCAGCAGACGCGGCAGCTCGACGGGCTTTGTATCGTAATCGTCGCAGCCGGCAGCGACGGCTTTTTCCCGGTCGCCGGACATAGCGTGAGCGGTCAGTGCAATGATTGGGATATGGGACGTTTGCGTGGAGGCCTTGATCTGACGAGTCGCTTCCCAGCCGTCGAGTACCGGCAGGCTCATGTCCATGAGAATGATGTCCGGACTGACAGCCGCTGCCTGAGCCACACCTTCGCCACCGTCGACAGCCAGCAGGACGTCATAGCCTTTTCGGGCCAGCCGCCGAGAAAGCATGTCCCGGTTATCTTCATTGTCTTCGACGAGCAGTATTCGAGGCATAGTGTTCTCTTTTGACTGTGATACGGGTCATTAATACGGATTACTTCTGTACTTTGTTCGCGGCGACAAGCTGCCGCATTTCTCTCAGGAGCGCGTCGTGGTCCCAGGCACCCTTCTGGAGTATCTTTTCGACATCGCCGTTCAGCCGCAGCCGGTCTTCCTGAGTTAAGTCCCGCGCGGTGAGTACTACTACCGGAATCGTGCGCCACTCAGGACGCTCACGGAGACGGCGGGCGAATTCAAAGCCATCCATCTCCGGCATCATCAGATCGAGCAAAATCAGGTCGGGGCAGGCAGTATTCAGGCAATCCAGAGCAATACGCCCATTAGCGGCTTCTTCGACACCCCAGCCTTCGCGTTCCAGCAGCGTGTGCATCATTTCCCGCGTCGGCTCGTCATCCTCAACCAGCAGAACCCGGCAGCCACCTTCGTTATCGGCGCAGCGATGGCGTCCTAAGATCGCACTCAGCCGAGCACGGTCAATCGGCTTGGTCATATAGTCGGCAGCGCCCAGTGCGAATCCGATATTCTTGTCGTCGACCATGGTCAGCATGATGACTGGAATGTCCTGCGTCTCCGTGTCGGCTTTTAATCGCTGCAAGACAGTCCAGCCGTCGATGCCCGGCATCATGACGTCAAGCGTGATGGCGACTGGTTTAAGAGACCGGGCCATCCGTAGGCCTTCTTCCCCGCTGGCAGCGGTTTCAGGTCGGAAGCCTTCGCGCGAGAGAAAGCGCCGCATGAGATCTCGGGCTGCCGGGTCATCGTCGATCACCAGTACAGTATCACCTTGATGACCCTCGGCGACTGCTTCCGAGCCTGATGTGTGCCCTGTGTCCCCCTCTGCCTCTGTTTCCTTCAGAGGCTGGACTGATACCAGCAGGCGCATGGTAAACGTCGAGCCGGTTCCGGGAACGCTTTGCACGGTCGCGTCACCACCCATCATGCGGCAGAAACGGCGCGTAATCGCAAGGCCAAGACCCGTACCGCCATATTTGCGCGTGGTCGAGGCATCCGCCTGAGAAAATGCTTCGAACAGGCCTGCAATCTGCTCCTCCGTCATGCCGATTCCCGTGTCTCGGACATCGAAGATATAGAACTGATCTTCAAGACGCACATCCAGTGAAATCGTGCCATTCTCAGTGAACTTGGCAGCATTCGAGAGCAAATTCAAGAGTGACTGCCGGACTTTAGTCAGATCACCGCGCATCATTTTGACATTAGGAGAGCATTGGACAGTTAGTTGATTATTTTTCTTCGTGACTAATGTCTGCACGGTAGCCGCAATATCCGAGACAACATCGGGGAGATTGAAGTCTTCTAAATACAGTTCCATCTTGCCGGCTTCGATTTTTGACAGGTCTAGAATGTCATTGATCAATGCCAGAAGATGCCTCCCTGCCCCTTGGATCTTTTGCAGGTCGGGAGTAAAGCTGTCGAGGCCTTCTTCTTCCGCTTCTTCCTGAAGCATCTCCGAATAACCTAAAATGGCGTTCATCGGTGTCCGCAGCTCATGGCTCATATTGGCGAGAAACTGAGACTTAGTACGGCTGGCGGCCTCAGCATCATCCCGAGCTTGCCGAAGCTCTTCTTCCGCCTTTTTGCGCCGGGTGATGTCTGCAAAAGTAACGACCGCGCCCTGCAGATTGCCTTCGTTTAAGATAGGCGAAGAGGTGTATTCCACGGGAACTGGTGTCCCATCGGCACGCAAAAAGACTTCATCATCGACGCGGCAGCTCTGACCGGTTTTCAGGACACGGTAGATCGGGCAGTCTTCCGCCGGGTAAGCCGAGCCATCCAAGTGGCAGTAATGGGTCAGTCGGTGCATGTTCTTGCCGAGTGCTTCGTCTGCCGTGATCCCCAAAATGCTCGTCGCAGCCCGGTTCAGGAAAGTGCAGTTGCCATTTGTGTCCAGGCCATACATTCCTTCACCGGTCGACTCAAGAAGAAGGTGATTATAGTGGCTGAGCCTCTCACGTTCTTCTTCCGCTTGCTTGCTTTCTGAAATGTCCCGGACGAACGCGCTGAACGAAACGCCTTCCTGCGACTGCACAGGCACGATAGCAAGCTCTATCGGGAATTCTGTCCCGTCACGTCGCAGCGCTGCGATCTCGATCCGCTCGTTCAGCACCGGCCCTTCCCCTGTTTTCAAGAAATGTGCCAGACCTTGCCGATGCGCTTCCCGATATTTCTCTGGGATAATGGTCTCATCCAGCTTCAGACCGATCGCTTCTGTGCGCGAACGACCGAAGATAAGCTCCGCCTGCGTATTCCAGCCCGTGATAATGCCCTGAGAGTCCGCATTGATGACAGCATCCAGGGCCGTGTCGATTGTAAGGCGCAGACGCTCTGCGCCTTCCTGGATCTCGTGGGCCTGACGCCGAGTAGTCGCTGTGGCCTCTCCGTATTCAGTGGCTAGTTCCTGAAGCTGACGCCGGGAAGACAGCGCTAAAAAAGCACCCCCGAACAGAGCGGCAAGCAGGGCCATTGCAATCACTTCATAGGCTGTTTTGTGTGCGGCTTCCGCACGGGCCGTCCGAAGTTTTTCTTCTGTCCCGATCAAAGCGGTGAAGTGTACTCGCATCTGGTCCATCA
>JBPBQB010000211.1:0-3731 GCA_050954545.1 Janthinobacterium lividum | reverse complement strand
GGAAATGCCATAGACTGATGGCCTTCTCGTTCTTCCCATCTTACTCTTCCGCACACCGTGCGGTTGGCGTCCCCGCCTCCAGACCTGCCCTTCAGGGCGGGGACTCCCAATGGAACCATCTGGGCGTTTGAGCGTTCTTATTGTTATGGCAATTCTTGCAGGAATAGTTGGCACATTTTTGATCGGCTTGATTGTTTGGGAAGGGTTTGAGACGATTATCCTGCCCCGGTCGGTCACTCGCGCCCTGCGAATTACGCGCGGGTTCTACCGATTGCTCTGGCCATTCTCGGCGAACATCGCCCGCAGGCTGCCGGATGGCAGACGCGATCTGTTTCTCAGCTACTTTGGTCCGCTTTCCCTGCCCCTGCTGCTGGTACTCTGGGCCTGCGGATTGATCTTCGGCTTTGCCCTGCTGCAATGGGCCCAGCCGGAAGGCCTGGCGCGGGTGCCAGGTATGAACCGGTTCGGCACGGCCTTGTACCAGGGGGGCGTGACGTTTCTGACGCTTGGCTACGGGGATGTGACCCCGCGCACCAATATCGCCCGCTTCCTCTGCGTGACCGAAGCAGGAATCGGCTTCGGATTTTTGGCAGTCGTCATCGGCTACCTGCCGGTGCTGTACCAGGCATTTTCGCGGCGTGAGGCGATTATTTCGCTGCTGGATGCCCGCGCATCGTCCCCGCCTTCCGCGACTGAGATGCTGAAGCGGCACAGTGAAAGCCATCAAATGGCAAGTCTGATTCCGCTGATGCAGGACTGGGAAAAATGGGCATCGGAGCAATTGGAAAGCCACCTGTCGTACCCGGTTCTGACTTACTACCGATCCCAGCACGACCATCAATCCTGGCTCGGCGCAGTGACCGCGATTTTGGATACGTGCAGCCTCATTCTGGTCGGCACCGCAGGGGACCCCGAGTGGCAGGACGAGCTGCAATGGCAGGCGCGGATGACTATGGCGATGAGTCGTCATATGCTGGTCGATCTCGCGTATGTGTTTAATCTCCCGCCCAAGCCCTTTGACCCCGACCGTCTGCCTCTGGACGATCTGGCTGTCCTGCGCCGCACGTTGGCACAATCAGGCCTGCCTCTCTGCGACGGTCCGGAAGATGATGAGAAGCTGACAGAGTTACGTGCTCTCTATGAACCTTATGTTCATGCCATGGCCGATTTCCTGCTCTTCTCCCTCCCTGACTGGCTGCCGGCCCCCGACACCCCGGACAACTGGCAGACCAGCGCCTGGGACCACGATGCGAAGCACTTTTGACCATGAAACCGTCGAAACAGATGTGGGATACACGGGCCTGGCTGATCGGCATCGTCGGCGGGATTTTAGGCGGAAGTCTCACAGCCTGGCCCAGCTACCCACCGATCCAAAAAAAGTTGAATGCTTTGCCGCATCCGGCATTGATCGGTGGTCATAGCGCGGACATAATCAGTGGTACCGCTGCCGTCCTGAGTTTGCTGGTGCTTCCTGGCCTGCTCAGCGGCCTCTCGCGGCGATTGACATTTCTGTGGGGTCTTCTTCCGCTTTGCCTCTTTTTAGTTTCGACAGAGCTGGAAGATTGGTACGAGAATGGTCTTGCGAGCGTCACCAAAGAATGGTGGCAATTGCTGCTGGCGCTGGCAGTCTGTCTTTTGATCTCCTCCGGCCCGGTCTCACTGATTCGCTGGCTGCATGTTCGGGCTAAACGTCGGCAAACGGCAATGCTGGCTTCTCATCAAGCTATGCGAGAATCGGCTTCCGTGCCGCAGGAAGGGGTCTGGCCCCCGCCGCCGGATTATCGGGGATAGCTTGAACAGTGTGCTATAATCAATTCCAATGAGCGTGAAACAGAAAATAGCCGTGGTCGCGATGCAGGGCGACTACGAAAAACATATCCAGATGCTAAATGGGCTGGGTGCGGACGCATTCGGAGCACGACTGCCCCGCGACATCGAGCGGGCCGACGGAGTAGTCCTGCCGGGCGGCGAAAGCACAGCCATAGGAAAACTGCTGACCCGGTATGGGATGGACGACGCCCTCAAAGCGGCACACGCTCAGGGCAAACCGATTTATGGAACCTGCGCGGGATTGATCCTGCTGTCGCGTGGTGTCACAGCAGAAACAGGAGAACGCGGCGGGCAGCCGACCCTCGGGCTGCTGGACGCGATTGTCGCCCGCAATGCGTTTGGCCGGCAGGTGGACTCGTTTGAGACGCCGCTCGATGTGCCTGTTCTTGGGCCAAAGCCGCTGGGCGCGGTCTTTATCCGGGCACCCTATGTGGTGGAAGCGGGGCCGGACGTGGAAGTGTTAGCAAGGCACGATGGCAAAATCGTGTTTGTCCGGCAGGGAACGCTGCTGGGAAGCGCGTTTCACCCGGAGCTGACCGGTGATGACCGGGTGCATCGCCTGTTTCTCTCGATGCTGGGACAACTGTGACCGGCAGAAGCCGAAATGGCCTGCTCATTGGAGCCGCAGCGCTTGTTCTGCTTTTGGCAGGCGCGGCCTGGCTGCGAACTGGAAGCACCCATGCCGCAATCAGGCTCACCCCCCCCACAACTCCTTTGACCCTCCTCTGGGCCCATCCAACCCCCGAGTTTCACGGCGCGGCCTTGTCCCCTCAAGGAGAGCTGGTCGTGCTGTCGAGTGGGACAAAAGGGACAGTCACCCTCTGGCACTGGCGAACGCAGCCGGACAAGCCGCTCTGGACTCACGCGGCGGCGAATGCCTCCAATGTCGCGGTGGGAGCCGCGGGATCGTCGGTTCTAGCCTGGTCGGCACTCGACCCGGATCAGCCGGAGATGACCATCCTGCGGGGAGCGGACGGCGCGACACTGGCACACCAGCCTCTGAGCGGAGCGGTCTGGGATGCAGAGATTTCAGCGGATGGCGCGTATGCAGGGGTGGTAACCAGCGGCAAAACGCTGTATCTGTATGGGCTGAGCGATCAGCCGTATCAATCCGAAAGAAGAGACACACGCATCCATCACTGGTCGCTCGGCGGGATCGGCGACTCAGTCGCCTTCCCGACTATCGGCTCGTTCCTCGTGACCGGCACCTGGGATGACAGCAGTGTCGCCTGCTACACGCCGCAGGGTGCCTGCCTCTGGCAGTATCCTGAAGAAGCAGCGGCGCGGCATCAGATGGCGGACCGGTTATTTACGGCCCAGCTTTCCGGCAGCGGGCGCTATGTACTGGGATTGTCTTATGGAAATGTCCGGGAGAGTGACCCGGTGCTGTATTTGTGGCGCAGCGATGGCGGAGGGAACCCACTCTGGAAAACGGAGCTTGGGGAAGACGCGTTCTATCCGACGGCACAGATCACGCAAGATGGGGAGTATCTGGCAGTCTCGTATCTGCGCCAGATCGTGCGCGGCAGCCAGAGCCTGTCGGAGCATCGCCTGCGCCTGCTGGACCGTGCCGGCAACACGCTCTGGGAGCGCGGCGGCCTGCTGTTCTCGCCTGACCTGATCGCTCTTTCGGCGGACGGCGGACATATCATCGTATCCGACGGCCAGCGGACTTTGTACGCACTCCGCCGGGACGGCCACATTCTCAAACGCTATCCGATGCCCGGCCTAATCCGTCAAACCACTCTGTCCGCAGACGGCCGCGTCTTGCTGATCTACACGGGTGATGGAACGCTAAGCTTGTACCAGTTGGGATAAGAGCCCCCCCGCCCCAATTCTGGGGAGCCATACAGATTAGAAGAAGAGCGGACAAGGACCCGGCCTTTCCTCGACTTTTCCGT
>JBPBQB010000130.1:0-3829 GCA_050954545.1 Janthinobacterium lividum | reverse complement strand
TTCTCCGTCTCATCCGCAATCGTCTTCAAGGCTTCCTTCGTCGTTTGCGGATCGAGAGTTTCTGCGGCAGGAGGCAAAATTTTGGCGGCGCGGTCTTCACTCTTTCGGGGAGTATCTTCCGTGTTCATGTTTTGCGTGTTCATGTTTTGCGTGTTGGTAATTTGCGTACTCATGTTTTTGTGCATCTCTTTTTCTGTGCGACTCTTTTTTCACCTGTTCATTGCTTTGCGCTTGTTCATTGCTTTTCATTTACTGCCGCCGTGCTAAAACAAGGCAGACGTCGTCACGAAACACCCCTCCAGCAAAGGTGCGTGCCCCTTCGAGGATCGACTGCGCCGTTAGCTCCAGCGTATGAAGGGGCTGCGCTTCCTGCGCGAGACGCTGAAGACCCACATTGCCCAGAAACTCCTTGCCCTGACGCGCCTCCGTGATGCCATCCGTCGTCAGCAGGATCGTGTCCCCAAGTTCAAGCTGGAACGCCGCCGAAACAAACTTCTGCTCCGTCTCGATGCCCAGCAGAAGACCTTCCACAGGGACTTCTTCCACCTGCCCTGTCGCCCGCAGAAGCAAAGGCCGCTCCATTCCTGCCACGGCCACGACCCCTTTTCCCGTTGCCGCATGGATTACGGCAAGTGCCAGGCAGATCGGCGCATCATCCCCTTCGGCGTTCAAGCCTTCCAGAAACAAGCGGTGGCTCTCGCAGACATACGCATTGAGGTGGTTTAAGACAAGCGCGGGCTGTTCATGTTCCCGCAGGAAGGCACGCAGAATGAACCTGATCTCGGCGGTGAACACGGCGGCGGTCAGTCCATGGCCCATGACATCACCAATCACGAGCGCGACATGCCCGTTGTCAAAAGCGAAGATGTCCCAGAAGTCGCCGCCCACCAAGGCTTCGTCCGAGGCGGGTTCATGGAGCATCTTGACGGCAATCCCAGGAAAGGCATTTTCATCGGGCATGAACAGCAGGGCACGCTGAAGTGTCGAGGCGATCCGTCGATCACGCTGATGGACGGCGGCAAGCTGCGCTTCTACCTTTCTTCGCTCGGTGATGTCCTCAATAGCAAGGACGAGGAGGACAGTACGGTTTCCTGGACGGTACAGCTTGCGAGCATTCAGGAGCATGGTTTTCTTACCGATTTTAGGGAAGTCATGGCTAACTTCGAAATCGTCGAAATGCCCCTTGGTCGGCAATATGTCTCGCAGCAAGTCCAGCAGCGGCGGCAGGTTCCACTCACCGTTGCCGAGTTCCTGGATGAAGCAGCCTTCTGTATCTTCAGGCAAGGCTTGGAAGGTCTTGTAGAAGGAGCGGTTTGCTGACTTGACGCGCAGATCGCGATCTAAGATCAGCAGGGGATCACGGATGGTATCGCCGATGTTCTGGGCGTAAGTCTCGATCTCTTGAAGTAATAATTTTGCCCTCGCCATAATTGACTCAGTTCAGTTTATCGACTCTAATGTATTTAACACGTTTCTATATCGCTGTCGAGGCACTTCGCGTGAAGATCACACCCTCGTGGCGGTTGCTTCGGTCGCCTGTCTTTTGATACGGATGGCATTCCAGCCCTTCCCGCATGCTGAACGACTGCTTCCAGCCGACGACCTGTTCTTCCGTCGTGACTGCCAATCGGCTAGCGATGTGCCGATCCTTGACGTAGCAACTCCCAAGCAGATGAACCTCCTCCAGAATGGAGTTTTCTAATTCTGCCTGACGACTGGTTTGATCACCCGCATCTTCAGGTTGGAAACTTGGGAAATCCGCGTAGACTGGCATTTTGCTGGAAGGCGACATCGCCTCTTTTCCTACAAGGCGCTCGGCCATGCCGCGCACCCACTGCATCTCCGCAGTCGGCAGACTTTCCGCATTTGTGTTCGGCAGGCTTTCTCCACTCATAGCTTCCTCGCTTGACGTTAAAGTGAGTACGCTATCCTATTCCACCTGCGCCTCCTGCCCAAGTTCCAGTGCCTGAAATGCGAGCCCACATAGGTAGTGTCCCAGCGCGTTTCCAGGTTCCGCCCCAACTCCTTCGAAGAAGGCCCACAGTGCATCGACAGTCTCTCCCTGCGCGTAGAGTTCCAGTCCC
The DNA here is from genome assembly GCA_050954545.1 of Janthinobacterium lividum. Lineage (GTDB taxonomy): Bacteria > Armatimonadota > Armatimonadia > Armatimonadales > Capsulimonadaceae > JANXMY01. The sequence goes on along the minus strand of JBPBQB010000130.1, from coordinate 1,745 downwards.
AACCGCAGGTGGGTCTGCAACAACGAGGGCATCAAAGAAATGTCTGAGGTTGTCAGAAGGCAAGGGGCTAATTCATGCTCTGGCTTTGCTGCCTGTACCTGCTGGCGGCTAACATTTGGCAAGACAGAATATCTGCGGAATGGAACGCGAACGTTCGCTAAATAGTGGCTCATGGTTCTTGATGATCTTTCACTTGGTGCTGGTTCTTCCCAGGGTTGGTGGAACGGAACTCGTGTTTATGCGGGTCAATCCGATTTCTATGCGGGGCGCTCCGACGACTGGTCCGATAAGACCTGCTTACTTCGCTCTGCACTCGCAGGGCTTCCTCGGCTACCCGCAGCGCTTCCGAACATTCCGCCAGTTTTACTTCCGCATCCGTTTTCGCTTCCGCATCTGTGAGTGGGCTAGGGACAGGCGCACTGCCAGGGTTCACTAAAGTCATCAACAAGGCAGCAATGTCAGGCAAAGGTACCACGAAATCCACGTCGCCCGTGGCAGCCGCATGGCGAGGCATACTGGGCTGCTGGCTACTGAGTAGGTCCTGAGCAATGGTGATGCCACCCATGGCTTTGATCCCCTGAATGCCTGACGCGCCGTCTCCATCCCCGCCCGTCAAAACCACGCCGATGGCCCGTGACCCAAAAGTCGTTGCCACTGAGCGGAACAGCACATCGACAGAAGGACGGCAATGATGAACCTTAGCGGAAAGTGACAGAGAGAGGAATTGGTTTGGGTTGACGAGAAGATGCTTGCCAGGTGGTGCCACGTAGACATGGCCTGGCTGAAGGCAGTCGCCCTCTGCGGCCTCTTTGACACGCAGGTCGGTCAGGCTACTGAGGATTGAGGCCAATCTGCTTGGAAACTCAGGCGAAAGATGCTGAACAACAAGAATAGGTGCGGGGAAACTTGCGGGCAAGGCGGACAGGATCACGCTAACGGCGTTCAGTCCGCCTGCCGAAGTCCCGATGGCAACGATGCGGGATTGATGAAGGGAAGATTCATGGGGGGAAGCGGTAGTGCCGCCGCTGGGATGAGAAAACGGATCAATCTGGAAAAAGGCCAAGACAATTCACACGAACCCTTCCTCGCCTGGCGGCGGTCCGACCGCAGGGGGGTCGGTGAAGGTTCTGTGCAAGAGCCTAGTCCCGAGAAAATCTTGGGATACAGTTTTATACCACAAAAGCGTTGCCTCTCAATCCAGCAACATCATTTTTTTGTTTTTGGATTTGGCTCGGCGCGGGAACAATCAGTCAGCATTGCCCTCTAAGGTGGAAAGAAATGTGTGAAGAAGATTCGTGGAAGCCACTCCCTCAGTTAGACTTCAAGACGCTCGGACTTACGCTCACCCGAAATTGCTCCGTTGCCAAAATGTTGTGTTCCATCTCGGCAAGCGTTGTTGAGGACTCCCGAGTGCTGCGAGCGGAAGTGCGCCAGAGGAGGGAGGAACGCGCTTCTTCCAGGCAAGAGCCGAAACAAGTATAGAGCGTCACACTGCCTTCACTCTGGTACCGCATGGGATCAGCCCAAGTTCGACGTGACTAACGAAAGCCCGACCTAGGTACTTGCCGAATCCTCTGGGCTTACGTTTGCAGCCTGCTTCCTCCCAACTTCACTGTCCCCAGGTCGCAAACAGGCCCACGGCAGCGGCCAGCATCACTGCCGTTGCCAGCCACCCCAGCCCCTTCTGCCGCGCCTTCAGCGTGAACTCGCCCATGACCTTGGGGTTCTCCGTCATCACCATCATC
>JBPBQB010000079.1:0-3920 GCA_050954545.1 Janthinobacterium lividum | reverse complement strand
CATACAGATCGAGCAGCGTCTTGTCCATGGGACAAGTTTACCAAAAGAGAAGCACATCAACACATGGCGGACTTCAATGTCTGCGTAACATCAGTTATTAAATGTTCGCTGTCAAACTCGACGACCATAGATTACTTTTTCGCCCCCGCCGGGAGCAGCTTCTTGAGCCGGGACAGCTCATCGCGCAGCTCAGCGGCACGCTCGAACTCTAGTGACCGGGCAGCTTGCTTCATCTCTTTTTCAATATCAGCGAGAGCGGACATGATCTGGTCCAGCGGCAGCGTCTCTGGGTTGCGGGTGCGGGATACATTGTAGTAACTCTTCTGCTCGGCGATCTTCTTCGATTCCAGAACTTCCCGGACTGCTTTATTGACCGTGTAGGGCGTAATCCCGTGCTCGACATTATACGCTTCCTGAATGGCCCGGCGGCGTGTGGTCTCGCCCATCGCCCGCTCCATCGAGCCGGTGATGCGGTCGGCGTACATGATGACCTGACCGCCGAGATTACGAGCGGCGCGGCCTATTGTTTGGATCAGCGACGTTTCCGAGCGCAGAAAGCCTTCTTTATCGGCGTCCAAGATCGCGACTAAAGAGACTTCCGGCAGGTCCAGACCTTCGCGCAATAGGTTGATGCCGATGATAACGTCGTAGATGCCTAAACGCAGGTCGCGCAGGATCTCCGTGCGCTCCAGCGTATGGACATCGCTGTGCAGGTAGTTGACTTTGATGTTCAAATCAAGAAGGAACTCGGTTAAATCTTCGGCCATCTTCTTGGTCAGCGTCGTTACCAGAACACGTTCGCCTTTGGCAGTCCGCAGACGGATCTCGTTCAGCAAATCATCCACCTGACCTTTGATGGGCTTGATAATGATCTCCGGGTCAATCAGGCCGGTAGGACGGATGATCTGCTGGACGATCTGCTCGGAATGCTCACGCTCGAAGGCTGCGGGCGTTGCAGAAACGAAAATGCACTGGTCGACACGCTCCTGAAACTCCTCAAATTTCAGTGGCCGGTTGTCACCTGCCGAGGGAAGTCGAAAACCATACTCGATCAACGTGTCTTTGCGGGCCTTGTCGCCGTTGTACATGGCTCGAAGCTGAGGCAAAGTCTGATGCGATTCGTCAATGACAATCAAATAATCATCCGGGAAGTAGTCCAGCAGAGTCGAAGGTGCAGTGCCGGGTTCACGGCCGTCAAACCAGCGTGAATAGTTCTCGATCCCGTTGCAGTAGCCGACTTCCCGGATCATTTCCAGATCAAAACGTGTGCGCTGTTCGATCCGCTGGGCTTCCAAAAGCTTGCCCTGCTGCTTGAACAGAGCAACTCGCTGGTGCATTTCCTCTTCAATGCCGATCACGGCCCGCTCCTGCCGCTCCGGGCTGGAAACGAAGTGAGACGCCGGGAAGATCGTGATCTCGTCTTTGGATGACTGCACTTCGCCGGTCAGCGGATCGACTGTCGTAATCTTTTCGACTTCGTCCCCGAAGAACTCGACGCGCACGACAATCTCTTCGTCGGCGGGCTGAAGCTCCAAAACGTCGCCGCGCACCCGGAACGTCGAGCGGGTCAGCACCAAATCGTTGCGCGTGAACTGCATATCGACCAGACGCCGGAGCATATCATCGCGGTCGTACTCTTTGCCGCGCTCGAACTTAAGAATGATGCGCGAGTATTCTTCCGGTGCTCCCAGGCCATAGATACAGGAAACCGACGCCACAATTATCACGTCTCGCCGTTCCAGCACTGCCTGAGTGGCGGAGTGCCGCAAGCGGTCGATCTCGTCGTTGATGCTGGAGTCTTTCTCAATAAAAGTATCTGTCTGCGGAATATACGCTTCCGGCTGGTAGTAATCGTAATAAGAGACAAAATACTCGACGGCATTCTGGCCGAAGAAGTCCCGGAACTCGGAACAAAGCTGCGCCGCCAGTGTCTTATTATGAGCGATCACCAGCGTCGGGCGCTGGACACGCTCGATCACATTTGCCGCCGTAAAAGTATTATGAACAAAAACTCCGCCGCTGCCGGTGAGAAATGTTTCGTAACCAGCGACGCTGAAATCATAAACCTGGTTGTTTTTGGACATTGTCTGCTGGGCATTCGCGATAGGAGACCAGTGGACATTTGCCAATCCGACGAATGCGGCATCTTGAATGCTTAGTGCCTGGCATAACCGAAGAAAAAGTTTTCGTGAGGGATGTCTTTTGCCGCATTCAATTGCAGAAATCATGGCTCGTCCGCAGCCTGCTAATTGGGCGACTTCGCGCTGCAGCAAGCCAAGCCGTTCCCGTTCGACTTTCAGGCGCGGGCCGACGCCAAAGATCAAGTCTACATTAGTATTATCGGAACGCAGGCTTGCTTGAAGTGTCTGGATTTTGCGCCGACTGATAAATCCAACCTCCTCGGAAAAACGCTGGAGATTATCGGCCCCGGAAATAGTAATTTTAAAGTAAGTGCCTGTTTCACCGTTTGGTTTCCGTTTTTGAACGGGACGAACACGCGCCCAAATACCAAACCGCAGCAGTGCTTCCGTAACATCATAAGCCAGCGTCCGGCTGAACGTGACGGCCGTGACTGCTCCCCCATCGATCCCTCCATCCCCTTCGAAATAGCCGCGCAGGACTGATGCAAGCATGGGATTGGAAAGGGCAGGCCAGCAGGAGGGTAAGTGTTTCGAAGCCGATCCACTGCCCATCAGGAGAAAGAGCATGTCGCGCCAAACACGCTCTCCAACAACAAAGTCACCATCCGGGCGGCGGAAGAACGGGACGAGGCAGGCCACCAGGCACCGTTGCAGCTCCTGCTGCACGTCGGGGTCCCTCACCGAAAAAAGCGCAAACCTCTCAGCGGCATGACCTTCGGCAAGATATTGTCCCCAGATAATGCCAAGGTCTTCGGTGAATGCCAGTTCCGCACTGCGGGAGTACCGGCTGCCATGCAGACGCAGGCTGTCCAGCGGGACTACTCCTGTGTCAAGCAAGGCGGTGCCTGCGGCCAAGCACATGCCTTCGCCCTGTACGCGCATTCGCCACTGCTTGTAATATGGCTTCTCATAAAAAGGAGCAATGAGCGATTCCCATTTATCTGGCAGAGACATGCCAGGCTGCATCTTCACGGAAACGGATTGCTTAGAATCCTGTGCCGCTGATCTGAGCAGGTTGATCAGGTTCAATGAGCGCAGCGGCTGGGCTGGAGCCGGAGTGCGCCGAGGCAGGGGCAGCGCATCGCCCAACTGCACTTGATCGCCCGGCAGTAAATGCACCTGTCCGCCGCGAAGCACCCAGACACTATGGTCGCCGGTTACGGTGACTTCGCGCCCGCAAGCTGTAGTCAGACGATACAAATACTCTGGGCTGCGGTGGCGACTCAGCCCTGTCACTGGTCGCCAGGCGACATCACCCGAAGCAGCATCCCAGGCTAATATCTTCCATAGTGCGGGAGCGCGGCATTCTTGCGAATCCTCAGATTGCTCAGAGCTAAATACAGAGTCGATAAGTGTTCCAATCGGACCGCGATAGTATTGGTCCCCGCCGAGTGAAACCGTCACCGGCTCATCCCAGGCCACGCTTTTTCCAGTTCCGGTCGCGCCTAGCAGAGTCTGATATTTATCGCCATGTCTGAGGCCCGCCGCCAGCTTATCAATCGCTGCCGGCTGATCGCCCGACGGCTTATAATTAGAAATTACTTTAAAGTCCATAGTGCTTTGTTCCTAAACGGTGGGGTTCGCCGTGAGCCAATCGCTCGGTGTCATTGTTGTCACTGCCAATGCGCCGCGCAATAGCAGCTCCTGGTCCCAAGTGACGAGCGATGTGCCAAACTCCTGAGCGATGGCGGCATAAACTGCATCTGCCCCACGCAGCCGACAGTTGATGGCAATCTCTGCTGCCTGTCAGGCGCGATCTTTAGTCAGCTCTAACAGTGT
>JBPBQB010000243.1:0-3957 GCA_050954545.1 Janthinobacterium lividum | reverse complement strand
GCATATTGACTTGGAACATTAGTTCACGGCACCTGCCACACGGCGCTAATACGTGATGCTTATTAACTGCTACAATCTTCTTAATCACTGTTTCGCGTTGTTGAAGCATTGAGGCAATCGCAGAATGTTCCGCACAAAAGCCGATGCCGCAAGCTAAATCCAAACAGATGCCTGTATAGACGTTTCCTGCCTCTGTCACCAATGCAGACGACACGGATGCAGCAGTCCAATCGTCAGGCTCCGACAAGTAGAATTCGCCGACGTATTTTTTTGCTTCTTCGATAAGAGCAGCAGTATCCATTTAAATCCCCCTAGCCCCCAATAATGGGGGAACCAGAAAAGAACAAAAAAGCCTCGCTTAATTCTGCTCCCCCATTATTGGGGGCTGGGGGCCACCCTCACGATTTGCGCCGGGCACGAATAATGAGAATCACGACCAAGCCAATGATTGCAGCGATTGCTAAAGTCGAGCGGTGCTTTGCTTCCGGGGTACGCGGGTCCGGCATGGCATCCAGCGCGGCTTCTACGGCAGCGGCAGCAGGCCATTGACCCCGCTCGCGCAACTTGCGGATGACGCCATTTTCAACGTAGCGCACGAGCTGTGTCGATACGAACTCTTCTTTGGACAGCGGCGGGCGCAGTAGGATCGTGTGCAGCTTCAATCGGTTGCCCGCGAGAATATCCGTAAAGAGCTGGTCGCCAAAGACCGCCGTATTGTCGACATTCGAGCCCATCAGCTTCATCGCCCGCAGGAAGCCGCCGGTGCGGGGCTTCTGGACACGGTCGACAAAAGGGATATTCATCGTGTCGGCAAGCTGCTTGAGGCGTTCGGTATGGATCGTATTAGACGCAATGCAGATCTTGATCCCCGCCACTTCCAGCTTGGCAAGCCACTCGATCACGCCGGGCATGATCTCGTAATGCTGCCACGGAACAAGGGTATTATCCAGATCTGTAATGATCGCGGCAATCCCCTGTTCTTTGAGAACGGACGGTTCCAGCTCACTCAGCGATTCGACGACACGGGTCGGGGTCAGGTTTTGAAGTGTGTATAGCATAGGGTTTTCATGGTTGGACGAAATAAGACGAGGGCATTATGTTCGGTACGTGAAAGACGAGGGCATTATGTTCGGTACGTGAAAGGCGATGGCGTAAAGATAACGAGGGCGTAAACACCTTCGCTTTTACGCCATCTTCACTCGTGCCGCTTATTGCGATTTCCCGCGCAGACGCGCAATAGCTTGATCGTGCTGAGACAGCGTCGCACTAAAGACGTGTTTGCCGCCGGGCCCGGCGACGTAATAGAGATAGTCCACTTTCGCCGGATGCAGCGCGGCTTCGATGCTCGGCAGTCCAGGGCTGGCAATCGGTGTCGGCGGCAGACCCGCATTCAGGTACGTGTTGTAAGGCGAGTCTACCCGCAAATCCGCGTAAAATAAGCGGGTCTTGTGAACCGGCAGCGCGTACTGGACAGTCGCGTCGCATTGAAGCCGCATTCCGGTTTTCAGACGGTTCTGATAGACCGCCGCGATCAAGGGCCGGTCGGTATCCACTTCCGCTTCCCGCTCCACCAGCGAGGCCAGCGTGATGGTGTCCGGCAGACCGCCCGGCCTATGGGCGGCTTCGGTTCCAAACGGCTTGACAACGCGGGTATCAAAGTTCTCCAGCATCTGCTGAATGATCTCGCGCGGGGTCGATCCTTTGGGCACCGTGTAGGTATCGGGAAACAGATAGCCTTCGAGATTGTCATTGGGCGGCGACCAGCCGTGTACCGAAAAGCTCCCACCCTTTGTCTGGGCCAGCATCAAAAACTGGGTTTCACTGACCAGACCCGAGGCCGCTAAACGCCGGGCGATCTGACGAACCGTGAAACCTTCGGGGATCGTCACCACGCCTTGAGCCGTTTCGCCCAGAGCCATCAGCGCGGCGATCTGACGCGGCGGCATGGCAGGCGACAGCAGATAATGCCCAGCGTGCATCTCCCCCGACAGATGATCCATCCGGCTTGCAAACACGAAACTGAGCGGGCTGCGGATCAAGTGCCGCCGGGCCAGAATCTCGCCGATCTGACGCGCACTTTTGCCGGGCGGAATCGTCACCAGCACAGTCGGTGCTTTAGGGTTGCCGGAAACCGGCCCCAAAAGCTGGATTGTGTACAATACCCCGGCTGCGATGCCGAGGGCCGCGACCAGTAGCAGAACAAGCAAAGTGGCGCTGCGCCGCACCCGTCGAGGCGTATGTGCAAGATGTGAGGGCATAAAATAATGCTAATCCTTCGCGCCTGCTCGCTTCAGCATCTTTACAATGTCAGGATAATTTCCAAGGCGAGCAACAGTGAGAGGATCCATTTCCCGACAGCCCCAATTCGGGTCAGCCCCGTAAGCAAGCATCAGCCTCACGACTTTGGCATGACCATATTCGGCGGCATAGGCCAATGCCGTCTCGTCAATCTCGTTCATTGCGTTCGGATTTGCGCCTGCCGCCAGTAGGGAGCAGACGACAGCCGTCTGACCCTCGGAAGCCGCCACACTAAAAGCGTCATCTGACGGAGCTACCCCAATCGCTAGAAGATGATTGACCGTCGAGACCTGACCTTTTCCGGCACTGTTTATGAGAACCAGATTTAGAATTGGCGGGAAACACAGTACTACAAATAGAATAGCGGCAGCCGACAGCCAGAACTTAGATTTTTTGAGAAGTGCTTTCATCCATTGCATTGCTATTCAGACTATGTGAGTGTATCGCGTGGAGCGTTCGTCATTCGCCGGTGGGCAAGATAGCTTTCCAAAATCAGCGCTGCTGCTGTCTGGTCAATTTTGTCGCGGCGCTTGGAGCGGGAAACTCCCTGTGCGATCAAAATCTCTTCGGCCTCGACACTGGTCAGGCTCTCGTCCCAATAGACAATCGGCACGGCAAGTACATTCGACAGCGCTTTCGCGAATCCCTGCGTCTTTTGCGCCTGCGGCCCGATCCCGCCGTCCAAAGACAGCGGCAGGCCGACAACAACGCCTTCCGCTTCCTGTTCGACCGCAAGCGCCGCCACCGCCGCGACATCACGTTTTAAGCTGCCAACACGGCGCACCACGCCGACAGGAAACGCGGCGATCTCCAGCGAGTCACAGACCGCAATTCCAATACGAACATCGCCGACATCAAGCCCGAGCAGACGCATATGGTTACTCTAAATAGGTTTCACGGGGCTGAACCCCCGTGCTTTAGAAGTGCAAGTCCCCACCTTCGCGGGCACAGAAAATGCTAACAAAGTTAGTCTTCACCCGCGAAGGCGGGAGATTGCACTCTTAAAAACCTGCCGTTCAGGGCAGGGACTTTTCCGAATACAGTCCGTGCAGCAGCATGAGCGCGAGACATTGCAGGATCAAAATCGCGGCGACGATGCCGGAGTCGTTAAACAGCAGTGCGACCAAGCAGCCCCACAGGCCTGCTTTCAGGATAGCCGTCTCGCGTGGTCTGGTGCTTAGATACTCCGTGACCTGATGCCACAGCAGCTTTCGGATCGCGAGGCCCAGCAGGGCGAATGCCAGCAGGCCCAGAAGAGTTCCCGGATGCAGGGCGACCCGCACGGCCAGCCCGATCTTCCGCAGACTTACTCCGGCAATATACCCGAAACGCCCCTGCCCCAGCGCATCCGCTGCCGTTTCCAGATGGGTCCGCCGCAGATGCAGCACATGGCTCAGGACTGCCCATAGGAACACCAATGCGAACCCGAGCGCAATACTGCCGAGCAAGTGTGTCCAGCGCACCCGGCGGTTTTGCAGCAGCCGCCAGGCCACTACAAATGTCGCCGTCGCCGTGATTGCCCCGCCTGCTTTTGCCCCGAACGCGGGAAACGAAAGGACAAAAGTGACGAAGGCGAACCCGAGGAGGGACCCCCACCCCCCGCCCCACCCCCGTTCCGGGAGAGGGGAGTCGGAATCGGACTCCCCTCTCTCGCTTGCG
>JBPBQB010000090.1:0-3980 GCA_050954545.1 Janthinobacterium lividum | reverse complement strand
CCTTTTTGGTGCGGGTCATCGTTTCAGACATGCAGCAGCCTTTCACTGTTGTCACTGCGTATCGGACACGAAACATCCAGAAGTATTGGAGTGAGTTATGACATTTAACTATGACAAAGAACTAAATATTATCCGTATTCTCTTTGACAGCAATGCGTTGGTTGAGGAAAGTGATGATTATGACGGTGTCATCCTTGATTGGGACAGCAACCATCGACCGGTCGGGATCGAGATCCTCGATGCCGCTAATAAACTGGAGTTTGTCAACGATATTGGCGCGTTCCTCGTTGACTCAGGCTACACACAAAAAGTGGCTTTCAAGTAGAGCTGCCGAAGCGAATAACCCTCGAATGCGGTCCATTATTCCGTGTCCTGAACGTCCCGCCCGCTTTTTTTGCCAGATGCGATGAATATCGTTTTCAAATTGACGAACTCGCGGATGCCGTGTTCCGAAAGCTCACGGCCATAGCCGGAGTGCTTGATGCCGCCGAAGGGAAGCCGAGGGTCAGACGCGACCATGCTGTTGACAAAGGTCATGCCGGCCTCGATCTCGTCAATAAAACGCTGCTGCTCAATGGGGTCGTTGGTCCAAACACTGCTGCCGAGGCCGTAAGGAGTGTCGTTAGCCTGACGGATCGCGTCGTCTAAATCTTTGACACGGAACAGCAGGGCGACCGGACCAAACAGCTCTTCGGAGTATGCCGAGGCGGATTGCGGGATGTTGGACAGCGCGGTTGGGGGATAGAAGCTGCCGGGTTTATCGAGGCGTTTGCCGCCTGTCAGGAGCGTTGCGCCAGCGGTGACGCTTTGATCGACTTGGGCTTCCAACGCTCCGAGTATCTTTGGCGTCGCCAGTGGTCCGATGTCTGTCTGCGGGTCCATCGGATCACCGATAGTCAGCGCTTCCAAATAGGCGATGAACTTCTGGGTGAACTCATCAGCAATCGTTTCATGGAGAATGAACCGCTTGGCAGCAATACAGGACTGGCCGTTGTTAAGTGTCCGTGCCTGCACTGCCGTCTTGACAGCAGTATCTAAATCGGCGCTGGGCATGACAATGAACGGATCACTTCCGCCCAGTTCCAGCACTGTCTTCTTGATCTTCGCCCCTGCCTGCGAGCCCACTGCGATGCCCGCCCGTTCGCTGCCGGTGAGGGTCGCCGCGACAACGCGTGGGTCATCGATCACAGCGGCGATCTGCGGCGTTTCGATTAATAATGCTTGAAACGTGCCGTCGGGAAATCCGGCTCTCAGAAACACGTCTTCCAAAATCATTGCACACTGTGGGACATTGTCGGCATGTTTCAGAAGCCCGACATTCCCGGCCATCAGCGCCGGCGCGGCGAACCGTATTACCTGCCAGAGCGGAAAGTTCCAGGGCATGATCGCCAGCACGACCCCGAGGGGCCGGTACCGGACAAATGCCTTTGCGCCTTCGATTTCATAGGCCTGATCGGCCAGAAATCGCTCGGCATTTTCGGCGTAGTACCGACAGGCGGTGGCGCATTTTTCCACTTCTGCTACGGATGCTTTGAATGTCTTACCGACTTCCAGCGTCATGACCGCGGCGATGGTGTGCTTCTCCGTGTCCAGTATCTTACCAACGCGCTTCATATATGCAGACCGCTCAGCGAAGCTCGTCTGACGCTGGTGCTGGAACGCGTGTGATGCTCTAGCGAGCTTTTCTCCTACCTCGGTGTCGGTCAGCGGCGTAAATGTTTTGATCGTCTCCCCGGTCGCGGGGTTGATAGTAGCGATAGCCATACCTAATTATGCCCGGCAGAGTGTGGAATTCACACACGCATTGAACTTTATCACCCGCCAAACTGTTATAATAGATGAGTAGACGAGGAGATAGCCCGTATTGGCAGACGACCTAAAAGCGAAAGATAACGCCGAAGAAACCCAGTTTCCAGGACTAAAAGAGGACGGCTCGGCTGCGGTGACGCCTGCGCCGGAGCCGCTCCGGGCTGACCACATCGCGCCGCATGAAATGGAACCGGTTCAGGTTCCAATCAAAGCCCTGAAAAACCAGACCCGCCGCGATTTCCTTCTCTACGGTGCAGGAGCGGTCGCCGCTGCCTTCAGCTTCGCCTGGCTGCTGCCCGATGAAACCCGTGCCCGGCTGCATCTCAAACCCGTTGTCGCCACTGGGCGCAAAGCCAGGCTGCTGGACAAGACACTGACCTTCGACGATGATGTCGCCGAAGCGCTCTATTCACCCACACGCGCCGTCCCGACTTATTCTCTGTCTCAAGCCGCGAAAGAACTTCGAAACAACTATGATGGTCAGACCCCTGATCCGAGCTATATTCCCGATTGGGATCTGACTGTCGTCGGGCTGGCATCAGGAAAAGTCGAGAAGCTGACCGCCCAGAACATTCAGGCTCTGGTGACACGCTATGGCGGACGTCACGATCAAGTGACGCGCCTTGTCTGCGTCGAAGGCTGGAGTATGATCGCAGGGTGGGGGGGACTGCGCTTTGCCGATTTCCTCGCGGCCTATCCGCCCATGCCCGGTGCAAAGTGGGCCCGGCTGGATTCATCCGTCAACTTAGATTCCGACGGCAATTCCGATCCCTACTATGTGTCCGTTGATCTGCCAACTGCCCAGCACCCGCAGACGCTGCTGGCAACTCATCAGAACGATGCCAATCAGCAGCTTGTTCCGCTGACAGTCGAACACGGTGCGCCCCTGCGCCTGATCGCACCTATGAAGCTTGGCCTCAAAAACATCAAAGCCATCACAAAGATCACTTACACTGCTGTCGAGCCAAAAGATTACTGGAGCGACGAAGGCCGGGGCTATTCCCGCTACGATGGGCTGTAAAGCGAAGAGGCCCCCCGCCCCAATTCTGGGGAGCAATATGGAAGGAAGTAGGGGCGCTGCTTAATGCGCCCTCTGCTCCTATCCAAACTCTCGCTCCCCAGAATTGGGGCGGGGGGGCCTCTAACTCTTGCCGCGTGTGCTACAATGGGCCGGGGGATAAACTATGAAGCGGGAAGACAAAGCAGCGACGGAGTACGCCGTTAAGCTCGACAAAGAACAGAAGATCAAGCTCAGTGATTACGCACCTGATGATAAAGGCGGCGAAGACAAAGATTTAGGAACGGTCATGCTGGCAAAGCTCGGCGCGGAGTTGAGCGGCCTGCAGGAATGGCTGTACGCGGCCCAGACCCACAGCGTTCTGATCGTGCTTCAGGGTCTGGACACGTCCGGCAAAGACGGCACCATTGCCCATGTCATGGCGACGATGAACCCGCAGGGCTGCGATGTCGCGTCGTTCAAAGTGCCGACACCCGAAGAGGCCGGTCACGACTTTCTTTGGCGTGTCCACAAACAGGCCCCGGCCAAAGGGCTGATGACGATCTTCAACCGCTCGCATTACGAAGACGTTTTGGTCACGCGCGTTCACGACCTAGTCACAGAAGATGTCGTTAAGGAGCGCTACGGTCAGATCAAGAACTTCGAGAAGTTGCTGTCGGATAACAACACGATCATCCTAAAGTTCTTCCTGCACATCAGCAAAGACGAGCAGAAAGCACGCCTGGAAGCGCGGGAGCAGGACGAAGAAAAGGCCTGGAAGCTGTCGCCCGGTGACTGGGAAGAGCGTCAGTTCTGGGATGCCTACACGAAAGCCTACGAAAACGCTCTCAGTGCGACCTCCACCAAAAACGCCCCCTGGTACATTGTCCCCGCCAACCACAAATGGTTCCGCAACCTCGCCATCGCGACGGCTCTGGTGGAAACGCTGCGCCCCTACAAAGCCGAGTGGGAAAAGACGTTGAAGAAAGTCGGCGAACAGCGTAAAACCGAGCTTGCCGAAATGCGCCGCACCGAAGGCACCAGCGGTTCCGACCGCAAGCGCAAGACGCCACCTGCCAATACATCGACGACGCATGAGACATCTTAAACCCCTCCCGCCTTGCTTGGCAGGGTCCCACCCCGGGTAGGGGAGGGCGGTGAGAGAAATGGGGAA
>JBPBQB010000056.1:0-3991 GCA_050954545.1 Janthinobacterium lividum | reverse complement strand
GACACACGAACGGCAGGCGCATCATCGGGGCGGAGTCGTTCACGGCCAATCCCGGCGAAGACTGGCATCAGTACCCCGGCTCCATGAAAGACCAGCTTGACTGGGCATTATGTACGGGAATCAATAAATTTGTCATTCATCGGTACCAGCATCAGCCGGAGCTTGACCAATTCCCCGGTATGACGATGGGGCCTTACGGAGTCCACTGGGAGCGGACACAGACCTGGTGGGATATGGTGCCTGCGTTCCACACGTACGTTGCCCGGTGCAGCCAGATGCTGCGTCAGGGCCTGCCGGTCGATGATATTCTGTATCTGACTCCGGAAGGTGCGCCGCAGGTCTTCACCCCGCCCGCATCCGCGCTGACATCGGGATTCCCGGACAAAAAAAGCTACAGCTTCGACGGCTGCTCTCCGGAAAACTTGATGGCCCACGCATTGGTGCATCAGGGCCGGGTCACGTTTCCTGATGGCATGAGTTACCGCCTGCTGGTACTTCCAACCTGGGCGACAATGACACCTGGCCTGCTGACTAAGATTGTCCAGCTTGTTCAGGCCGGTGCGACTGTCACCGGCTCGCCGCCGGTCAAGTCCCCCAGCCTCTCAGACTACCCGGCAGCCGACACTGCCCTGCATACACTCTCGGCTCAGCTCTGGGGAACTGCGCCTTATGCAGCCAGTCGGGCTGTCGGCAAAGGCCATATCTTATTGACCTCTGCGGGAACGGTGATGCAGGTAGACCAAGCTCGGTGGATCTGGTTCCCGGAGGGCAATCCTGCCGCCAGTGCGCCGGTCGGGAAACGCTTTTTCCAGACAACTAGGACAATTGCACCAGGCCAAACGATCAAGTCAGGCATGGCCTTGATCACTGCCGACAACAGCTACATACTTTTTGTCAATGGCCACCGGGTCGGAAGCGGCGACGACTTCCACGCACTGAACACGCTGGATATGACGCCCTGGCTGAAGACCGGTGCTAACGACATTCGTATCACTGCCGAGAATACGGGCGATACGCCAAACCCGGCGGGAGTCATCGGTGCGTTCGCGATTACTTGTAGCGATGGCAGCGTCCAGAAGTTTGGGACCGATAGCCACTGGCAGTCGTCTCAGTCTCCCGACGGTCCCCAGAGTCCAGCCATGGATTTAGGACCAGTCGGAATGGGACCGTGGTCACTCAGCCAGCCGGTGGCCCCGATCTACCCAGACTATTTGGTGACGGCGAGTATCCTGAAACAGATGGGAGTCGCCCCGGACTTTTCCTCAGATGCCCCGATGCGCTATATCCACCGTCATCTCAGCGGCAGCGACGTTTACTTCATCGCTAATCCAGGTGCCAGGCCGATCCTGACAACGGCGACGTTCCGAATAGCAGGCTGTCAGCCGGAATGGTGGAACCCGCTGACCGGGGAGACGCGCGATCTGCCGAAAAGCTCGTCCGCAAACGGCCTGACACATATCCCGCTGCGATTGGCATCCCACGAAAGCGGCTTTGTCGTGTTCCGAAAGCCGCTCACAGCTCCTATAAACGCGGGCACGAACTTTCCCCAGTACCGGTCTGTCTTGACTTTGACCCAGCCATGGACAGTCGCGTTTGACCCGAAATGGGGCGGCCCAGCCTCAATCAAATTTGCTGCTTTGGACGATTGGAGCAAGCGCCCAGAGCCTGGCATCAAATACTACTCGGGCAAGGCCGTTTACACGACTTCATTCGCGCTTCCCGCAGGCAGCAGCCTTCGGAATACGCCCGGCGCTCTGGCACTCGGCACGGTGAAAAATCTCGCGTCAGTTCGTCTTAACGGCAAGTCACTCGGGATTGTCTGGTGCGATCCGTGGCGAGTCTCCATACCCGCCGGAATGCTGAAGCCTACGGGGAATACGCTGGAAATCACGGTCGCGAACCTCTGGATCAACCGACTCATCGGTGATTCGGGCAAGCCGCAGTCCGAGCGGCTGACATCGACCACCGGCAACGACTACTCGCCGAACTCGCCGCTGGAGTCTTCGGGACTGCTTGGGCCGGTGACAGTCGGAACATTAGAAAGCACAAAGTGAAAATCGGATTATTCGGGATCGGTCTGGATACGTACTAGCCCCAGTTCCCTGGTCTATTACCCCGGCTTCAGGGCTACCAGCAGCAGATACACGCGCATCTGGAACGGCCTGGTGTCGAAGTCATCGACGCCAGCATGGTGGACACGCCACAAAAAGCGCGGGAAGCGGCGGACATATTCAGGCGCTCGGATGTGGACGTTATCTTTCTGTATATCTCGACGTATGCCCTCAGCTCGACGGTGCTGCCCGTGGTGCAGAAAGCAGGCGTCCCGGTCATTGTCCTGAACCTTCAGCCAGTCGCGGCCATCGATTACGAGCGCTTTAATTCTTTGGGCGACAGGGGTCTGATGACCGGCGAATGGCTGGCCCATTGTCAGGCCTGCTCGGCTCCTGAGATCGCCTGGGATAACACTCTAAGGTGATAGGCGCGTGGAATTGAAGTTCTGCGCTGTAGGTCGAAGCGACATATACGAAGTAATGCCGCAGGCATAGTCTCGACCTTCGTCGAGAAGGAGCAGATTTCGACACAATCTTATTCTTTGCCCGCGAAGGCGGCCAATAGGCGCTTCGCCCCAAAGCCGAGGACTTTAGTCCCACGGCTCTGAGGCCTACGTAAAATCATTTACATACCACGCATGAGACGGGCAGCGATTTCTTTCATCTCGCCCATGTCGAAGCTCGGGATGCCGCTTGCCGGAGCCGGCGGCAAGTCCGCGAGGGGATGACCGTCGGGATGACCGTCGCTCACCCGCAGCGGGGAACCGTCTTCCGGGTGGTTGCCGTTAAACACATCGCCGATGTGCGTGTAATCGTCTGGGCTAAACCGGTAGAGCGTGTTGTGCAGGTTCTTCGCAATGAACTCCTGGCACTCAGGAATCTTGTCCGTGCGGATGTCCGGGATCGGAAGCATCTTCGGCACTTCAACACCTGTGAGCTTGGACAGCGCCACGGCATAGGCAAGCTGATGGACACCGCCGCGCACCAGCAGGTAGCCGGTCAGGCGCTTGACAACAGGGTTGGTGCTGCTCTCATAGACCCGCAGCTTGCCCATGCGTGCGCCGCTTTCCAGGAAGAAGTTGTGCAGCATATCCAAAACTAGGTTGCCACTGTTGAAGACGTAATCGCCCTGCCAGGGTGCGCCAAGCGAATTTGCCGCCAGGGCGCTGTTACCGTTGTTGACGAACTGATGCCGGATGCCGTTGCCGCCGTTCAGCGTTGTCAGCGGGGAATCTTTAGGCGTTGCATCATCCGGCTCACCGCCGTTTTGCAGCAGGTTAATCGCTGCGGCGACAAGCTCGACATGGCCGAACTCTTCGGCAGTGATGCTGGCGACCAGATCATAGAACGGGACAATGTCATTCCGCCCGCGCATATTGAACGACTGATACATGTAGTTATTCAGCGTGGACATTTCGCCGAACCGTCCGCCCATCAGCTCCTGCACGATTGCAGCCGCAGCGGGATCGGGTTCAGTGTTCTTGGGGAGGTCGACTTGCAGTTTGTCGATTCGCATAAACATAGTGTGATTTCCTTGCTAGTATTTTACTAGGAGACGTCGCCTGACACAGACGCTTCTACCCGAACTCGCGTTCGGCGTAAACGTCAATTACGCGGCTATCGCTTTTTCTCGCTGGCCGGCATGTTTGCCTTCGGCGAATTCTTCGATGATCTTCTGATTGAATGCAGGAATGTCTTCGGGCTTGCGGCTCGTGACCATGCCTTTGTCTGTGACCACTTCTTCGTCTACCCACTCTGCACCGGCGTTGCGGAGGTCTGTTTGGAGAGACGGCCAGGAGGTCATCTTGACACCTTTGACGACGCCGGCTTCGATGAGTGTCCAGGGGCCGTGGCAGATAGAAGCGACCGGCTTTTCCGCCTCGAAGAACGCTTTAACAAATCGGACTGCTTCGGGAAGCGTCCTCAGCGTGTCCGGGTTC
>JBPBQB010000214.1:0-4063 GCA_050954545.1 Janthinobacterium lividum | reverse complement strand
CGCATCGATCGCGACAATCTCGCTGGTGCTTTCAATGTTGTTGTACACCATGCCAGCACCATCCACCACGGCGAACTCCGGGCGGCCGTTCAGCGCGATTGTGCCCAGCACTTTGCCGGACTTGGCATCAATGACCGTCGAGTCGTTGCTGCGGCCATTGAACGTGAACACACGCTGAGGCTTAGGCTCGTAAACGATGCAGTCCGGTCCGGTGCCGACTGCGACTGTTCCAAGAGTTTGCAGCGTCTTCAGATCAAAGATCGTAACGGTGTTATCGCGGCCATCGCTGATAAAGCCCCGGCCTAGTTTCGAAGCCAGAGCGATGCCGTGGACACCGTTGGTGTTTGGAATATCCCCGACGACTTTTTCCGTGTCGGCATCCACCACCATCACATGTGTCCCCCGGCTGATATAAAGACGCCGGGCATCGGGATCGACAGTCAGATAGTCCCAGCCGCCGTCACCGCCAAGCGTGACTTTTTGCAGCAGATGATAACTGGGAGCCGCCGCAGGAGCGGCGTTCATGGGCGCTAAAGCAAGAAGGGCAAGGGCCGTCAGCGGCAGCAAAGTTCTTGTATTCATAGAACTGAGTATACCCGCCATGAACCGCACTGGATGAGAAGCAGAAGCTCCTCAGCACTGGGCGAAAAATTAATTTTCATTAACGTTTCTGCTGCTCTCCGGATGCCCTTATCTTTCCCCATTCGTCCGCTGTGTTCACATTCACTAGCTGGGTGCGAACCCAATCAGGAGCCTGGACAAACGCAAAGTCTCCCGCTTCGATTAGCCCGTGCAGTGAGCGTCGGCCTTCCATAAGCCTTGTGTCTATTTTCGGCAAAACAGAAGGCTGGTAGAGTGAGAAAAGCGGTTCCCACCGGTCGCCATTGATTGTGACAAGGCCATGTTCCCCCCTCTGTTCCGCAAACTGTGCCAGGAGCCAGCGAAGCGCGTCTGCCGTCAAAAGCGGCAGGTCACAGGCCAAAGCCAGCACGGAAGTCTGTGTTTGACCCAGCGCTGCTGATAATCCTCCCAGCGGGCCGAGGCCAGGGTGAGCATCTTCCACAAATACAGTTTCCAGAAGCCAGCCAAGCGGACGAACGCGGCCCGCGACAAGAACCGGCAGATCGGCACCGAGGGCGACTCGAGCCGTGCGTTCCAGCAAAGTCGCGCCCTTGATTTCGAGAGCGGCCTTGTCAGTTCCCATACGCCGGCTTTGGCCCCCCGCAAGAATGATCGCAGTGATAGGCAATTTGTTTTCCCTCAACAGTCTCCACAAATCCTCTGCATAACCGTAATATTTGGGTGTAAATTGTTATAGCCGAAACAGTTCCGAAACATTTATCGGTTATGATAGATAACATAGAGCCATTCCCGCATTGACGCGGCGGCTTTCCCCTCACGTTTAACCAGCTTACGTTCACCACACTGCCCTGTGGCTCCTTCCGGCGACGTCGCCTTTCTTCTTAACTTTTTAGAGAAAGCATTCGCCTCGCCATGAGTCAATTCAGCACATACCCGGAAACTGAACACGACACAGTCGCTACCGAAACACGTCAGCAGAGGCTGACACGACTTGGACTGGCAACGCCGCGCTTTTTGCAGGGCGTCTACCCCTTTGCCGGACGAGGCTTCTTCGATGTCGGCCCGCTCAACGAAGCACTCTGCTATGAAGTGCCGGCAGGCGCAACCGCGGAAGTGATCTATTTTCGGGCAGGCAACCTCTCCGACGACCTCTTGTATCTGTCCCTCTGTGTCAACGGCCAGCCGGTTCGCTACTTCCCCGTCGGCCCCAAAGCAGACTTCCATGTTCCGCTCTCCATCACCGAAACGCATCTCGCCGGAGCACGGATCGAAGTCGGTATCGCCGCGCCGCGCGGCCTCAGCGGCTCCGTAGTTGTCGATGTCGGCATTCTGGAAGAAAGGGACACTCTATGACAGCATCGACTGCCACACATTGCCCTTACTGTGCGCTGCAATGCGGCATGAACCTTGTGCCGGATAACGCTGGGCTGCTCTCAGTCCAGCCGCGTAAAGACTTCCCGACCAACAAAGGCGGCCTCTGCCAGAAGGGCTGGACTTCTACCGATCTGCTGACTCACCCGGACCGGCTGCTCACTCCGATGGTACGCGGGTCGAAAGACGGACCGCTCCGGCCTGCAACCTGGGACGAAGCATTGGACCGAGTTGCGGCAGGTATCCGGGCGGCCCAGCAGATCTATGGCCGAGACTCAGTCGGCATCTTCGGCGGCGGCGGGCTGACCAACGAAAAAGCGTACTGGCTCGGCAAGTTCGCCCGGGTCGCCCTGCGGACCCCTCATATCGACTACAATGGCCGCTTCTGCATGGCGTCCGAAGCTGCGGCCAGCCTTAAAGCCTTCGGGCTGGATCGCGGCCTGCCGTTTCCACTGGAAGATATTCCCGATGCCAACGCGATATTACTCATCGGTGGTAACCCCGCTGAAACCATGCCGCCGATCATGCAGTATTTCGAGCGTCAGCGCGAAAACGGCGGCGCACTCATTGTCGCCGATCCCCGCCGGACTGCGACCGCCGACCAGGCCCTGCTGCACTTGCAGCTCACGCCGGGCACGGATTTAGCCCTCGCCAACGGCCTCCTGCATGTCGCGGCTGCCGACGGCCTGCTTGATCTGGACTTTATTTCGTCCCGGACTACAGGCTGGGAGTCGGTGAAGCGTGTCATCACCTCGTTCTGGCCGGACCGGGTTGAGCGCATCACGGGCGTTCCCAGCAAAGACATCATCAAAGCCGCTCACCTGCTCGGCGAAGCGGGTACCGCGATGGCCCTGACTGCGCGTGGCACCGGCCAGCAGTCCAAAGGCGTGGACAACACGCTCGGCTTTATCAATCTGATGCTGGCCCTCGGCAAAGCCGGCAAGCCCCATTGCGGCTACGGCTGCGTCACCGGCCAGGGTAACGGACAGGGCGGGCGGGAGCACGGCCAGAAGGCCGACCAGCTTCCCGGCTACCGCAAGATCGACAACCCGGAGCACCGCGCGTATGTCGCTGATGTCTGGGGCGTCGACCCCGATACTCTGCCGGGACCGGGCCGGTCCGCCTATGAGCTTCTGGACTCACTCGGACAGGAAGGCGGAGTCCGCGCCCTCCTAGTGATGGCCTCTAATTTAGCTGTTTCCGCGCCGCGTGCCCTGCATGTTCAGCAGCGCCTGCGCTCACTCGACTTTCTCTGTGTCTCCGATATTTTCTTATCAGAAACGGCCCAGATGGCAGATGTCGTCCTGCCGATCGCTCAGTGGGCGGAAGAAAGCGGCACGATGACCAACTTGGAAGGCCGGGTCATCCATCGCCGTCAGGCAGTTCCGCGTCCGGAAGGTGTCTCGACCGATGCTGCCATTGTCACAGCGCTGGCCGCGCGTCTCGGCGCAGGCCAGTTTTTCCCAACCGACGATCCCGATGCCATCTTTACCGAACTGCGCCGTGCCAGTGCGGGCGGGTCCGCCGATTATTCGGGCATTACTTATGAGCGGATCGACCAAGAAAACGGCGTCTTCTGGCCCTGTCCAAGCGAGAACCATCCAGGAACGCCGCGCTTGTTCCAGGACAAGTTTGCCCATGCTGATGGCCGGGCCAAGTTCCACCCTGTCCATCACCGGGGCGCTGCCGAGGAGCCCTGCGACGAGTACCCGCTCTACTTGACCACCGGCAGGGTAATGGCCCAGTACCAGTCGGGGACACAAACCCGGCGTGTTGCTGCTTTAGAAAAGCTTGTACCGGAAGCCTTCGCCGAAATCCATCCGCTGATGGCCACACGCTTCGGAATCAGCGACGGAGACTTCATCTCACTTATCACCCGGCGCGGATCGATCTGCGTCAAAGCCCGTTTGACGCCTACCATCCGTCAGGACACGCTTTTTGTCCCATTCCATTGGGGCGGCGACTCCTGCGCGAACAACCTGACCAACCCGGCGCTCGACCCGATCTCGAAAATGCCCGAGTTCAAAGTCTGTGCCGTCCGGGTGGAGTTGGCCCCCACCCCCGCCGCTTCGCGTCGACCCCTGCCCCCGCAAGCGGGAGAGGGGTTAGG
>JBPBQB010000050.1:0-4088 GCA_050954545.1 Janthinobacterium lividum | reverse complement strand
GAAAGCAATCATGAGAATAGCAGTCTCGCGGCTCTGCGGCTTCGGACCACTGTAGCGGAACTGCTGCTCTAAGCCCGGCGCGGCCTCGGACTCATCTCCAGCACACTGCTGATGGTAGAAATAGCGGATTAAGCTCGTTCCGTGATGCTCCGTGATAAACGATTTAATGATCGGCGGCAGCTTTTCCTGATCGGCGATCTCCAGGCCGTCGCGGACATGCGCGGTCACGACTAGGGCCGAAAGCGACGGGTTCAGCCGCTCGTGGGCGTTATCGCCCCCGGCCTGGTTTTCGACAAAGAACTGGGCCCGCTGCATCTTGCCGAGGTCATGGTAGAGCGCTCCGACACGGCAGAGAAGCGCATCCGCCCCGATTGCTTCGGCAGCGGTGACGGCGAGATTTCCGACCAGTATAGAATGGGTGTAGGTGCCGGGGGCCAGCTCACAAAAGTGCTTCAGCAGGGGCCGATTGGGATCAGACAGTTCCAGCAGGCCAAGCGGGGTTGTGATGCCGAACAAGCGCTCGAACAGCGCCGCGCTGACGCCGAACAAAGCGACAGACAGCAGGCCGGAGAAGAAGGCCCAGACAATGGACTGACTCATGTCTGCCCGCGTGTCTCCCTGCATCTGCCCGAGTAAAAGGCTCAGAACGACATTGGAAGCGCAGAGAATGCCAGCGGCCCGGAGGACGTCGTTGCGGCTCCGCAGATCGGAGACCGCATAGATCGCCACCCAGGTCGACAGCAGCGTCAGCACAGAGAATCGCAGGTCGTTGCCTAAAATGACGCCGGACTGCGCCGCCAGCAGGGCCGTCACCAGCATTGCGACACGCGGCTTGATCAAGGCTGCGATCAGCATCCCCGTGGCCGCGACCCAGAGCATCCCGACATAGCCGAATTGAGAGGTGGACAGTCGTACCCCGAGCATCGCGCTGCCGAGACGCAGACCTAAAACGCCTAGGGCAACCAGCAGGCTCAGCAAGAGCATTGTTTTCGTCGAGGCATAAATCCGGGGATATTCCCGCGCCATCCAGAAGCAGACCAGGCCGACCATGAAAGCGACCAGCCCGGCGATGGAGGCGACAGTGCCGGGGTCAAGACGCGGGTTTTGCAGGCCGAGCGCCCGCAGCTTCGCAATTGTGCTCGGCGTGACGATCTGGCCGCTCCGAATGACGATGTCACCGGCAAACACTTGATTATAGATCGGCGTGACCAGACGTTCTGCGCTGATCATCGCACTCGCCGTCTTGTTTTTATCCAGCAGACGGTTCGGCTGCACCACGGAACGGGCAATGGCGCCAACGGCGGGAACATGGGTGCGGGGAAGCATGGACGCCGACAGCCGGGCGGCAACTTCTGCACGCGCTTCGGCCAAATCGATGGGATGATCATCCCGGATTTCGCGGTCCATGGCATCGTGTACGGCCTGATGAGTCAGCCGTTCGGCCTGATCCAGATGGTATGCGCCTGCACGCGGGCTGACTAAAGGCGCAAGCTCAGAGGGAGAGACAATCAGCCCGACTTCGCGGCGCAGGTCTTGAGAGGCATGAAGGGGATCAAGACCCGCGACCTGATCGCGGCGCAGACGCTGGTAGGCATCGGTAATGGTTTCATCCGCTTCGGAAGCGGCGTGGGCAGAAGAATAAACCGGATCGACTCGGGCTGCTGCCGCCGTTCGCAGCGTGTTGGTAGCGCTGTCGTCGAGGTAGCGGACGGTACGGAACGCCCGGACATCCTGAGAGCTGGTTTCACCGACACGGAGCCCAACCTTATCGGGCAGCAGATGCAGGGAAAGCAGCGCGGACAGCACCAAAATGGTGCCGACGAGGAGTGTGACCCGGACCCAGTCGCATCTGGCCAGCCAGGCACGCAGGGGCAGAAGACGCCAGAACGGGGCAGCGCGGCGTCCTTCTTTACCGCGCGGCTTGCGGCGGCGGGGAAGACGGCCCAGCGAGTTTGAGAGCGATGAAGTTAAAGCAGAAGAGTCTCTGGCCATAGGGCAGAGTGAACGGCATCTGACAGGAAAGCGGGATTCACAAAAATATCTACCAAAAATGGAGAAGACGCGTGCCCTCGCCTGTCACGAGGAAATGCACGCGCCGGGAAGGCTACTTGTTCAAGCCTTCTTTTTCTTCATTGCGAATCCGTTTGCGTTTTGCAGCCGCTTCGGCCTTGCGCTTTTTGTCGCTCGGCTTTTCGTAATGCTCATGCTCACGCGCTTCCTTCAAAATACCGGTCTGCTGAAGCTGCTTTTTAAAGCGCTTCAATGCGCTGTCAAGCGATTCGTTCGGTCGCACCTGTATCTGCGTCAAGCTAGTCCACCCCCCCGCACTGGAATCTCTGCACTGAAATCTTTTTCTCAGGAACGTGTCAGTATACCATGCCCGTAAAAGCTCTGTCAAGTTTACAGCGACATTCTGTGTCAGCGCTGAGGGGAAAGCGGAACAGACAACTATCCTAGACAGCCAAAGACTTACGCTTCCGGGCTACTGCAAAGCCGCCCAGACCCAGAGCCAGCATCAGTCCCAGTGAGACCGAGGAAGACGCTTCGAGAACCAATGCGGTCACCGCGAGCGTATCCGTCAGCGTGAAGTACTAAAAGTGACTTTGTTGATTGAATCCAGCCAGAGGTCCACCGATAACCAGGTAAATGGTCTGGTTCGCTTCCATAGTCGTGCTTTCTGGCTGCGAGAAATTAGTTCGTGCTCAGTGCTATGAGCAGCAGAGTGTGGGTAATCGACTGAGCAGGACAACTGTACTATGCTCAAACTACAACAAGTTTGTGGATACTTGTCAAGCGTTATTTTTACGGAGTGTTTCATCGCCGGATTTTCATTCCCTCTTGACAGACGCTGCACACTGGGGTAATATCCCTGCATGGACAGTTGGCGCAGTGGTAGCGCACTTCGTTGACATCGAAGGGGTCACAAGTTCGAATCTTGTACTGTCCATCCTTTTACTTCGGAAATTTGGCGATTTCCAGAGTAGAACTGCTCACAACGTTTCTTCGCGCTTCTTGCTTTTTTAACCCTCTCCGGCGGCCCTCTGACGATAGCAGAGGCCCCAAATTGACGAATAGACCCCATCGTTTCCAAAAAACGCTCCCCAAAAGTGGGGCAACTGCCGCCCCGGCTCAGGTGGCGTCGCTTTCCCTCGATCAGCTCACGTACTACGCAAACGGCTGGCTTGTCGACTGCGAGATCCGCCAGCATTCGCCGGCCACCCGCGCGACCCGCCGCCTGATCCTCGACAAGCTGCTCTGGCATCTGCGGCGCTCGGGCTCCCAGGCCTGCGGCACGTCCGAGCTGCGCCTCTTCTTTTCCTACCTCATCAACGGCCATAAAGAAGACGGCGGTCGCTGGGGCAATCCTCAGATGAGCCGCCCGATTCGCCCGCGCACGGTCGACACCTATCACGGCCACCTGCGGACCTTCTTCCAGTGGACGCTCACGCAGGGCGCTCTCACGGTCTCGCCGATGGCGCTGATCAGCGGCCCCGTCTGCCGCGCGGACCAGATCCAGCCCTTTACCCCGGACCAAGTCGAAGCGATTCTTGCCGCCTGCCGGCAGACCCAGCAGCCGCGCCGGGATGAAGCCATGATTATGCTGCTTGTCGACACCGGAGTCCGTGCCAGCGAGCTGTGCGGCCTGAAGCATCAAGACCTTGATCTGACGGAGAAGCGCATTACCGTTTTGGGGAAAGGCGGCAAGAAGCGCACGATCTATTTCGGGCAGCGGTCGACAAAAGCCCTCTGGACTTATCTTGGCGGCAAGCCGGTGGACCCGGACGCGCCTCTCTTCCCCTCGGAGCGGGCTTCGGCGAAAGGTAATCACCTCAGCCGCTATGGCCTGCGGGATATGATTGGCCGTCTGGAAGAGAAGGCGGGGATTACCGGCGTCCGGTGCAGCGCTCACACGTTCCGGCACTCCTTTGCGATTTCATTTTTGCGCGGGGGCGGCCAGGTCTATGCGCTCAAAGAGATTATGGGACACACGGATCTGAAGATGACACTCAAATACGTCGCGCTGGCTGAGGCGGACCTTGCCAGTCAGCGGCGGTTCAGTCCAGGCGATCAGCTCACCGGAAGTGGCC
>JBPBQB010000260.1:0-4103 GCA_050954545.1 Janthinobacterium lividum | reverse complement strand
AACCCGCGTTATTCGGGTTCGGCTAAGCAAGTAGGCTGATAAACAATATCCGTAATAGCTGCCTGCTGTTCTAAAAAAGTGCATAACAGGCTCTAGAAAAGAATAATTATGACGATGATTGCGTTTGAGATAGCCGACGATCAAGCCGCGAAGTATTCAGAAATGGCTTGTCAGATGAACATGACGCTGGAAGAATTTGCGCTTATGCGGTTCATCGATCCAAACGAGATTGACGATGAGTTTGTCCATCTTGTGAATGAGATCATTGAGGAAGACCGCGAACTACTCGAAAGCCTGGCATGATCCGTTATTTGACGCTAAACCAAGTGTTGATTCAGCAGCGCATGGTCATCAATGGAACCGGCGGCAAGCATGGCTTTAAGGACTCCAACGGTGTAAAATCTGCCGTTGCTCAGCCGCAGATGACGTTCGGCGGCGAAGACCTGTATCCGACAATTCCTGAGAAGGCCGCTGTGCTCGGCTTTTCGTTGATTATGAACCACGGATTTTCGGATGGCAACAAACGAATTGGCTACAGCGCCATGCGAGTTTTTTTGCGCCGGAACGGCTTTGACCGAACTGGAACGCGCGACGAGTGGTATACGACCATTATGGCTCTTGCGGCTAGTGAAATGGAGCGCGAAGAGTTTACTGAGTGGGTGAAAGCTCATGTTATTGACCTGTCCGCGACATAGATGTGACGGTGTGACATAACGTGTGACACTGTGACACAAGGAATTCGAAAATGCCTCTTTATGATTTTCATACACACTCGTTCTTTTCCGATGGCGCACTCCTGCCGATGGAATTGATCCGCCGGGCTCACGTAAATGGCTACACGGCGATGGCGATCACCGACCATGCTTCGGCGTCAAACATTGAAGAGCTGGTCGAGAAAGTGACCCGCGACTGCGATCTCGTTTGGGAAGAATGGGGCTTCCGGGTCCTGCCCGGCGTCGAGCTGACCCACTGCCCCCCGCGTGCGATTGCGTCCCTTGCGGCTCGGGCCAAACGGGCCGGGGCGAAGATCGTCGTCATTCACGGCGAGACATTGGTAGAACCGGTGCCGCCGGGGACAAACCGGGCGAGCGTCGAATGCCCGGATGTCGACGTGCTGGGCCATCCCGGACTGCTGACAGAAGAAGAATCTGCGCTGGCGGCGCAGAACAGTGTCTTCTTAGAGATCACGTCCCGCCGGGGCCACTGCCTCGGCAACGGCAACACGGTTATCTTGGGCCGGGCGGCAGGTGCAAAGTTTCTGATCAATTCCGACACCCATTCGCCGGGCGACCTGCATACCGAAGCCTTTGCCCGGACAGTCGCGCTTGGTGCAGGGCTGACACCAAGTGAAGCAGATATTGCGCTATATGAGAATCCGAAAACACTGCTGGCGCGGGTGGAAACGAGAATAGTGTGAGGGTTTGCTGCATAAGTCCGATTGCCCTTATGCCATGTCCTGAAGGACACGGCTATTGGGCGCAGACGCCGACAACCCATCGCTTCGCGAGGCTGAGAGACAATCTCTGTGTAGGGGCCGGGCTTGCCCCCGCCCTCTTTATGCCCTGCCCTCTTCATGAATTGCTGGAAACATTAAGAGGGTAGGGGCAAGCCCTACGCCCTACAGTGACCATTTGGAGTGAAGCGACGACCGAGTTTGCGGCGTCTGCGCCAAATATAGTATGAGGAAACATTATGGAAGAGAGTAATGCTGTTTTGCCTCACTTTGATAACCTGAATCAGCTTATCGAGTTCTTTGATAGCCATGACATGGGAGACTACGCCGAACAGATGCCGGAAGTGCAGTTCGAGGTCGCCCCCACTATGAGAACTGACGCTTAGTATTCAGGGTGTGACATATGGATAATTTATCGCCGGAACATCGGCGAAAGAATATGCAGAATATCCGCTCGAAGGGCACGAAACCGGAGATGACTATCTTCCGGGAAATGAAGAAGCGGAAGGCAGCAAGTGATGGCCTCAGATAAAGAGAGCGAAATAGGTCAACTGTCGCCGATGGATGAGGCGCATAAACGCGCTCTGGTGGTGGCCTATTTCCTATCGCGATGTGATAGAAAAGGCTTTCAATCTCTTGGCTTTGCCACCTGGAATAGTGCGTATGCTGGGATTGGGGCGGCACTAGGGGTTCCGTCGGCGACAGTCAAGCATATGCGTGACTCGTTTGATCCGTATTGTTCGCCGGTACGAAAAGGCTGGTATCAAAGACCGGTTCTGCGTTCGCGTGTGCAAGTCATGGAAGCATACTCGGATGTGGGCGATGCGGCTTTATTCGAGGTTGCCCGAGATATTGTGTTCCGTAGTGCAGAAGCGACCGGCGTTTATACCGCTCCTATTGTCGTCACGGACAAGAAGGAAGTCGGTATTATGGGGGATAACCTGGCATATGCTGCCCGCCTCCGCACCGGGGAAGCCGCCGAAGAATATTTCAAGTCACAATATCCCTATTTACCGCAGTTTGATGGCATGGAATTGGAAGACACACGCAAGCTAGGAACCGGATTCGACTTCCGCGTACATAGCCCGAAGATCGTGCAGGCCGTAGAAGTCAAAGGGATTGTCGGCATGAGCGGCTCTATTGCTTTTACGGACAAAGAATGGGCGGTCGCGCATTATCTCAAGCACGATTACATTCTTGCACTGGTGCGGTCGCTGAATACTGCACCGGCACTGGAACTCACGATTGATCCTGCCGCGCAGATTGCGGTCACGAAGCGAAGCATTGAAACGATCTCAATTTATTGGAGTGCAAAAGTATGAAACAATATGTGAATCTGCTTGAAGATTGCGATGAAGAAACTGCGCTTTTTATGGAAGAGATGGAGGGAGAAGAGCAAAACCTCCGCAAAATTCTCTCCCGCGGTGGGATACCCAATTTGCCGCGTGAGGTGAGCATTGATCAGTTCACTCTGGGGCGGCTTATGCAACGGCATAATCAGGCAATGGCTATGCTTCGTGAGTTTCTTGTGCTCCATCCAGAAAAAAGTGATTTAGTCAGTCGTGCGCGTCAGCTTACAGAAAACCCTAAATAACCTATGACTGAGACTTTGCTGCAGATTGATAATTTGGAAACGGCGTTTGGGCGGGAGGGGCGTGGGCCTGTCGCACGGGCGGTGCGGGGTGTCTCGTTTGGGGTTCGGAGCGGGGAGACGCTGGGGATCGTGGGGGAAAGCGGGTCGGGCAAGAGTGTCACGGCGCTGTCGATCCTGCGGCTGATCGCGTCGCCGGGGCGGATTACAGGCGGGCAGATCTGCTTTGATGGGGCAGACCTGCTAACACTGCCGGAGCGCAAAATGCGGGCGGTGCGCGGGGCGCAGATCGCGATGGTCTTTCAGGACCCGATGACGGCCCTGAACCCCACTCTGACTGTCGGGGAGCAGATCGTCGAGACAATTTTGGCCCACCAGAAAGTCTCGCGGGCCGAAGCGCGGACGCAGGCGCTGGACTGGCTGACACGGGTGCGGGTCTCGCTTCCCGAGCGGCGAATGCGGCAGTATCCGCATGAGCTGTCGGGGGGGATGCGTCAGCGGGTCATGATCGCCATCGCGTTCTCCTGCCGTCCGGCACTGCTTTTGGCCGATGAGCCGACTACGGCGCTCGATGTCACCGTGCAGGCCCAGATACTCGACTTGATGGACGAGCTGAAGGCGGAGCTTGGCACGGCGATTGTCTTGATTACGCACGATCTCGGCGTTGTCCGGGAGCGCTGCGATCATGTCGCGGTCATGTACGCCGGTCAGATCGTCGAGTATGCGCCGTCTTCGGAGCTGTTCACGGATCCGAAGCACCCGTATACCCAGTCCCTGCTGGCGTCGCTGCCGGATTGGCGTCGTGCCCGCACGGATGCCCCGCTGCCGTCGCTGCCCGGTCAGCCGCCGAGCCTCACCGCGATCCCCCCCGGCTGCCCGTTCGCGCCGCGCTGCCCGAAGCGGTTTGAACCCTGTCCGACGGTCGTTCCTGCGAACACGCTTCTTGACAATGGCCGCACTGTTCGCTGTTTGCTGTATGAAGACAGGCCTGATAAACCCGAACAGCCTTCCTAGGTAACGTGTTATAAGGAGTGTCGGGCGACTGAAGTCGCGGCAACA
>JBPBQB010000025.1:0-4208 GCA_050954545.1 Janthinobacterium lividum | reverse complement strand
AACCCATCAATGCTCAAATGTCTATTGATCCAAAAGAAATCGTTTGGAGCAAACCGCATATTTGGCCTCCTAAGATAGAGGATCGCCATTTGCCAATGGTTCACTAGCTAGATTGCTACATGAGAATTCTAAGAATATGCAGTACAAAAGCAAAATTATGGCGGCGGTCCATGAAACTGCTGAAGACCTTCACACCGCGCAGGTCATGCCAACCCAGACCATGCGGGAGTTCGATGCACTCTGCCTGCCACCCATGCAGGAACTGACAGTGGCAGAAATATTTGCTCTCTCAAAAGGCGCACAGACTGCTTTTCCTTATGCTGAGTGTGAAAAACTCGCCCGAAATGCCAAAATCGATTATCAAAGCCTTGTATCCGACCTGGATACCTACTTCTATGATGTCTGGTCACCAAGTAATGGTGTCAAGAAATTGTCTCGAAAGCCAGACCTTTGGCTTCAAGACCTCCGAACATATTTGGAACAATCTTTTTTCAAACGCAATGCGAAGTATGCTCCTCTTGAAGCACTAATAAATCAAGATGATGCGCCAGACCTCTATCGACGTTTAGTTGTTTTTGACAGCCTCAGAATGCATCTTGTTCTTTTCTTGACCGCACTGCTCGACCAAGCGGGTACGCCTAGAAAACCCGCTGCTGCCGATGGCAATGGACATGCTCGGGTATAATTTTCTCATGACCGTTTTTAACGTGACCCATCGCTCATCTGACACGCAGGCGCGGTGCGGGCTGCTTTCTCTGCCACATTCCCCGGAACCGATCCAGACGCCTGTGTTTATGCCTGTCGGGACTCGCGGGACTGTGAAAGCCATGACTCAGGAGGAAGTCTGGGAGCTTGGCTTTCGGCTGATTCTCGGCAACACGTACCACCTGTATCTGAGGCCGGGCGATGCGCTGGTAAAGAAGGCGGGGGGACTGCACAAGTTTATCGCCTGGGACGGGGCCATGCTGACAGACAGCGGGGGATTTCAGGTGTTCTCGCTGGAAGAGCTGCGGAAGATCAGGGAAGAGGGAGTCACGTTCCAGTCGCACCTGGACGGCTCGAAGCACTTCTTCAGCCCGGAGCGCTCTATCGAAGTCCAGCATGCGCTGGGGGCGGATATTATCATGGCCTTTGATGAGTGCCCGCCATATCCGTGTACGGAAGAAGCGACGCGGGGGGCGACGGAGCGGACCCATCGGTGGCTGGAACGGTGCGTTAGTTACCACAATTCGCAGGATACGCCGCAGTTTCTGTTTGGGATCGCGCAGGGTGGGGTGTACGAGCATCTGCGGGCGGAAAGCGCCCAGTTTGTGGCGTCGCAAGACACGCCGGGAATCGCGGTCGGTGGAGTCTCGGTGGGAGAACCGCCGGAATTGATGCAGGCGGCGGTGGGGTGGAGTATCCCGCATCTGCCGCCGCATAAGCCGCGTTATCTGATGGGGGTCGGCACGCCGCGCGATTTGTTAGACGCCGTCGCGCAGGGCGTGGATATGTTCGACTGTGTCCTGCCGACACGTCTTGGCCGCAACGGAACACTGTATACGACTTTGGGCCGGATCA
This sequence comes from Janthinobacterium lividum, assembly GCA_050954545.1. Classification (GTDB taxonomy): domain Bacteria; phylum Armatimonadota; class Armatimonadia; order Armatimonadales; family Capsulimonadaceae; genus JANXMY01. The sequence goes on along the minus strand of JBPBQB010000025.1, from coordinate 2,648 downwards.
ACATCAAAAGCAGCCGGTATACGGACGATTTTGGGCCGGTCGATCCAAACTGCCCCTGCCGGGTCTGCCGGCGCTATTCGGCAGCGTATCTGCGGCATTTGTATAAATGTGATGAGATTTTGGCGTCCCGCCTGGCGACCTACCACAACCTCGCTCATTACGGTCAGCTCATGGCAGGGATACGTGCGGCGATTGCGGAAGACCGGTATGACACGTTCCGGCGGGAAACGCTGGCACGGTATGCGGGGGCGGAAGAAAGATAGAGAAGTGAGAGCACCTCACCCCGGAACTGCGTTCCGACCCTCTCCTTGCTAAGGAGAGGGTGGAAACTTGTTTCCGGGTGAGGTTTTGTTTGTCTGCCGCATCTCGTCATACTTAGCGAGAAACGTATCGGCTTCGGCAACGAGCACTTCGTCGACATTCCAGCCCATTTGAACCACCTGCAGGCGGTTTGCGCCCTGCATTGTCAGGTGGACACCGCCGCTCTCAGTACGCTTTAGAGAAACCGTATCGAGAGGGCGCGGCTTGCTGAGCGTATAGCCCATCTTGCCGAAGACCCGCCCGACAGCCCAGCCAGCAGCGACGGCGAGAACGCCGACGGCAATGAAGCCGAGGCCAAGCCCCGTGCCGAAGATTTTCGACCGGTGCAAGGCGACTTCTTCCAGGCGTGACATCTCTTCCCGCAGCTCTTCGCTGGGCACGACTTGCAGGGTGCCGTCATCGTGCAGGACCAGCATGCCCCGCTCTTTCGGCTTGGTCAGGCTGACAAAGCGCATTTTCGCGATCTGGGTCACTTGCTCTTTTCCTCGGTTTTCTCTTTTGCGGCTTTCCGTACCTGGATCCGCAGAGGTGTCCCCTCAAACGAATACGTCTCCCGGATGCGGTTCTCTAAGTAGCGCAGATAGGAGAAATGCATTAAGTCCGGGTCGTTGACAAAAAGGACAATGGTCGGTGGTTTGACTGTCGGCATGGTCGCGTATTTGATCTTAAGAGACCTGCCTTTTTCGTTGTACGGGTGGGCGTCGACAGCGTCTCGGACAATGCGATTGAGCTCTCCCGTCGGAATACGCATGGAGTGCGCCTCGGCGGCATCCAGTGCGGCATCGACTGCGGCGGTGACACCCTTGCCGGTGATTGCGCTCGTGAACGCCAGCGGGGCGTAGGCGAGGAAATGCATGCCGTCGCGCAGCTCCTCAGAAAAGACACTCATCGGGTTCTGGCCCGGCATCTCGTCCAGCACTTCTTTTCGGCCTAGATCCCATTTGTTGACGGCGATGATCGCCGCCCGGCCTGCTTCATGCGCGTAGCCGCCGACCCGCTTGTCGCCGTCGGTCACGCCGTCTTTGCCGTCGACGACCAAAATCACGACGTCAGCCCGCTCAATCGCCCGCATCGCTCGGAGGACCGTATAGTATTCGACACTGCCCTGAATCTTGCCCGCGCGGCGGATACCGGCGGTGTCGATCAGAACAATCTCGCGGTCACCCTGGGGCGAATGGTAGACAAATGCTGTGTCGATCGAATCGCGGGTCGTACCGGCGATGGGGGACACAATCGCTCGCTCTTCGCCCAAAATCGAGTTCAAGAGAGAAGACTTGCCGACATTCGGGCGGCCAATAATGGCAATCTTAATCCGGTCGTCTTCCGGCGGGTTCTCGGTCATCTGCGGCGCAGGCGGGAACCGCTCGACAATGGCGTCGAGCGCGTCTGCGACGCCGCGCCCGCCGAGGGCTGAGACGGGGAAGACATGGGGGAAGCCAAGCCCGTACACTTCGGAGACATTGCGGTTTTCCATGTCGCCGTTGTCCACCTTGTTCGCGATGACAATCAGCGGCTTGGGCGAGCGGCGCAGGGCATTGGCAAGCTCTCGGTCATCGGAAGTGAGGCCAACCGTCGTGTCGATTACGAGCACGATGACATCGGCTTCCTCCATTGCGATCTCGGCCTGCATACGAATCTGAGCTTTGAGCGGATCCGTGTCGAACATCTGAATGCCGCCGGTATCGACCAGCGTGTACTCGCGTCCGTTCCAGTCGCCTTCGGCGTACAGGCGGTCGCGCGTAATGCCGGGCGTATCTTCGACAATCGCGATCCGTCTTCCGACCAATCGGTTAAACAATGTGGACTTGCCGACATTAGGGCGTCCGACAATCGCAACCAGCGGCTTCGGCACATACTCAGGCCGAGCTACTTCCTGCCGCTGATCTTCGTCTGCCTCAGTTCCGGCTTCATCTTCTCTAGGCTCTTCATCGAGCGCGTCTATTTCCAAATATTCTTCAGTGAAATCTTCAGAGGGATTTTCTAATTCGGGGACGTCATTCATAGCGATTTTCTTCCTTTGGTCGCAGGGCGACACCGGGAGGAGGCGAGACTTCCGGGCGTAGCAAACAATTCAAAACAGCCTACAGTATGGCATAAAGAGGAAGGAAAAGTCAACGAACTACAGAGTATCCCATTTTCTTCAAGTCTTTGGCAGGACATTAGGCCCTCTTGGTAGAATATAGTTACAATTGAAAGGCTAGAAGTGCTGTGAAAGCTGCCATGTCAGAAGTTGCTTGTTTAAAGCATGCCAGGTAGGAAACTACAGTACGAATAATCCATTATGATAGCAGATACCACTTCCTGGCAAATACGCATCTGGCGACCCA
>JBPBQB010000237.1:0-4290 GCA_050954545.1 Janthinobacterium lividum | reverse complement strand
TATTGCATCGGCCAGCGCCTCTTTTTTCTCTTGGCTGCGTTCCTTGCTTACTTGGCCCGCGTCAGCTTCCAAAAGAGCGCGGACAACAGCCGTATGCCCATTTCTAACTGCTTCCATAAGTGCAGCGTCTCCGTATTTTTCCCTTACAGCGGGGTCGGCTCCGGCTTTCATCAGAAGCGCGACGATGTCTGCATGACCACGCCGGGCCGCACACAGAAGAGCCGTTGTACCCAGCCTTGTATCACGCGCGTTGACATTACCGCCCTGTTTAATAGAGTTGTCGCGCAGCAACAGAATTGTTGCTTTTGGTGTGAACTCGAGCTATGATAACCTACGAAACCCTGGCTGCCCGTCCTGCCGCCTTCGCCAGTCTGTGCGGCTTCACGCTTGCCGAGTTCGAGGCGCTCTACCAGGACTTCGCCGCTGCCTATGCCAAAGACCGAGCCGCATCCCTGACCCGGACCGGAAAACCCCGAAAACGCGCCGGCGGCGGCGGCACCCCGTTCTCGCACGACGGGCGCACCCGGCTGTTGATGGCCCTGGTCTTTCTGCGGGTCTATCCGACCTACGAAGTGCTGGCCTTCTTTTTCTCGCTCCACAAGGCAAACGCCCAGCGCGGCGTCGTGGACGTGCTGGCAACGCTCGAAGCGCACACGGTCTTTGTGTGCGAACGGCCTGCCGCAGAACGAAAGAAACTGCGCTCGGTCCAAGCCGTGATGGATGCTTTTCCCGACGTGATGGATGCTTTTCCCGACGTGCGCCTGGTCATGGATGCCAAAGAACAGCGTATCCAGCGGCCCGGCGGCAGCGATGAGAGTGGCAACAGCCGCCAGAAGCCGTTTTACTCGGGCAAGAAGAAGACGCACACCCTCAAAACACAAGTGGCCGTGGCCCCGGACGGCGCGTTCCAAGCGGTGGGCCAGAGTGTTCCGGGCAGCGTGCATGACCTGACATTGCTGCGAAGAAGCGATCTGCTGCATCGCCTCGAAAAGTCCGAGGGCATCATGCTGGATAAAGGCTATGACGGCCTTCAGGGCTTTGATCCGAAGCAGCCGGATAAAAACGGGCCGCCGCATCCGTGTTATCTGCCGCACAAAGCGCGTCGGGGCCAGCCGCTGACGGCGCAGCAGACGGCCGAGAACGCGCACCTCTCGAAGTGCCGCATTGTGGTAGAGCACAGTTTGGCGCAGATGCCCCAGTTTCAGGTACTGGCGCAGGTGTTCCGCCATGACCGGGCCCGGCACAGCGGCCTGACCCGGATTGTGGCAGGCTTGGTGAACCGGCGCATTGCAAAGAGGCCGCTAAAGACCTATCCCATAAAGACCTATCCCGCAGCCTAACGCATAAACCAAGCGTGTCCAAAATGATACGCACATTGCTACGCAACAACTCTATTCATCAAAAGCGGGATATGAGTAAGAGAATCGGGGAATGACGATTGAAAGATAGCCATCCATATCTAATCTATCGTCGCCTGTAACAGAAAGTTTGCGACATACATCCTAACCAGCAAACGGTTATTAGGTTTTGCCGCAAGCATACAAATGCCAAAAATGCGGACATGGTTACGCCATGCTCTATACTTTGGATCAACAGGTTTGAATACTAATCCTGTCGCAGCTTCAATCGGACCACGAAGAGGGTCCGGGGTTCGCGGCGCGAGACTTGCACCATCCAATCCGCTTAAAACCGAAGCAACTTTTTGACTGTTATCGAAGCGGAAAAACTGTTCGCGCCCTTGATCCCAACGCCAATTCATTAACTGATGTTACGCAGTAGGATCGAGTAGTTGAAAACTACTCGCTAGGAAAAGCGTCCTGCCGGACGAAGAAACTGCCTCTGGGGCTGATCTTTCACCGGGGCTGATCTTTTGGGGCTGATTTTTCACTCGCAGAGTGCCTCTCCGAGCGAGTAGTTTTCAACTCCTCGTACTCCCCCGCAACTGAGCGTGCGTAACATCAGTCATTAACACTGTCCTTTAAGCAAAACTGTTAAGTATTATATTGAATTATGCGTGATGTGCAAATGAAATGTCAACCAGAAAAGATGCCATCTCAAGAACTGCTTTTAGGCAGATAACTTCATTCTACATGCATATCTGTCTGCATCGCCTGTTTGTCGCACCTGAAGCGCGTAAAAACCTTGACACTCCGGCGGGAATCGGTTACACTATGGCAGAACGCAGTGGCGCGGCTCAGAGTGTCAGGAAAAGAGAACACAGATGGCGGCGGTAAAACTGGCTTTGGGATATGTGCTGTCGCAGTCCGTTGCCGAGGATGTGTTTATGGGCGGGGCGATGGTCACGGATGCCTACGGGCTGCCGCTGGAATTTCGCTATACGGAACCGGTGCGAGCGACGAAATTGCAGCGCATTCTCTACGGTGACGTGCTCGAAAAGTATATTCACGGCGATGTCATCGCAGGCAATCTCATCAGCCGTCTGGAGCAAAAGCCGGAGTTGTTTCTCGTCTCAGACCCCGCCGTGCTTGATGCCGTGCAGGCGTCCGGGCGGAAAGCCATTCAGCTTTCGCCGAGCCGGGTGCCACCCCTCAAAGAGTTCGGGGCCTGGCAGGACATCTCGGAGACAGAATATTTTTTGCAGGTGACTGAAAGCGGATCTCCGATGCGTGTCCGTCTGCCGGGGCGCGATCCCGACCCGGCTTTCCGGGCGGAAGTGACCCGGCTGCTGACGGAGATCGGGCGGACCATGGACCCGTCGGAGCCGGTGGCCCGGATCGAAGCGGCGATTAAAATGTTATGGAGCGACGAGACTCAGACGCCGGCAGCGGCTTAGAGACAGCAAACAAGTCGAAGGCCTGGCAGGCAGTTCGGCGGGCGCTGGGCCGATTGGTCAGCCATGTCGGGGTCCGCGCGGTTCCCGAGGATGAGCGAACGATCCCGGCCCTCACTTTGCAGGCCGATCTTGCGCTTCCGCCGCCGTCATTATCACCCAAAGATACCTGGAAGCCATCGGCAACAGTTCGGATGGCTCTTGTCCCGAAAGCTGGGACAGGAATGCAGGAAAGTGATCTGCTGCCGACGGTTGTTCTCGCGCAGGGGGACTACGCAGTGGCGTCGCCCGGCATTCAAACCATGCCGATTGCCAGTGCCGAAACAGTCGGTGTCGAGAGCCTGCCCCTGGAATGGCAAGCCGAAGTCACGCATCTGCCGGAATCGTTTCTGCATCTGCCGTCGTCGCCGGTAAGAATTGGGACGACCGGGCTGCTGCCGCTGCCGAAGACGATACCGCTTCGAGGCTGGCAGGTCCAGAGAGAGCCTGTCCGTCTGCTGCGCTTGCCACCCCTGCCTGCCGCTCCTGTCCGCTGGGGAAGCGACAGCGTTCTTCGCCGGATGCCGCTGACGCGGCGTGCCCGAGAGATGGGCGCGAATGTCCTGCCGCCGGAAGTGTTTGCCGGGGCCTGTCGCCGTTTAGCCGAGACAGTGCATCTGAAGACGGAAGAAGTGACACTGCTCGGCATCTACCCTGATGTCCCGATTCTGGCTGTCGAGCGCATTGTGGTCGAAGACGAAGGCCGTCAGCTCAAGCTGTGGATCAAGCCGGAGATACTGCGTGGCCGAACTGCCTCCCACCGGATTACCCTGCTGGTCGGGCGTCAGATCTCCACGGGAAAGATGCTGCAAGCAGCCCTGTAAAAGAAGAGTTTGTCAATCGAAGTGCTGTTAGTACAACTGTTAGTTCTGGCCTTTACGGGCGCTCTCTGGTGGATCGCCCGGCGTGATCTGGCCGCGCGTCCCAAAGCTTCTGTTCTGCCTGCACCCACTGTGGATACCGCCGAACTGGAGCAGCTTTGTGCGACTTTGGAAACGCTGGTGACAAGTTTGTCACGCCGCTTGGAGGCTGTCGAGCGGCAGCTTACTACTGCCATGCGCCCTGGGCTGGTCAGCAGCGGCAACGAAATAGAGGAAATAAGAGTAGATAACAATGCTCCGGAAGCTTTCGCGTCTGCACCGCCGTCTTTCGGTCCGCGAATCGATTCCGAGCCTGTTGCTGACCCCCGCTATGCACCGGTGTACGCACTGCTGGAAGCAGGCGTTTTCGATCCCGTCGAGATCGCCCGGCAGACCGGACTTGGGCGAGGCGAAGTCGATTTGATCCTGAGCCTGCGCGACCGCCGCGCGTTTTAGAAGAGAAAAAGGGTGTTCAGCCGGGTTCCCCGCCCTGAAGGGCAGGTCTGGAGGCGCGGACGCCAATCGGGCGGTGCCCGGAAATGCCAATAGCAGACGGCTTGCTTTTCTTCCAATCTGTTTCTTCCGCACACCGTGCGGTTG
>JBPBQB010000305.1:0-4320 GCA_050954545.1 Janthinobacterium lividum | reverse complement strand
AGAAGGCTGGCGCGGGCTGCTTCAGGACGAGCAGTGGGAATATAGGATAGCAGCAGAGACACGCTTACAGAGGAAACGCCCACAGTGACAGCCTACTCAAACAAGAACACATCGAAACGAGCTGCCATAGTTATCTCGCCTATTCTTGCCTTGGTGATTATTCACTACGCTGTCATATTTCCTTACAGCTATCTATCGTCCGAACTACCCTTTCGACAGGCTCAGTTTAGCCGCATTTCTCAGGATGTCCAGCAGGGAATTCTCAAACCCGATTCACGAGGCCGTGTAGTTCTTCCGCCAGACCTTGCCACTGCGACCATCAGCGGGGACGTCTATGTCACCCACGCTCCTGGCGGGCTGATTTTGATTCTTTGCCCCACTTGGTGGGGCAGAAATTGGTTTGGTCACCGTTTGGACTATAGGGGTTATATCTATTGCAGCCGCCCGCTGACAAAAGCGGACAAAAACAGCATTTGGTCTGCCGAGGACTCAATAGTTCTAAACGGACCTTCTATAGACACGCGCGAAAAAGCCCCGCAGAAGTGGCAGATCAATACTACAGGCTGGTTTCTTAACAACGAAGTCAGTCCAGACTGGTACTCTGTGAACAGTGACGATAACGAGATTTAGGAGCAGTAAGATGATAGATCTATCGAGTGATACAGCAACGAAACCATCCGACGGAATGCGGCGGGCGATGGCGAACGCGGAAGTCGGGGACGAGCAGCGGCGGGAGGATTGCACGACCAACGAATTGCAGGAACGAGTCGCAGAAATGCTGGGGACCCAAGCGGCTCTGTTCCTGCCGTCGGCGACCATGAGCAATCTGATCGCGCTGAAGACACACCTCAAGCCTGGCGATGAGTTTATTGCGACACATAACGCACACATCGTGGTCTGGGAAGGCGGCGGGTACGCGGCGGTCGCAGGCGCTTCGGTCAATGCGCTTCACACGGAGCGCGGTGTCTTTACAGGGCAGCAGGTAGCAGACTCTGTCCGGCCTGATGACCCGCACTATGCCCGGACACGTCTGGTGTGTGTCGAAAACACACATAACGCCGGGGGCGGGACAGTCTGGACCCAAGAAGAACTGGAAGATGTGTCTGAAACGGCGAAGGCAAACGGCCTGGCAATGCACCTTGACGGAGCGCGTCTGATGAACGCCGCCGCTGCTGCAAACACGCCGCCGCGAGAGATCGCGTCCCATTTTGACAGTATCACGCTGTGTCTGTCTAAAGGCTTAGGGTGTCCCACCGGAGCCGTGCTGGCAGGGACACACGAGTTTATCGAAGCAGCCTGGCGGCCCAAGCACATGCTGGGCGGGGCGATGCGTCAGTCGGGGGTTCTGGCAGCGGCAGGCCTGTACGCTCTGGAACAAAATTTAGGACGATTGCCTGAAGACCATCAGAACGCAAAACTACTGGCATTCGGCCTGTCGGAGATACCCGGTGTCCAGATCGATGTCTCGCGCGTACAGTCTAATTTAGTCTTCTTCTCCGTAGACGGTCTCCCCGGTGACGAAGCACGGGCACGGTTAGAAGAGCAAGGCGTCCGCATGAGCGGCTCCTATGGAACACTGCGGGCGGTGACACATTTGGATGTGTCGGCAGCAGACATTGAAACAGCCCTGAGCGCCGCACGGCAGGCGTTTTAGACAAGAGTGTGCCGGAAGTTTTTAGAGATAGGCGACTGAAGTCGCGGCAACAAGTTCGCAAATAAGGCCTTCGCAGGTTAATACAGAAAGTTCCGTATTAGTCCACGCAGGTGGACTTTGTGCTTTTGTTGCCGCGACTTCAGTCGCCCGTTCCAAGACTTAGCGTACACGATTCAAACAGGAGCGATTTTTGGACATCAGCGTGATTGGAGCAGGCGGGGCAATTGGCCGGGAGATCGTGGCTCAGCTCGTATCGGGGCGAGTGCTGAAACCGACCGAGCGGCTTCAGCTTGTCGGCAAGCGCGGTGGGGCATCGGAACGGATGCTGTACGGGCTGCGCTCGGACCTCACCGACGCCTATGCCGAGAACGCCCCGCAGATGGACATCGCACTGGGGCCGGAGGAAGTGGTCGGGGACGTCATTGTCATGGCGGCGGGGGCGACGCCTGGCCCGAGCGTGGGGGGAACCATGTCTCGCGACGATGTCGCCCACGCGAACCTGCCGGTCTTCGCGGCTCATGCGCGGGCATTGGCACAGCATGGACAGGGACACGAAGTTGTCATTATGGTAACGAACCCTGTTGAATTGGGAGTCGCCGTGATGGCGCGGGAACTGGGCGCACGACGGGTCATCGGCATCGGTGCGTATTCCGACAGCCTCCGGTTCCGGCGCGAGATCGCGGCTGATCTGGGTATCCCACGCCAGCTTGTGTCCGGCTATGTCGCCGGGGAGCACGGCACCAATCTAGTGCCGCTCTGGAGCAGCGTGCGTGTCTACGGCCTGAACGACAGCGAGACGGCTACGGCGGTGCAGGCTCTGCGCGGCAATGGACGGCTGGAAGATTTTCCGGCACGGGTCGCAGCGGCGCGTGAGTCTATTCAGCATCTGGTCTTGACGGAAACACGGACCGCGTTCGATGCTATCGAAACTCTGCCGCCGGATATCCGGGTCCAACTTCGGCCAGAGCTAACCCATCTGTCGGGATCACGCACGGTCATGGCGACGGCTAACGTCACAGTCGACATGGTCCGGCAGATGATGGCAGGCCGGGAGATGAGTGTCGCCGGTCAGGTCATGCTCGAAGGCGAAGGTGTCTACGGCATTCGAGGCGTTCTCGGTGTTCCCCTTCTCGTCTCCAATCAAGGCGTCGTTCGTGTCCTCGCTCCGCCTCTTTGGCAGGAAGAAGGCCGCGCCCTGCATGAAGCGGCAGCGGCTATCGCGGAGAAGATCAAGCGCTGGCAGGAAAGCAAAACCTAGAGTAGTCCCTGCCCTTCAGGGCGGGGATTATGCAGAGGCAGGAACTAACAGACAGGGGACTTGATTGAATCGAGAACTAACACGCAGGAGATTCAATTGAATATCGATACTCTTTTCCAGCCGTTCAGCTTTAAAGGCTTGAAGCTGCCGAACCGAATTGTCATGGCCCCGATGACCCGGAACTTTTCACCAGGCGGCATTCCAACAGAAGAGGTCGCAAGTTATTACGCTCGGCGTGCCGCTGCCGAAGTCGGCTTAATTGTTTCCGAAGGCACAGGCATCGCACGGCCTACGTCCCTGAACAGCGCCAGCATTCCCCGCTTCCACGGCGAACAGGAGCTTGCCGGGTGGAAACGCGTGATCGACTCTGTCCATGCAGCCGGAGGACTGATGGCACCCCAGCTCTGGCATGTCGGCGCGGTTCGGATGCAGGGCAGTGACTGGCCCTCCGATAATGCGTTTGAAAGCCCTTCCGGCCTGAATGCCCCGGAGAAGCCGCTCGGGAAAACTATGACCGACGAAGACATCGCCGATACGATTGCCGCCTTCGGCAGCGCGGCGGCGGATGCAAAGCGTCTTGGCTTCGATGCCGTCGAGCTGCACGGTGCCCATGGCTATCTGATCGACCAGTTTTTCTGGGAAGGCACCAACAAGCGCAGTGGCAAGTATAACGGTCCGACAATCGGTGAGCGGGGACGATTCGCCTCTGAGATCATCCGGTCGGTACGCACGGCTGTCGGCCCTGACTTCCCGATTATTATTCGCCTCTCTCAGTGGAAGCAGCAGGATTATACTGCCCGCCTTGCGAACACGCCCGCAGAGATGGAGCAGTGGTTGCAGCCGCTGGTGGATGCCGGTGCGGACATCCTGCACTGTTCCCAGCGGCGCTTCTGGGACCCGGAGTTCGAAGGGGCCGACCTTAACTTTGCCGGCTGGGCGAAGAAAATAACGGGTGTGCCGACCATCGCAGTCGGCTCGGTCGGCCTCAGCGGAGATTTCATGGCTGCTTTCGGGGGCGAAGCATCTCAGCCCGCATCACTCAGTGAGCTGCTTCGCCGGATGGATCGCGGCGATTTCGATCTGGTAGCCGTCGGACGCCCGCTGCTTCAGGACCCGCAGTGGACGGTAAAGGTGCATGAAGGACGAACGTCCGAGCTTATGGATTTTGAGGCATCGGCCATGGGGGCGCTTTCGTAATGAGCGAGGGAGTGAACTCCACTCGCTGGCTGAGGTCGTCCTTCGGACGAAAGAAGCTGAATATTCGCTGCTCTTTCGTCCGAAGGACGACCTTAATGCATCGAGTGGAGTTTACTCCCTCGTGTCCGATAATACATAACAAAAAGTTAACTGGTTCATAGATAACATGTATTTGTATTATACCAATGGAGTGAGTAAAATGAGCTTATAA
>JBPBQB010000041.1:0-4324 GCA_050954545.1 Janthinobacterium lividum | reverse complement strand
GGTGGCTAAAATGCCGGACAGAGTGCGGCGAGAGACTTTTGTCGAGTCGCTGATCTTCGCGCTGTCCAGCAGACCGGTCAGTACCAGGCCGCGCATGTCTCGCGAGAACAGATTATCGCAGAACGCCAGCATCGTAAGATTTGCCGCCCCGAGCGAGTGCAGCGGAGCGAATACGCGGATGAGGTCCACAGGCCGGAATGTCGTTTCGGTCATCAGCATTCCTGCCTCTGCGGTCGAGCGGGCCATGACAAGCGCGATGACAAAGACATACACCAGCAGCTCGCCGATTGCCAGCCACCAGGACATTCCCATGAAGCATAGCCAGATCGATGCCGCAAGCAGGCTGCCGAACAGGCCGAAGAACGCGAAGCGGTAAGGAAGCATCTCGTTGAGATCGGTCTGTTTCACTTTGCCCCGCACCACGGCCCACACGTTAGATAAATGGTTTCGGGCAGTCCAAGCCAAGTAGCCTGTGATGACTAAGTACGCGCCCACGGTCTGATACCCGGTGAACAGCAGTGTCGGCATCGTCGGCATGTTCGGCATGGGGATATTGTAGGTGATCGCGACAAATTGCTGCGCCCGCGTGAGAAGGAAAAAGAACCAGATCGAAAACAAAATATCGACTGGAAGCAGATAGAACATCCCTACTGCTGCAAACGACAGTGTGATCGGTGTGTAGAAGACCGAGCTCAGCGGGAACGGCAGGTAGTCGTTCAGGACAAAAAAGATCGGAATATCCGGGATCTGCGGGCTGATCTCATGGGCCTGTTTCATCCCGAAGACAAGGAACGGCAGCAGCGCCCCCAGCCAGGTCAGCCGGTTCCGAAACAGGGATTTTTCTCCCTCTTCGACAACTGCGATCGGAAGCTGGGTCAGGGGAAAGCTCAGCCGCTCACTATCGACCCATTGCTTGCGGAGAATGGCGGTCAGGCACAAAAACGCGAACATCACCAGGAAGACCAGCACACCCCAATTGAGGATCGGCAGCACCCAAAGTCCCCACGGCACGGAGGCCCCGCGTGGCAGACCGTTATAGTAATCCTGAGCCACCGCCTGCGGGTGACCGTCCGCCGGATTGTACGGCACCAGGCGCGGCTGAAGATGAGGATCGAACAGGCCATGCCAGTTGTTGCTGGCATTGCTGTAATAGTTGAGGGAGATCAGGCCCGGCACGAGCTTTTCCACGACTCCATGCGAGGAGACCATGACTCCGACAAGCACCATGCAGTAGACCAGAAGAACGTCCGAAGAAGACAGCTTGAGGAACGGCAGCAGCTTCTTCAGCGCGACTACCAGCAGCAGCATCGCAATCGCGATAGGAGGAAGCTGAAGATAACCGATCCGCACGGTCGACAAAACGACTTCCGCCTGCGTGACGAAATACACGGAAATGGCGACGCAGACCGCTCCAATAAGAAAGGCCCGCCAGGAACCGGACGCGCGGGCGGGGGTACTTTCAGGAATGGCTTCGACTACTCTGTCAATGGTCTTGTTGGTCAATGGTTTCTTGTCTTCCTAAGTCAGCCGGACGGCAGGTTGTCCGCACGATCAAAGATGTCGGCAGCAGAATCTGCTGCGGCAGCCAGGTTTAATTTGAAGCGTCTTGGGTGTCATAGATTATAATACCTGCTTCCAGCACCTAACCATACTTATTTGGTTCGAGAACTTATACGAAGTTCTCTTACAAGTTTATTGGGAACAGCGAAAAACTGGCACTTTTGGTGCCGGTTTTTCTCACTGATCAGGACGGCTGTCTTTATGTCCCCGGTGCGTACACCTCGAAGCTGAAGAGGGAATAACCGAACTGAGTCACGCGCTTCGTGCCGTACATCCGTACCCAGCGGGCCGTGACAGCGGGGAACTTGATGTCTTCGACGCCGCCCTGACCGTCATTGGTTGTCGACACATCTGTCCAGGTCTTGCCGTCGGGGCTGATCTGGATGGTGTAGGCCGTCGCGTAGGCATCTTCCCAGTTGATACGGACACGGTCGATGGTCTGCATCTTGCCGAGATCGACAGCGATCCACTGCGGATCGGAGAACTCGGAGCTCCAGCGCGTGCTGTCGTCGCCGTCGACGGCGTTCTTCGCCTCGACCGCGTCATGCTTCTCCGTAGACGAGACAAGCACCGGGCGGCCTAGCGCCAAATCTTTGGCGTTATGAACGGGCGCTTTCTCACCCATGAACGGGATCGCTTCGGTGTAGGTGGATGCGAGCTGCACTGTGGCCTGCTGACGGATGTCGCGGGAAGACGCGGCGGCTTCGATCTCGTAATTGCCGGCATCGGCCTTCCACTGCTTGCCGGGGACATCGCAGTAGGCGAAAGCTTGGGGGACAAGCGTAAAGGATACGGCTTTGGTCTGACCCGGCAGCAGCATCACTTTTTGGAAGCCTTTGAGCTCGCGGACCGGCTTGTCGATCTTCGGACTCCGGTCATGGACATACAGCTCGACCACTTCCGCACCGGCCCGCCGGCCCGTGTTGGTGACATTCAGGCTGGCCGTCATCGTTCCCGAGGGCGAAAGTGTCGGTTTTGACAGGTGCATCGGCCCGTACTTGAACGTCGTATAGGAAAGCCCGTAGCCGAACGGGAACAGCGGGGCGATCTTCTTCTTATCAAAGTGCCGGTAACCGACATAGATGCCCTCAGCATAGGTGACTTGGCCTTTGACACCGGGAAAGTTGCCGTAGTCCGGGTAGTCTTCCCGCGCCGCGCCAAGCGTCGTGGGAAGCTTGCCGGATGGGTTGATGTCGCCGAAGAGGACTGCGGCAAGCGCACTGCCCCCTTCCTGGCCGGGAAACCAGGCTTCGACAAGTCCGGGCACTTGGCTGAGCCAATTGGTCAGGAGGCAGGGAGTCCCGTTGTTTAGAACGACAATCGTTCTTTTGTTGACGGCGGCGACGGCTCTGATAAGCGCATCCTGGTCGTTCGGCAGAGCCATCGAAGGCCGGTCGGTGCCTTCGGTTTCGGTGCCGGACGTCGTCACGCAGACAATGGCGACATCGGATTTCGCGGCGGCACTGATTGCTTCTGCGTACCGGGGTTTCCCTGGAACAGTCCAGTTGAGCCGGGCATAGGACTCGCCCGCAGCCTGGAAATACTCGACACGCAGGTCATAAGAGTGGCCTGCTTCCAGCGGCACTTCCACCGCCTGGGTGGTGCCGCCGCTCTCAAACCAGTGGTCGATTAGCTGCTTGCCGTCGAGAAACAAGCGGCAGCCGTCATCTGCCGAAAGCGCCAGCGTGTAACGCCCCGTCGCCGGTGCGGTCAGCTTGCCGGTCCAGCGGACACTGAATTCTGTCCGGGCCATGTCTGGGAAGGGAAAAGCCGTGTCCCAGTCGCCCTGGATCTGCGGGTCCACGCGGACATGCGCCGGCGTGCCCGTCAGGTTCCGATTGGTGAAATACTCGCCTTTCAAACCCGGCCCGGTGCCGGCGGCGGGCGTGAACACCGACGCCGGGATCGGCTCTCCCTGTTCCGTGCCCCGAGAATAATTGACGATGACTGCCGTTCCCACTCGCTTTTTGATACCGTCCAGGGGCTGGATTGAGTAAAAGGGCTGGACACTGGGGCTGCCGCCCGCGCCAAGCTGCATGTCGGTCGCTCCCGCGCCGATGACGGCTATCGAGTGGAGGCGGGCCACGCTCAGCGGCAGGATTCCGCCTTCGTTCTTCAGGAGGACAATGCCCTTGGAAGCGGCCTCGAAGGTCAGCCGCTGATGCTCCGGGGAGTTGACAACGGCATGGTCCGGGACATGCGGGCTATCCAGCATGCCGGCCCGGATGACCGTTCGCAGGATACGCCGGACATTTTCGTCGATGGTTTCCTGGGTGATCTGTCCATGCTGCAAAGCGCGTGCGACTCTGTCATGCGAGAGCAGCCCCGGCCCCGGCATTTCGAGATCGTTGCCTGCATTGATCACGCCGACCGTCTCGTGGACGCCGCCCCAGTCGGACATGACCATGCCGTCATATCCCCAGCCTTTTTTGAGCACGTCTGTCAGCAGGTAAGTGTTTGCCGACGAGTGATGCCCGTTGACCTGGTTGTAGCTCGACATGACTGTCCAGGCGTGCCCCTCTTTGACACCGATTTCAAAAGCCGGCAGGTAGATCTCGCGCAGCGTGCGCTCGTCCACATGCACGTTCACAAATCCCCGATCCACTTCTTCGTTGTTGCAGGCGAAATGCTTCAAACAGGCCCCGCAGCCGGTGCTCTGCATGCCGAGGATGTAGCCGACGCCAAGCTGTCCGGCAAGATACGGGTCTTCACTGAAATATTCGCCATTACGCCCCCCGAGCGGCGACCGCTGGATATTGACGGC
>JBPBQB010000231.1:0-4344 GCA_050954545.1 Janthinobacterium lividum | reverse complement strand
TCCGGGTCAGAGTCTACTTCTTTGCCGAGAACTTTTTCTTTGGCGTTAATTAAAGGCGCTTCATCAGGCTCCATACCAGCGATCTTGACGAACCCGCCTAGCGGCAGCATACGGACGTTGTATTCCGTGTCCCCGCGCTTCCCGATCCGAAACAGCCGCTTGCCGAAGCCGATGCTGAAGTCATCAACGCGGATGCCGCAGAGGCGGGCGACGATAAAATGGCCCCATTCATGGGCGACCACGAGAATGCTTAAAATGATCAGCAGCGTCACCGTCTGCTGGATATTAGCCCATAGTACCACTGGAAAGGCTCCTTAAATGAAGTGCTCGGCGATGTTCCGCGCCCATCGGTCTGCCGCCGTAATCTGCGCGAGGGTCGGCGATTCCTGTGCGTCGTAGTCATCCATGACCCGTGCCACAAGCATAATGATCATCCGAAACGGGATGCGGCCATCCAAAAAGAGCGCGACGGCGGCTTCGTTTGCGCCGTTCATCACGGCAGGCAGCGTGCCACCCGCTTCTGCGGCCCTGCGGGCCAGTCCCAAACTTGGGAAGCGCGACTCGTCGGGCGCTTCAAATGTCAGCGACGTCGTTTGTGCCAGCAGATCGAACCGGTCAATGCCCATGTCCGCCCGGTCAGGATACAGCAGGGCATACTCAATCGGAACCCGCATATCCGGCAGGCCAAGCTGAGCCAAGAACGATCCGTCGACAAGCTCTACCAGTGAGTGAACGACACTCTGCGGGTGGACCACGACACCGACCCGGTCAATCGGAACGTCAAACAGCCACCGGGCTTCGATCATCTCCAGAGCTTTGTTCATCAGGGTCGCGCTGTCAATCGTGATCTTGCGGCCCATGGACGGCCACGTCGGATGGTTCAGCGCGTCACTGACAGTCGCGGCTGCAATACGCTCTGACGACCACTCTCGAAACGGGCCACCCGAAGCAGTCAGCCACAGCTTGCGAACATATTCGGGCTTCTGGCCTTGCAGGCACTGGAAGATCGCGGAATGCTCACTATCAATCGGCAGGATTCGCGCTCCGCTCTTGCGGGCTGCCGCCGTGACGATCTCTCCCGCTGCGACCAGAACTTCTTTAGTCGCCAGGGCGACATCTTTACCCGCTTCCAGCGCAGCAATCGTGGCGGCAGTGCCAACTGCTCCGGCAACAGAAACGACTACCACATCTGCATCAGGCAGTGTTGCCAATCGAACCAAATCTGCTTCGTCGCCTAGTTCCAGATGGCTTGAGGGAACATCGAAGTGCGCCGCCTGTTCGCGCAGTAAAGTCTCGTTGCGATACGCGGAAAGCCCGACAACACGCAGATGATCGGGAAGGCGCCGAACTGTATCCAGCGTCTGCGTTCCGATACTTCCGGTTGAGCCTAAAATGACAATGCGTTTCACTAATTCGCTACCGCACCGAACTTGCGTACCCGGCGTCCATAGTCTTCCAGCGCATCGACTAACAATGTCGGCGTAAAGTCCGGCCAGAGGGTTGGAGTTACCCAAATCTCCGAGTAGGCAATGCCCCAGAGCAGGAAATTGGAGATCCGCATCTCACCCGCCGTGCGAATCAGCAGATCAGGATCGGGCAGGCTCGGCGCGTACATATGCGCGGACAATTTCTCTTCGGTGATCTCATCAGGACGAAGCTCACCCCGCTGGACGGCTTCGGCGAGTGCCCGTGCCGCATCCGCGATCTCTGCCCTCCCGCCGTAATTGATGGCGAGATTAAAAGTCATGCCGGCAAAATCCGCAGTCCGGCGCATGGCATTTTCGAATGTCTCACGCAGGGAGTCCGGAAGCTCATAAAGGCGTCCCGTGACACGGATATGAACTTTGTTCTGAATCAGCTCTTCGATCTCTGCCTGCATAGCCGCCTGCATCAGCTCCATCAGACCATCGACTTCCGCTTCAGGCCGACGCCAGTTCTCAGTCGAAAAGCCGAAGACCGTCAGAGTCTGTATGCCGAGATCATCTGCCGCTGAGACGATCTCTTTCAGCGCTCGGTACCCCTGCCAGTGTCCGAACAGCCGGTCCTGACCCTGCGTATGCGCCCATCGCCCGTTGCCGTCCATGATGATCGCAACATGGGCGGGGATACGCGCCGGGTCAAGACGTGCTTTTAGCTGCTCTATCGCTGCCGGATTAGTTGAGGCTGTATCAGACTTCAAGCAGTTCAGCTTCTTTGGCTTTGGTAATGCGGTCGATCTCGATAATATAGCGGTCTGTCAGCTTTTGAAGGCCATCCTGAGCACGCTTGGACTCATCCTCGGAGGCTTCGCTCTTCTTGACCAGAGCTTTGAACTGGTCATTGATGTCGCGCCGGATATTGCGGATCGAGACCCGGCCTTCTTCCGATTTCTTGTTCAAAATCTTGACAAACTCTTTGCGCCGCTCTTCCGTCAGCGGCGGGATTGTCAGGCGAACTGCGACCCCATCGTTGACCGGATTGATGTTCAAATCCGAGTTCTTGATAGCTTTCTCAATCGCAGCCGTCATGCTCCGGTCATAAGGAGTAATCAAAAGCTGACGCGAGTCGGGAACGCTGATGCCAGCAAGCTGGGTCAGCGGCGTCGGCGTCCCGAAATAGTCCACGGAGATGCCGTCGACCAGAGTCGGCGTCGCCCGACCCGTGCGGATCGTAGAAAAATCATGCTGCGTCGCGTCTACGGTCTTCTTCATCTTCTGCTCGGCATCTTTGGTAAGATCGGCTAAACTCATTAGTTATATTCCTCGAAATCGTTAGGTTGAATTACGCTGACTGCGCGTTATGAAATGTACGGATCGGCGCAATCTTATCAGTGGGAGTGAAAAGTATACCAACTAACTTTGAAGCTGTTGCATCTGTAAAAGCAATGAACCTGCCGGCAGATGTCAAAAAGCTTGAAATACAAATTGGTTCGTCATCCATTGCATCCATTTGACGAAGAAGTTCATCGAAACCAGTAATAGGGCTGCCGTTGTTCTTGTTGATTTTCGCCCTAACACGATAAATACCTCGAAGTTGTTGGAGAGGAATCGCACGGGTAGTTTCGTGTTCTTCTACTGCATCGGCAAGTGAAGCAATCCATTCCGGTTCCAGCATACCCTGCTGAACTGAACAGGAGAGCAGTCGTTCGATTTCCTGGCTTGATTTCATGTTAAGGCACCCATTCTACGGACGCATCCGTGACAACACCCACCACTAAAACTTCTGCCTCGTCATAAAAGTCAGGGGACGAGATCAGCTCTGCCTCGGAAAAATCTTTAGTCAAGACGACACCACGCCCGCCCAGCTTAGTATCCAGTGCCTTCTCGACAGCAACTGAACGGCGTGTGGTCCAGGACGTATATTTACTCTCAGTGTCACCAAAGCAGTGATCATCCACCGAAGCTGAACCACCAATCGGTCTAGCAATACCTTGAAGCGCATCCGAGTAATGCAAGTTGCCTTTAGCAACTCCACGGTAACATCTGATCATTCGGCTTCCCTGCCTTCTTTATCTACTGATTACGCATCTTTAGAGACAAGCGTTCCAATAGAGGCTCCGTCAGCGACGCGCTGGATATTGCCGGGGACGTTGATGTCGAAGACCACAATAGGAATGTTGTTTTCCATGCAGAACGCCATCGCGGTCAGGTCCATGACTTTCAGGCGGCGGTTGATAGCATCAGCGAATGAGATGCGGTCGAACTTGACGGCGTCTGAAAACTCGCGTGGGTCTTTGTCGTAAACACCATCGGTGCCGTTCTTCGCCATCAAGATCGCTTCGGCTCGGACTTCGGTTGCCCTCAGTGCAGCCGCAGTATCGGTGGTGAAGAATGGGTTTCCGGTGCCGCCTGCTAAGATCACGACGCGGCCTTTTTCCAGATGACGCAGCGCACGGCGGTTGATGTACGGCTCGGCGACGGTCTGGATCGGCATAGCAGTCTGAACGCGCGTATCAATGCCCTGGCGCTCAAGCGAGTCCTGAAGCGCGAGGCCATTGACGACGGTGCCGAGCATTCCGATATGGTCTGCCGTGACACGCTTCATGCCCGCTTTTTCGGCAAACTGACCGCGCATGACGTTGCCGCCGCCGATGACGATGGCAGTCTGAACGCCGCTTTGCTGCAAGCGTGCGACTTCACCGGCGATCTTGGCGACGGCCTCGTAGTCGATGACCCCATGGCTGCCGTCTCCGGCGAACGCTTCGCCGGAGAGCTTGAGCAGCACACGGGACCATTTAGGAGAAGATGTTTCCATCAACTAAGACGCCTCACCGATCTCAAAGCGCACAAACCGCTTGATGTCGGCTTTGCCCTTGATGAGCTGGGCGACAGTCTGCTTCGGCTCACGGATATAAGGCTGTTCCAG
>JBPBQB010000186.1:0-4374 GCA_050954545.1 Janthinobacterium lividum | reverse complement strand
ACCGGGCGATCCAGCTTGTTTTGAAAGAAGTGGACACCAAAGAGCTTGCGGTCGCCCTCAAGGGTGTCGGCGAGAACACGCAGGTGCGTATCTTCAAGAACATGTCCGAGCGGGCGGCGGCGATGATGAAAGAAGAGATGGAGTTCATGGGACCGGTACGCCTCAAATCGGTCGAAGAAAGCCAGCAGCGGATTGTCAGCATTATCCGCAAACTGGAAGATGCCGGCGAGATCATTGTGGCCCGCGGCGGCGGCGAAGAGATGATCGCGTAAAGATTTGGATAAACCTCACCCCGGAACTTCGTTCCGCCCCTCTCCTTGTTAAGGAGAGGGTGGGCGCGGAGCGACCGGGTGAGGTTCTGCTCCGCGTTTCCTTTTCTATGAGCTGTTGATTATGACTTCCTGGATGAATACACTCGAGCCACTGACGGAACCTCTGCCGCGCTTCTCGGAAGACGCGGAAGAGGCAGAGCCTGCTCCTGACCTGGCGGACCTGATGGCAGATGCTGAATTGGTGCTGACCTCTGCCCGGTCAGAAGCCGCCGAGCTGCTTGATGACGCCCGGACACAGGCGGAAGCCCTGCGCGAAGCAGCCTGGCAGGAAGGCTTTCATTCAGGCAAAGTGGAAGCCCGTGCCGCTGTGGAAACCGAGATGCGGGCGGACTGGGCGGTCCGTCAGGACGCACTGCGGGCAGAATTGGACGCGATTGCCGCCGATATTGCGACGGCCCGCGAAGCGCTCTGGCTGAGTCAGGAAAGTGAAATGGTCGCGCTGACCCTGGACATCGCCCGTCAGGTCATCAAGACCGAGGTTACCCAAAACCCGGCAGTCGTTCATGCCGTGATCGCCAATGCTCTGCGGCGGATCACCGACAAAGAAAATGTCCGGGTGCGCGTCTCCGTGGTCGATGCGCCGCGTGTCAAAGAAGCGCGGGAGGACTTGATGGAAATCGTCGACGGCCTGCGCTTTATCGAGATAGTCGAAGACCGGCGGGTCGGTGACGGCGGCTGCGTCATCGAAACCAATGCCGGAACAATCGATGCCAAGATCGAAACCCAGATCGCCGAAGTCGCACGGGCGTTAGGGATAAGCGAAAATGAGTAATCTAGCTCCCCCAGAATTGGGGGCCGGGGGGCCTTCAGTCGACCTCACGAAATATCGCTCCGTCGTTCAGCGTCTGGACACCGTTCGGGCCAACGGCCTTGTCACACAGGTGATTGGGCTGGTCGTGGAAAGTATCGGCCCGGCGGCGCAGATCGGGGAAGTCTGCGAGATACGCCATGCCGGACGCAATTCACCGACCGTCAAAGCAGAAGTAGTTGGGTTCAAGTCGAACCGTGTCCTGCTGATGCCGCTCGGCGAGATGACCGGTATCAAACCGGGCTCCGAAGTGGTCGCGACCGGGGATATGCAGCAGGTCATCGCCGGAGATTTTCTGCTGGGGCGCGTTCTAGATGGCCTCGGAGCCCCAGCCGACGGACTTGGGCCGGTGGCGGGACTTGGCGCGAAGCAGTATCCGATCAACGCAGCGCCGCCGGATGCGATGACCCGGCGCCGGATCACGGAGCCGGTCAGCCTCGGTATCCGGGCTATCGACGGCCTGCTGACAGTCGGCAAAGGCCAGCGCATGGGCATTTTTGCCGGGTCGGGTGTCGGTAAAAGCACCATACTCGGCATGATCGCCCGGAACACGACTGCCGATGTCAATGTCATTTGTCTGGTCGGGGAGCGGGGCCGGGAAGTGCGCGAGTTTATCGAGAACGACCTCGGCGAAGAAGGCCGCAAGCGCTCCGTGCTGGTCATCGCCACGGGTGATAAGCCGCCTCTCGTGCGTCTCAAAGCCCCACTGGTCGCGACAGCGATTGCCGAGTACTTCCGGGACCAGGGCAAAGATGTTCTTTTGATGATGGACTCGGTGACACGCCTTGCCATGGCCCAGCGCGAAGTCGGTCTCGCGGTCGGGGAGCCGCCAGCGACTCGGGGGTATCCGCCCAGCGTCTTTGCCCTGCTGCCGAAGATTTTGGAGCGCTCGGGCACCAGCGACAAAGGAACGATCACGGCGCTGTACACAGTGCTGGTGGAAGGCGATGACGAAAACGAGCCGATCGCGGACACGGTTCGGGGAATCTTAGACGGTCACATCTGGCTTTCGCGGGATCTCGCGGCACGGGGGCATTACCCGGCCATCGAGGTCGGACGCAGCGTTTCGCGTGTCATGTCTCAAGTGACATCTGGCGAGCAGCGGGCAGCGGCGACTCATCTGCGCGAGACACTGGCGACGTTCAAAGAGGCCGAAGATTTGATCAACATTGGAGCGTATGCCGAAGGCAGTAACCCGCGCATCGATGCCGCACGGCGGCTGATCGATCCGGTCCGGGCGTTTCTGCGCCAGGGTGTCCACGAAGAAGCGACCATGGATAATACAGTAGAAGCGTTAAAGGAACTATTTACGGATGACGCACTTTAAATTTCGGCTGCAGGCAGTTTTGGAACAGCGAAAGCGGCGGGAAACACTCGCGCAGCAGACTTTTGCCGAATCTCAGACCGCTCTGTTTCAGGCAGAGCGCCTGCTCAGCGAAATGCGGGAAGTCCGTCAGGCCCTGCTCGACGAGCTCTGCCGGCGACGTGCGGGTGCTTTTGATGCCTTCGAGACCCAGCTTTATCAGGACTACATGCTGATTATCGCTCAGTCACTCGCCGAGCAGGAAATGGATGTCCGTACTCTGACTTCCACCTGCGAGGCCCATAAGCTGCACATGGTCAGTACTTCCCAGGACAAAGAAGCACTGGTCAAGGTCCATGACCGTCACAAACTGGCCCATAAGATGAGTGCCCAGCGAGCCGAGCAGTCAGTCATGGATGAGCTGGCGACGACGCGCTTCAATTTCCAGCAGCGCTCTCACGAAGGTTAATCCAAAGAAAGCAGTCACGATTATGATGGACGAAATCAGCAGCATCACCGCCCGAATTAGCCAGATACAGCAGCGGATCGCGTCGCTCAGCCAGCCGGATGCTCAGACGCCCACGGCCCCGGAAGCGCCGACATTTGCGAAGACACTCAGCGCGGTGCAGGCGGGCGGACCGACTACGCTTCCGAGCGGGCCGGCGGGGGTCGCGGTTCCAGCGGCTTCTTTAGGGCCGCTGCCTGTTCTGCCGGTCGCGCCGGGCGCATCGGATGTCGTGCCGATTTCCACGGCTTCGTCCGGCGATTATGAGACATTGATCCAGAAATACGCGGTCCAGAATAACCTGGAGCCGAGTTTAGTCAAAGCCGTCATCCAGACCGAATCCGGCGGCAATCCGCGCTCGGTGTCGTCTGCCGGTGCAATGGGCCTCATGCAGCTCATGCCGGACAATGTCAAAGAAGCCGGGATTTCCGACCCATTCGACCCGGAGCAGAACATCGCCGCAGGCACCAAGCAGCTCTCGGGCCTGCTGACCCAGTACCATGGAGATGTCGACTTAGCGCTGGCGGGTTACAATGCCGGGCCGGGGAATGTCCGCAAGTACGGCGGCGTCCCGCCGTTCACCGAGACCCAGAACTACATCCATCGCGTCCGGGCAGCAATGGGAAAATAGGCTTCTAATTCATGAAAATCGCAATTCCTTTTCTTGGTCTGATCGCCCTCCTGGGCGTCGCCTACGGCCTGGCCTTCTTCGGTATCATTCCGGCGCAGAAGATGGCGGACAAGTCGCCGGGGCTGGCGAAAACCTTGATCTCGCTCCATCTCGCGAAAGCGAAGAAGCCGATGCTGGCAAGCAAAACAAAAAATACCCCGGCAGTAGTCAGCCCGGAACAGGAAGCGCTGAACACGCAGCAAAAGCAGCTTGCCGACGGCAAAGCGCAGCTTGCCAAAGACCAGGCTGATTTCGAGGCCCAAAAGCAGGCGGCAGCGACTGCGCCGATAGCCGCGAACTCTGCACCCGTTCCAGACACAGCCGGCAAGCTCAGTGCGATCTACACTGCCATGTCTCCCGACGATCTTTTGCAGATCTTCGGCAGGCTGCCTGACCCGGATGTCATCAGCGCCCTGATGACGATGGACGAGAAAAAAGCCGGGAAAGTGCTGGCAGGTCTGCCGCCCGCCCGCGCCGCCCATCTGACCCAGGAGATGGCGCATACGCCGCCGCGCCTGCAGGCAGCTCTCTGAATTTGTTGGACCATCAGGGCCAAAGACCATCCCAAAACACTCTTCTTCGGCTGCTGGCTTCTAAGCGCATCCCGCTCATTCAAAAGCGGCGACATGTCATAAAAATAGTTTTTAGCACTGCTCAAAAACGCTTGACAGAATGGTTGCCTGGCCTTACAATGGTCCTAAAGCAATCAACGCCAGCAAGAACGGCGACGCACGGATCACAAAGGAAACCCACTGA
>JBPBQB010000238.1:0-4410 GCA_050954545.1 Janthinobacterium lividum | reverse complement strand
TTTTCAGCGTGACAGTCGCCGGAATGCCCTCGGCAATAGTTGGCCCGTGCCCCCATTGATTGCCGACACTGGTTCGATTCGCGTTCCACCCCATTTCCTGATTTTCCACTTTGCCGACAAGTGTCAGCAGCAGCTTTTGCGACTGTGCTGTCGGCTTCTGATCCATCGCCGTCAAAGTCACCGACGCAAAGTTGTTGCCGAAGGCTGGGAATACTAGAGTACTGGTTCCCAGTGTCACTGTCTGCCCACCGACATAACCCACGACCGACTGGGCTGTAGGACTATCGGCAGTGTACAAAGCACCGGCAGGTGTTTTGGACACTGCAAGGACTTCCCGTTTTCGTCCATCAGCGATCATCAGACCATCCGGGTTTGGCCCCGGCCGAGGCAACGCGATTGCTTCGAGGTAGCTGAGAGGTACCCCTGTCTGGTGCCACACGGCAGCAGCCGTCCCCTTAGAAACGATCTGTTCTGATTGCAGAGTAAAAATATGCTTTGAAGTTGCTTTTGGCAGCTCACCTGCGCGGAAGATCATGGCGGCGGCGGGCAGGAAGGCGGCTTTCGCGGGGTCGCTGCCGATGCCGAAGTAATTGTTGATCTTGTCGTTCGATGCGCCTGTCCCATAAGCGCCGTAGTCGAATAAGTAGATGGCGTCCCAGTCTTGAAAGGCCGCGAATGTCGCAAGCTCAGGCAGAGTCTCGGCCCGGTAATCGTTGGGCGCAGGATGGTTGTACTCGGAAATGGTGTAGGGCTTGCCTGCCACCCGGTACTCAGCTAAATCGCGCAGTGTACCGGGTTTGCCGTCGGCTAAATCAGCGACCATCGGGGTATTGGGGATATTCCAGTCGTTCGGGTCCCACTGTTTATGCGGGAAGCTGGGATGCTGCCAGTAGGCATGGTTGTCGGCAAAATCCATGTTCGCCTCACGGTTCAGCCCGGTCAAGCCGCCCCACGAAATCTGAGAGCAGATGATATTGGCATGGACTTTGAGCGTGTCTTTCAAATAGCCGCGCATCTCGTCGGCGTATCCACGCTCCGTATCGGCAAGGAACGCGATCCAATCGTCATGCTGGGATTTGAGATCCGAAGTCGGAATGTCTACGGATTTCGTAGTCAGCGATTGACCGGGCTGGAGTCCTGCGCCGTCGGCACCGGGCCGGATTTGCAGATTGTCTATCCATACGGTCCCCGTCTGTCCGCCCAGCGTGAAAGCGAGGCGGGCGTGGCTCGGCACCGTGTCATGGGCGGTGAAGACATAAGAAAACGGCTTCCAGTCAGTCGTCAAGGCCGCGTTTGCGTCTAACCCGAGATTACGCCAATCGTCTTGATCTAAACTCGCGCCAACAGGCAGAATACGGTCTTTATCGGCTTTAGCCCGAAACGTCACGGTGTACGTTGTATCGTTGTGCAGATCAAGTCCCGTTTGATGCACCTGCACATGCCAGGCCGTGCCATCAGTTTGGGTGATTGCCGTCACGACCGAGACACTGCCTATGGAAGAAGCAATTTCCCCTGTAGGAGGCTGAATTTCCGCTTGCGATGTGCCTTGATGCTCAAGAGACCAGGGCGATGACGGAGACAGCAGGTAGGTGCCATCCGGTGTTATCCCTGCTGTCCAAGCAGCCTGCACTTTGGTATCTGTGCCGTACTTCTTTAGGAGCCAGTCGTTCCAGAAGCCGACAAGCTCACCCCGGAACGGCTCCGGCAGTGTGTCTAAGCCGTCCCCGGAAGTCGCCCAGGGATCACCGACAAGTGAGTTTTCGTTGTTGATCTCGACCACGGCGACCGCCGGGTCAGCGGCATAGGAGAGATGGGTATAGGGGTTGACATGGGTAAGCAGGTCATGGGCGTAGTTCTTCTGCAAAAGTATCATACGTCGGTCGAATTCATCGACGCGCTTATCAAAGCTGAACGGAATTTGGCTGACACTCGGTGGGAACCCATCCACTTCAGAAAACTGGCGACTGACGTGCAGGTTGATGTTGACATAAACGCCATTCTTCTTGAACTGGGCAACCAGATAGTCCAGCTTATCAAGCTGAACCGCGCTGATATGCTGCCGGTCTTTGTAGGCATAGTTCCAGATGCTGGCATCCTGGCCCCAATCCACATTATCCATGTGGTGCAGGCGGACCAGATTGATGCCGAGCTTGGCGACACGTGCCGCCACTTTTTCGGCGTCCGCATGGCTGGGAAACGCGTCTTTTCCGGCAAAGTTTGCACCGAGAAAGCGTATCCGCTGCCCGGTATTCTTTTCGATAAAATGGCCTTGTTTGGCGACAATGTAACCATGAATACCGGCAGGCTTGGCGTTCAGGAACGAAACGTCTGTGGCCGTGCCGGGCGTCGCATCATCCCACGGCAGCACAAACGGGAACATGGCAGGGGATTTGGCAGTGACTAAGTCAGCGGCGGGAGCCTGTGCATAGCTTGGCGCAGCGCAGGCAAGCAGCACGCAGAAGATTGGGTAATACGGTTTTTGCATGGTGTTGTGAGATGAGAGTTGGTGCATTTAGCAGCGTCGCCGTTTAGATAAATTATAGCACACGCCGCATAAACTTAGCATGTGGGTTGGGTACAATAACGGCAGACTGATTTATCCCACCACCCCGCCACCATGCGGATTGAAAGTTTTCCAATGTCCATCTCCGCTCCGACGAAGAACGGCGCTGCGGCGCTGCCTGCTGAACCGACACTCCTGCCTCCGCCTCATCAGTACGATAGTGCTTTAGGACGACTGCGGCACGTCTTTTTCGGACGACCTCTGCCGACGTCTCGCGCGGATGAGCAGAAGCTGCCGAACTTTCTGGCACTCCCGATCTTGTCATCGAATGCTCTGTCATCGAATGCCTACGCGACTGAAGCGATTTTGGGGATTCTGATCCTGGCGAAGACCGGCACCGGGGCTTTCCATTTTGCGGTTCCGATCGCGCTTGCAATCTGTGCATTGCTGATTGTCGTGACGCTGTCCTACATTCAGGTCATCTACGCGTATCCCGAAGGCGGCGGTGCTTATCCGGTTTCGCGTGACAATCTCGGCGTCGTGCCCTCGCTGGTCGCAGGAGCATCTTTGATGGTGGATTACCTGCTGACAGTGGCAGTCTCCGTCGCGGCAGGGATCGCTGCGCTGATCGCCATGTTTGCGGGCAACCCGGCGGGAATCTTTCTTCAAGAGCATATTGTCGCACTTTGTTTGGTCTCTATTTTGGCGCTGACACTGGCGAACCTGCGTGGGCTGCGCGAGGCTGGGGCCCTTTTTGCTATCCCGACTTATGTCTTTATCGGAGCGATTGTCGCCACCGTAATTGCCGGGCTGATCACAATGTCCACACACCCAGCCTACGCCCAAAACACACTTCAGGAAGCCCATACCAATGCGCTCAAAGGAGCACAATCGGGGCTACAGGCGGTCGGAATAATCCTGATACTACAGGCGTTTTCCCAAGGCTGCGCGGCCCTGACCGGCATGGAAGCCATCTCCAGCACCGTTCCTATTTTCCAGAAGCCTTCAGACAAAAACGCAGTGCTGACCATGTATATCATGAGCGGTTTGGCGGTCGTTATGTTTGCCGGACTGACTTATGTCGCCGATGGACTTGGCAGCCCGGTGATGGATGCCAGCAAGCCCGGCTATCAAAGTGTCGTTAGTATTGTCGCGGACCGGGCCTGGCCGCCGGCCTTCCACTGGATGTTCTATGTCGTCCAGATCTCCACCGCGATTGTGCTGCTGCTGGCAGCAAACACAGCGTTCGCGGGCTTTCCACAATTAGCATCAATGATGGCGCGGGACAGTTTTCTGCCCCGGCAGCTCGCGAATATCGGCGACCGGCTTTCTTATTCCAATGGGATCGTCATTCTTGCGGTGGTTGCGAGCGTACTGATCGTGATCTTCCATGGTTTGGTAGATGCCCTGCTTCCGATGTATGCAATCGGCGTTTTTATCGGATTTACGCTGGCACAGACCGGAATGGTTCGCCGCTGGCTGCGGGTTCGCACTAAAGGCTGGCAGGCTTCCCTGTTCTTCAATGCGCTCGGCGCAGTGGCAACAGGAATTGTGGTCGTGATCATCGCCGTTTCCAAGTTTGACAATGGAGGCAAAATCGGGTTCACTGTGGGGCGTTACGCACCGCATTACGGAGTTTGGATCGTGCTGATCCTGGTGCCGCTGATGGTGGTGCTTTTTCTGCGAATCAGCCGGCATTACCAGGAGATCGGGCAGGAACTGGCATTGGATGCGGCTGTTCCGACCAGGCCGTCACACAACACCGTTCTGGTACTTGTCCCCCGGATGCACCGGGGCATTTTAGAGGCCCTCAATTATGCCCGGCTGACCAGTGACGATGTCCGAGCCGTTTATATCGAAACGGACCCGCACAAGACATCCACGCTGAAAACAGATTGGCAGTCCCA
>JBPBQB010000081.1:0-4527 GCA_050954545.1 Janthinobacterium lividum | reverse complement strand
GCGACTTTCATTCAACAATAGACCGGCACTTCCAGTGCCGGTTCCGACTTTAACTACACCCAGTATGAAGTGACTGAGAGAATGCCTTCGGAGTGGAGGCATTGGCGCAGGGTCGGCTCGTCGGGATTGGAGAGATAGACGCTGCCTTGATCGTCGCCGCGCTGGACTTCGACAATAGGCAGCGGGAGAGTGTCGCCGCCAAGCTCAGTCTGAAGACGGCTGGCGGCGCGGGTGTCTTTGCGTGGATCGGTGATGCCGTATTCCAGTGTCAAAACATTCATCTCGCGCTTGAGGCGGCGGACATCGGGCTGAACGGGATTGCCATAGATCGTGATGCGGCTTGCCATAGAAATTGGTGTTCTCCTAAAAAATTACTGAGCGGCTTGTTCGCGGGCGATATAAGAATCGAGGCAGGGCGAAAGCGGTGCATTGCTGCTGGAAAGCGCGGCCGCTTCAACCGCTTCGGGCAGAGTCGGGTAGGCGTGCATGGTCAAAGCGATGTCGGCGACAGTCAGGCGGCCCCGCATGGCAAGGCAGATTTCGTTGATCAGGCCCCCTGCCGACGCTCCGGCGATCTGTGCGCCTAAAATCGTACCGCCTTCGCGCAGGGAGACGATCTGGACAAACCCTTTAGTCTCGCCCGTGATGATCGCTTTATCGAGATGCGCGAAAGGGAACCGGGCAATGTCGAGTGCGTCTTCCGGGTGGCTGAGCCGGGCCAGCGCTGGGGAAAGTCCGACACTCGCGACTTCCGGGTCGGTATAAGTGACGCGCGGAATAACATGATAATCGGCAGGGCAGCAGGGGTCTTCGCCGTGCAGGGCAGAAACAGCGTTAGACGCGGCAATCGCGCCTTCATACGACGCTACATGGGTGAACTTGTACTCGGATGTCACGTCGCCTGCCGCCCAGATATGCGGGACATTGGTTTGCAAATGCGCGTTTGTCTTCAGCCGGGCATCTTTTTCGCAGTCGACACCTGCCGCTTCCAAGTTAAGGCTGCCGACATTGCTTTTGCGCCCGGCAGCGACCAAGATAGCGTCACAGACGATTTCTTCGCCATTCACCAGATGGAAGACTTTTTCACTGCCGCGTAGAGTCACTTTTTCCGACTGGGCATTCGTGACAATGCGGACGCCTTCCGCAGTAAGCTGCTCTTGCAAAACCATCGCGGCATCGGCATCGTCACGGGCCAAAATCCGGGCACCGTTATGGAGAATCGTCACTGCCGCGCCGAAGCGACGGAAGACCTGTCCCAATTCGCAGCCGATAGCACCGCCGCCCAGCACGACGATCCGCTTCGGCAGCGTCGTCCAATCAAAGACATCCCGGTTGGTCGCATAGCCTGCTTCTTCCAGGCCCGGAATCGGCGGAATGCTTGGCAGTGAGCCTGTGCAGAGAATAAATTGTTTGGCCGAATAGCGTGTCTGAGTTTTGGTTGTCTCGACCGTGTGCGGATCGATAAAATGGACACGTTCGCAAATGGTACTGATGCCCTGGCGTGTAAAGCTGTCGACCGCACTGCCGCCGCCGACTTTTTCAATAGTCCGGTGTGCATGGCGCATGACCTCCCCAAAATCCGGCAATGCCCCTGTATAGGCAGGCAGACCAAACTCGGACGCCCGCTGCATTCGAGTCCAAAGCGTGGCAGAATGGATCAGCGCTTTCGACGGTACGCAGCCCGTATACAGGCATTCCCCACCGATCAGAGATTCTTCAAAGATCGCGACTTTCGCGCCCATCTGCGCCGCCGTCCGCGCCGCCTTCGGCCCCGCCGACCCCGCCCCGATCACTGCCACATCAAATTCTTCCATAGACCTAATTATACCCGGTGGAGCGCGGTATACTCTCCTCATGAAGATTTATACCAAGACCGGAGACAGCGGCGAAACGAGTTTATACGGCGGTCAGCGGGTGTCAAAAGATGTCATTCGCGTGGAAACTTATGGCACGGTGGACGAATGCAACGCATCACTCGGGCTTGCGATCACAGTCATCGACGATACCGAAACAAGGACCATCTTGACGCGTATTCAAGGCGAACTATTTGAAGTCGGGGCCGACCTCGCGACACCATTAGAGCAAGGCGAAACTGTGCCGCGTGTCCGGCCCGAAGAAACAGCACAGCTTGAACTGGAGATCGATCGCTTTGAGGAAGAACTGGAGCCGCTGCGTCATTTCATCCTGCCGGGCGGGTCAGCAGGCGGCGCGGCCCTGCATGGAGCCAGGGCCGTCTGCCGCCGGGCGGAACGGCATCTGGTGACACTCGAATCCGCCGAGGCGATCAACCCGGAAGTCGGGCGTTATTTGAACCGCCTCAGCGATCATCTTTTTGTGCTGGCACGTTTAGTCAATCACCGGGCAGGCGCTCCTGAGACGAAATGGGAGCGGCCCGCGAGATGACCTACCACCTTGCTTCGCAGGGTCCTCCCTAAAGGGAAGACAAGGACGATAACGATAGGACTGTGAAGTGAAGCCCTCTGTTCCTTATCTTCCCTTTAGGGAGGACCACAGCGAAGCGGTGCGGTAGGTCTACTGCGCCGTCACAGTCAGCGGGCCGACACTTGCAGGTGTTGGGATAATATCAGAGAAAGTAGCTGTCGCGGAATAGACCCCAGCGGCAGCGAAACCGGAGGCAGTGACAGTGGTTGTCAGCGATTGACCAGCGGCAAGCGACGCGGTTCCAAGTGGAGGCGTACCCGGAAGCGGTTCAAACGTGGGTGAATTTGAAGCATTTCGGATAATCAGTCCAGCCGCGGGCGCAGTGGGAGACGTGCTGGTCGCATTGATTGTAATGGGAGCAGCAGTGTTATTTTTCAGCGTGAGCGTGTAGACCAAAGTGCCGTTGACCGCAACCGTGCTGCTGGCTTCCGTCAGCGAAACCGTCAGACCTGACTTTGTGGTCGTACTTATAGTCAGAGAAGGCTGTGTTCCCGTGTTGGTTCCAGTCGTCGTGCCCGTCGTAGTTCCCGTGCCGGTCGTGGTGGTTCCCGTTCCGGAGTTGCCGTTGCTGCCGCCCCCACCTCCGCCGCAGCCGGCCAGGAGTGGGAAAGCCAGGAGGCCGAGCAGACACAAGCCCCGGTGCGTTCCCCGCAAAGTATGATCGTGCAAAAAGCGCATTTTCAGGTATCCTTTCAGAACAGTTCCATTCTATCACACTGACAGCTTACAGTCAAGCGACGGCAGATTAGTCCGGGGAGCCGGATGTCCGGGGGTATGAACCCCCCGGCAGTTAAGTGCTGACGCCCTCCGGGCTATCGGATAGATTCGGAATCTTTAGTCCAGAGGACGTCAGCTTTTCATTGCCGGGGGTTTCATACCCCAGGACATCCGGCTCCCCGGACTCGCAAGCATTCCACCAACCACTAAGGAAACACACAACTATGACCGAATTGACTACCGGCAGCACTGCCCCCGAGTTCCAAATCTCCGCCGTCACCCGCACCGGCGAAAGTGAGATTTCGCTGTCTGATTACCACGGAAAGTCTTCTGTCGTCCTGTACTTCTATCCAAAAGACGACACGCCGGGATGCACGACAGAGTCCTGCAATTTCCGGGACCTTCTGCCCCAGTTTGAGGCGGCAGGCAGCACGATCCTCGGCATTAGCCCCGACGATCAAGCGTCCCATGTCAAGTTTGCCGAGAACCACGCCCTACCCTTCCCGCTGCTGGCCGATGTCGGTCACGCCGTCGCCGAGGCTTACGGAGTTTGGAAAGAAAAGACCAACTACGGTAAGACCTACTGGGGCATCGAGCGAACGACGTTCGTGATTGATAAAGACGGAAAGATCGCAAAAGTGTACCCACGGGTCAAAGTGGAAGACCACGCCCAAAAAGCCCTGGAGTTTGTTCAGACGCTTTCAGCAGAATAATAACTTTAGTGTGGCAATTTCTACTTATTTCCCTTTACCAATGACTACAAATAAGAGATACCTAATTTTTTCGCGCGGTGCCCATCCCGTTGTCTACTTTGTGCATGGGCAGACAACGGGAGAAGCAACTTGGAATTATATCAGAGAACTCTCTCCTGAAATGAAGCGCAATGCTGACGGTTCGATCTCAGATGGTGCAATCCAGTATTCTCACCCACTCGCCTATATCGAAGCTACAGAAAAGATATATCACGAATGGCAGATACGCGAACTACCTGACTGGACTTGGACAGACGGCTTTTCTGAGATCTTCTGCGGCGAAAGTCAAGATGGTCCCCTATCAGATATTGAAGAGTGCCGTGAGCATTTTTCCGAAGCCTTTCCCAGAAGTCGGGCTAAGGCCTTCGTTTGGTGTTTGAAGCAAGGACACTTGGTAACCTTCTACCGCAAACTTCGAGCGTCCAAGATTAAGGTTCTGAAGCGTTATCTATTGAATTGGAGTGGCAGACAAATGACGATTGAGGAATGGATCGGCGGTTACGAAGAGATTGTTGACGCGTTGGATTTATTGCCACCTCGCTGGCGGAGTGAAAAGCAAGGCGGAGCAACATATCCATTCCGCCCTCCTAAAGAAGTTCTAAATATTCCACATGGC
>JBPBQB010000077.1:0-4528 GCA_050954545.1 Janthinobacterium lividum | reverse complement strand
CTCCCCGGACGTCTGCACCAGTGCCTGCAAAACGTTCACGATCTGAGCGATATTGGCCGTAGAGACGCGGCTGCACCATTTATGAAAGATGTCTAAAACACCCGCGCCGACAACTGCGTCTCGGATAGTGCTTGGCGCTTCATAATTTGTAGGAACCACCGCTTCCGGGTGCCAAATACCCCATTCGTCGAACGCGATCCCGATTTTATGTTTTCCGGCGCTGAAGAACTGCAATATTTCGTCGGTGAATTTGATGTCCTCTTCCACTAGCGCTGCGGCCCCGAAAGACGCATAGTATTCGTCGTCGGAGAAGTCCAGCGCTTTGCCGTGCGTCCAGTACTGATGCACGGAAATATGGTTCATCAGCCCTAAATGGTCTTTCATCGTTTCGACGAGCTTGAGGTTCCAATCCCGGTCATTCAGGCCGCAGGCGACCAATTCAATCGAGCTGTCCGCCATTTTGAGAAACGTCGCATAGCGCTTGAACTCTTTGGCGTAGCTGACCGCATCGTAATTGCCGCCGCAGCCCCAGTTCTCATTGCCGACACCCCAAAACTTGACATTCATCGACTCAGCGTGACCATTTGCAGCCCGCTCCCGCGCCAGTGTCGTCCCGGCAGTGCCGTTGCAGTACTCCACCCACCCTGCCAGCTCTGAGACTGACCCGGAACCGACATTTCCCGCCAAATATGGGTCTGCTCCGATGGCTTTGCAGAGGGCGATAAACTCATGTGTCCCAAGCGCATTCGATTCCACGACATTCGCGCCGCAGCTTTCCGCCCAGGTACGCGGGCGGCTCTCTGCCGGGCCGATCCCATCGCGCCAGTGGTAGGAGTCCGCAAAGCAGCCGCCAGGCCAGCGTAATTGCGGGACACCGAGGGTTTTCAGCGCCTCAATAATATCGCTCCGAAAGCCGCCGACATTTGGAATAGCCGAATTGAGGCCGACCCAGAGGCCATCATAACAGCAGCGGCCCAGATGCTCGGCAAAGTGCCCATGCAGATACGGCGAGATGGTTCCCAGAACCTCTTCGGTATGGACAGTCAGCTTAGCCATGAATTCTTAGCTTTCTTTAGGGAGTGTTCGATGGACAAGAGTCGCCGTCGCCTGATCAAGCGGCCGGATGACCATGCTGTCGATGTTGACATGCGCGGGCCGCGTCACGGCCCAGACAATCGCATCCGCAATATCATCCGCCGACAGCGGGGTCATGCCGACGTATGGCTTTTTCGCCCGCTCGGTATCGCCGCCAAAGCGCACGACACTGAACTCGGTCTCGACCAACCCTGGCGCGATGTCCGTGACCCGGATCGGCTTACCGAGAAGCTCCATTCGCAGTGTCTCAGTCAGTGCCCGGACTGCGTGTTTCGCTGCCGTGTAGCCGCCGCCGCCGGGATAGACTTCGATTCCTGCGATGCTGCTGATATTCAGGATATGCCCCTGCCCCGACGCTTCCAGCTTCGGCAGCAGCGCCCGAACCATCCGCATCGTCCCGAGCACATTCGAGTCGTACATGGTTTCCCACTTTTCGTCGACCGCTTCCGCCACAGTCTCGACTCCCAGCGCCCCGCCGGCGTTGTTGATGAGCACATTGACTGCCGGAATCTGCTCACAAAACGCCAGAACGCTCTGAGCATCGGTGACATCCAGGGTCAGCGCCATCGCCCCTAACGGCTCCGCGACTTCTTTGAGCTTGTCCAAACGACGAGCACCCAGCACAAGCTGGTATCCTGCCGCCGCTAACTGCCTAGCAGCCGCCGCGCCGATCCCACTGCTGGCCCCGGTCACAACTGCAATTGGTTTTTGTGTCATTGGTGATTATTTCTTTTCGACTCGTTCCCGCAGCCCGAAAATGACGTTGTGCTTTTTGCTGAAAGTGGTCTTGACGACATCCTGCTGCAAAAGCTGAGTCAGAGCCGTATCCAACTGCTCCGGGGCTATTCCTGTCACAGCCAGCATTCGGTCGCGTGTCCGCCAGTAATAGTCGTTATCGGCTAAGGCCCTAATCACTTTTTCCTGGTCAGGACTGATCGAGTTTGCTGCCGTGCCCGTATCAAAAACAGAATTGCTTTCCATGACAATAGCTCCAAGTATTTGCTTAGATCTTCACAACTCGTGCGCCCTGGGCGGCGCGGCAGGCGTATACCAAGGGAATTGTGCCAGTCTGCTCTTTGTACTCCGCTGCCAGGGTCTGACAAAACTCTGTCACGGCTTCTGCGTAAACTAGGTTGACCGTGCAGCCGCCCCAGCCGCCGCCGGTCATCTTTGCCCCGATGCAGCCGGGGATCTGAACCGCCATCTCTACCAGCATATCTAATTCCGGCGAAGTGTTCTCGAAGAGATCGCGGCAGGAGGCATGGCCTTCCGCCAGCAGCCGACCCATCTGCGTCGTATCGCCTTTTTGTGCGGCATCACGCATTGCCAGGACTCGCTTGTCCTCGTTCAAAACATGTTCCGCCCGCTTACGCTGATTTTCAGGCAGTTCGCTTTTACGAGCCTCGAATTCGTCCCACGGCACTTCCCGCAGCAATTTCATCCCAAAATGCGCCGCCGCCGCCATGCATTCCGCACGGCGCGTATTGTAATCGCCGCCTGTGAGTGCATGTTTGACATTCGAGTCACAGATGACAATCGCGATGTCGTCCCGGCCCATCTTGACGGCACTGTGTTCCAGGGTCATGCAGTCCAAAAACAGCAGGCCGTCCTGAACACCGAACACCGACGAAAATTGATCTAATATACCGCACTGAACACCCACAAACTCGTTCTCCGCTTTCTGGCAGAGCCGCGCGATCTGCATCGGGGTCCGGTCGAACGGGAAAAGCTGCTGCAAAAAGAACGCCGTCGCAACTTCCAGCGCCGCTGATGACGACAAACCTGCGCCGCCGGGAACATCGCTATGGATCACGGCCTGAAAACCACCGATCTTGACCCCGTCTCGCTGGAGCTGATCAACGACGCCGATTACGTAACTGGCCCATGAGTTCTGGGGATCAGCCACCAGGTTCCGCGCCGAAAAAGAGGCGCTGCGGCGGAAGTCCGACGCAAAGATCGTGATAGTATCGTCCCCGGTCGCCGCCCCTGCCAGCACCGTGATCTTGTCCAGTGCGGCAGGCAGCACAAAGCCGCCGTTGTAGTCGGTATGGTTGCCCATGATCTCGACCCGCCCCGGTGCGACCGCTGCCGCCGTCGGCGCTGTCCCAAAGCGGCGCGTATACGCCGCCACTGCGTTATCAACAATCGTCATTCATCTTCCTTAAGCATTTCGTATTCTTCGGGCAAACGAACAAGAGAAAAACTATCTGCCTCTTTTGTCCGCAGGACAACCAGCCGCAGGCTCTTCAGCCATGGAATTTATTCCGTGGCAATACGTCGAACCGATCCGCAATCCCATGAGTTTCGGTCCTCTTCCAGATTCCGCTCTATCTCTTCCCATGTTGGCGCAGAGCGAGGACCAGGCGGAAGCGAATCCAGGAACTCTAGTAATGTTGAAGTGCCCATAGTTTTCGGTGCAAGCTTGGGCGTGTTCGGCATCACCACAAATACTTCGACAGCTTCCCCATCCTTCAATTCTGGAGAGACGATTTCCAGCCGATGCCCCGGCAAAACTTGGGTCGTCACACGCAATGCGGTCTGCATAAGATGATCCTCTTCTTTTGATTATACCAGCACACCATCATACTCAGCGTTGATGGCGGCATAATCTTCGGGGGTGCCGACGTCGCGCCATTTGCCTTCGAGGGCGATGCCTTTGGTGGGGTAACCGTCGTTGATCATGGCGGTGATGGCGTCGGGCAGCTCGTATTCGCCGCGTGCAGAGGGAACAATCTTGGCGGTGTACTCAAAGATAAGCGGGTCGAAGATGAACAGGCCAGCGTTGTTCCAGTGGGTTGTCGCTGTGCCTTTGGCGGGCTTCTCCTGGATGCGCTGGATGATGTTATTCTCACCTAAATAGACAGCGGCTCCGGCCCAGGGGTCGTCGACCCAGTTCAGGCCGACGTAGGCTTTGATCTCTGACGTGCCACTCTGGGCATACTCTGACGCGAAGCGGGCATAGTTGATCGGGTCCAGCATGATGTCGCCGTAAGTCATCAGGAACGGGGCATCGGCCAGAGCACTGCTTGCCGTGTTGACGGCGTCCCCGACCCCGCGCGGCACTTCCTGCGGGACATACTCGATCTGCCAGCCCCATTTGCTGCCGTCGCCGAGATAGCCTTCCAGGATGTCGGCCTTGTAGCCGGTGATCAGGACAAACTCACGGATAGGAGTATGCGCGGCAATACTTCCCATAATCCGCTCGATCATCGGGACACCGCCGATGGGGATCATCGGCTTAGGCTGGTTTGCCGTGAGTGGTCCCAGGCGGGTGCCGCGACCGGCGGCGAGAAGAAGGGCTTTCATAGGCTACTCCATTCGGGCATATTTGAGTGCATCGGCACAGGAGCAAAGACGCTCAACAGGCATAGCAGCCAGCATTGATTTGAGGACACGCTTGACATTGGCCGTGTTCTGCTTCAAGACGGCAAGC
>JBPBQB010000287.1:0-4549 GCA_050954545.1 Janthinobacterium lividum | reverse complement strand
CGGAGGAGGCGGAGATACCGGAGCGGTCAAGTGAGAGCAGAAGTGTCTCGGCATCCAGTCCGGGCAGGGAGATATTAAGGTTGTTCGGCAGACGGTTTGTCGGATGGCCGTTTAGGACGACACTGGGAATTCGGCGGCTGAGATCGACCCAGAGATGGTCGCGCAGATGAGTCAGGCGTTCGGCCTCAGCGGTCCGTTCGGGCAGGAGCAGACGGACAGCCTCGCCAAAGCCGACGATGGCAGGGACGTTCTCGGTCCCTGACCGGCGCTGGCGCTCCTGGCCCCCACCATGCAGCAGCGGCTCGATGGCGATGCCGCTGCGGACATAAAGCGCACCCGCACCTTTGGGGCCGTAAATCTTGTGCCCGGAGAGGGTGAGTAGGTCGACGCCTAAAGCATCGACAGTGACGGGCAACTGGCCGAATGTCTGAACGGCGTCAGTGTGCAGATATGCCCCGTGTTTGTGAACAATGTCGGCAATCTCGCGCAGGGGCTGGATGGTCCCGACTTCGTTGTTAGCGTGCATGACTGAGACCAGAACAGTCTGGTTAGTCATCGCTTCGGCAACAGATTGAGGTGAAACGGAGCCGAACTCGTCGACGGGCAGGTAAGTGACTTGGAAGCCGAGCGTATTCAGAAACCGGGCCGTTTCGATGACAGCTTCATGTTCGACGGACGTGGTGATCAGGTGATTACCACGCTTTTTGTTTGCCAGCATGACACCGACAAGCGCAGCGTTATCGGACTCGGTGCCGCCGCTGGTAAATGAAATCTCGGAGAATTGGCAGCCTAACGCAGACGCGAGAGTATCGCGGGCTGTATCGAGGGCACGTTTTGCCCGCTGACCGTCGGCATGGAGGCTGCTGGGATTGCCGAAGCCATCGGCGGATAGGTATGGCTCCATGGCAGCCCGGACTTCCGGGCGCAGGGGAGTTGTCGCGGCATAGTCAAGGTAGATACGGGCGCTCATAGCGTATTGTACCCGAGCAGGAAGGCCCCCCCGCCCCAATACTGGGGAGCCAGAGTTGGAAGGAAGGAGATGTCTGTACTGCTCTACTCTGTATTGCTCCCCAGTATTGGGGCGGGGGGGCCTATCTTTGCCCTAATGCCGCCGCATCCACGTACCTCACCAGTGTCCCGCCGAAGATGTCCAGCGCACTGCCGATGGTCAGATCGACTTTGCCGCCGGACAGGTGAGCGACTTGCGCGATGTCTTCCAAACGCCGTGCGCCGCCGGCGTAAGTGGTCGGCAATGTCACCCATTCGCCAAGCCGCTGTACTAAGTCGGCATCGATGCCCTCGCACTTGCCTTCAACGTCGGCGGCGTGGACTAAGAACTCAGCACAGTATGGCTCTAGGAACTTAAAGAGAGCGGCATCAAGGCACGTCGTGGTGACTGTCTGCCAGCGATTCGTGGCGACATAATAATCGCCGTCGCTGCTCCGGCGGCAGCTTATGTCGATCACCAAATGCTCTTTACCGACGGTGTATGTCATAGATTGAAGACGCTTCGGAGAAAGAACGCCGTTCTCAAATAGATAAGAAGTGACAATGACATGGCTTGCGCCTGATTCGAGCCAGAGTGAAGCATTTTCCGAAGTGATGCCACCGCCGATCTGGAGGCCGTTCGGATAGGCGGCAAGAGCAGATTTGGCTGCGTCTTCGCTGCCAGGGCCAAGCATGATTACATGGCCGCCCTTCAGACCGTCTTTTCTGTAGAGGGCGGCAAAATCGGCCGCAGCCCGGCTGGAAACGTGGTTCGTGATTGTTGATGTATTGTCATCGGTCAGCGTCCCGCCGACGATCTGAACCACGCGACCTTCCTTGAGATCGATGCAGGGGCGAAATGCCATGTTAATGGGTCCTTTGCTTACCCCGCCCTGAAGGGCAGGTCTGGAGGCGTGGACGCCAACCGGGCGGTGCTCGGAAATGCTATTGACAGATGTCTCTTTGTTCTTCCGCACACCGTGCGGTTGGCGCTTCGCCTCCAGACCTGCCCTTCAGGGCGGGGTACAATCCTGGCAAACAAAATGGCCCTGGGGAAAATTCCCAGGGCCATTAGTATACCGAATTTCAGCGTCTTAGGAAACGGCTGTGTCGCCGCGTTCGCCGGTGCGGATGCGAACGGCCTCAAGGACGGCGGTGACGAAGATCTTGCCGTCGCCGATTTCGCCGGTGCGGGCTGCGCCTTCGATTGCGCCGATGACGCTGTCCTGCTGGCTATCGGCGACTACCACGACAAGCTGCACTTTCGGGAGCAGATTGACCTGATATTCCGAGCCGCGGTAATGCTGGGTGTAGCCTTTTTGCTTGCCGGCACCCTTGATTTCCGTGACGCTGATGCCGTGGATTCCCAGTTCATCCAGGGCCGATTTGACTTCATCCAGGCGACTGGGTCGGATGATTGCTTCGATTCTGACCATGTGTCTATTCTCCTGTTAATCGATACCTGCAAGGGCCGGCATCCCGGCATTATCGCCTGAGTAGCCTTCTTCCCCATGTTCGGTGATGTCAAGGCCATCTTCTTCCTGCTCCACAGTGGCACGCATACCGCCGGGAACAACCAGATTGACCAGAGAACCGATAATAAGTGTCGCGACAATCGCCATGATGACAGTCAAAACGATAGCCTCAAGCTGCGCGATGGGCTGTCCCCAGGAGGGGTTCGGCGCACCGGAGAAGGGACCATTGCTGACCCCGATAGCACTGCTGCTGCCAGTGACGAGAGAGTTGACCGTAGAGTTCGCGAAAAGGCCGGTCGCCAAAGCACCCCACATTCCACCGCAGGCATGGACGCCGAAGACGTCCAGCGCGTCGTCGTAGCGGTTGAGCTTGCCTTTGAGCTGGATCATCGAGAAGCAGATCGGCGAAACGATGATACCGATGAGCAGCGCATCGAACGCGTTGACGAAGCCGCAGGCCGGAGTGATCGCGACCAATCCAGCGACGGCACCCGAGCCGAAGCCGACTGCGGTCGGTTTCTTGAAACGAATCCACTCGACGACTGTCCAGGACATGGCGGCAGCAGCCGTTGCGATATGCGTGTTGATGAACGCTGCTGTGGCAACGCCGTCAGCCGCCAGTTCCGAACCGGCGTTGAACCCAAACCAGCCGAACCACAGAAGAGCGACGCCGATCAGGACCATCGGGACATTGTGAGGGCGCATCTCTTCCGCACCGTGACCGCTGCGCTTGCCGAGCATGATACACAGAACAAGAGCAGAAACGCCGGAGGAGATATGAACGACCGTGCCGCCTGCGAAGTCAAGCGCATGGATCTTGCCGGTTCCGATCATACCACCACCCCACACCATATGGGCTAGTGGATCATAGAAGAATGTCGCCCAAAGCAGAATGAAAAGGCAGTAAGCGCCGAACTTCATCCGCTCGGCAATCGCACCGGAAATCAGAGCAGGGGTAATAATGGCAAACGTCATCTGGAAAAGCATGAAGATCGCGCCTGGAATAGTTCCAGTCGTACCTGCAACAGTCACAGGGGCGGCTCCAGCCCCGGCACGCAGGCCCATCCAGCTTAGCGGACTGGCGAAAATACCCAATCCGGCAATCTTCACCTCGGTCGGTCCGAAGGCGACTGAATAGCCCCAGAGCATCCATTGAATGCTGATAATGCCCAGTGCGACAAACGACATCATCAGGGTGTTCAGGACGTTCTTGGAGCGGACCAGGCCACCGTAGAAGAGGGCCAGCCCCGGCGTCATCAGCATGACCAGCGCGGAGGCGACAATCATCCAGGCGGTATCGCCCCGGCTTGCGCCTTCAGCAGTGAGAGCAGCGTTATTGATCTTGGTGACGGTAGGGTCAGCCGCGATCGTGCCTGCCGTAAGTGGAGCGGCTGCCGGGGCGGCGGCTGCACTCGTGACGGGAGCAGCAGGCGCGGCAGGTGCCGGTGTTTGGGCGTGAACTGCGAAAGACAGTGGGAAAAGAGCGGCCGCACAAAGCGCGGCTTGCCAGAGTTTGGATTTCACGAAAAAGCATCCTCCTGAAGAATTAGAAAAGGTACCGGGGTGCTTCATCGCGTATGCCGGAAGGCTGCCTGCTAGGCGTCAGCGCCTAGAAGTGTCTCAGGATAGCACAGCAAGGCGAGTTTTGTCAAGTAAAATTCCACTTAGATTTCAATTTAAACTTTCCGCACTGGCCTTTTCTTAACAGAAGATTACAGTTTCAGTCATAAATTCGAAGCC
This sequence comes from Janthinobacterium lividum, assembly GCA_050954545.1. Taxonomy (GTDB): domain Bacteria; phylum Armatimonadota; class Armatimonadia; order Armatimonadales; family Capsulimonadaceae; genus JANXMY01. The sequence goes on along the minus strand of JBPBQB010000287.1, from coordinate 347 downwards.
AGCCACTCGACAAACTGGTCCTGAACGGTTCCTGCGGAACGGGCATCACCAGGAAAATTATTCATCAGCAGCGAGAAAACGTAAAGCTGACCCGAGCGGCTTGTCACATAACCAGACAGGGCACGCGCCTGGCTGAGCGTGCCAGTTTTAGCATGGACATTATTTTGCGCCGAAGTTCCGACCATACGGCTCTTCAATGTCCCATCAACGCCTGCAATCGGCAGAGAACTGTAATAAAGCGACCAGTCTTTTTCGCGATGCATTCCGATCAGAAGCTGTCCGACCGAACGAGCAGTCACATAGTTCCGCCGCCCCACCCCACAGCCGTCGACTAGGGCAATGACATC
>JBPBQB010000011.1:0-4708 GCA_050954545.1 Janthinobacterium lividum | reverse complement strand
GCTGGATGTACCCATGGATAGACGTTCCCGTCGCTTCTTTGAAGATTCGGAGGAGCTGACTGTGCGACAAGTTCGTTTCAGCCAGCAAGTCCCCGACGCACAGCGGTTCGGACAGCAGTTCTTCGACCCGTGCATACAACGAGTAGATGACTGGATGCTCCCGCACCAGATCGTGTTTCCGCGAGATCGGCCCGTCCGTGAGCCTCCAGAGAATATCCCAAAGGCGGATGCCCGCCCGTTCTGGGTTGCGATGAAAGCAGGCCACGGCTTCCTCGAACGAAGTATGCAGCGGCGCAAAGTCATCTTCCAGGTCCTGCATGACCCGGACAATAGCGCCTACTCCTTTTGTGTTCGGAAGGGAAAAATGGGCGCATGCGTGAGTTGCGGCCTGATCGTGACGATAGACCGTGTGGACATTCGGCGGAATGATACCGGCGTAGCCAGGTCGGATAGGGTAGGGAACGCCGTCCAGTGTCACTGTGCCGTGGTATCGGTAGAAGTGGACGCACCAAACGTGCGGCAGCAGGACTTCGAAGGCCTGCTGCGGGGCATGGGTGGCGACCGCCATTATGGAAGGCTTGGGCTTGAGGTGCAGAGGAATAGTCCAGCTTGCTTGTTTCCATGTCATGATTAATTATAACACTTTTATTGGATAATCTGATCAATGGCAGGATTGACATAATTGAACTATAATGCCTAGTGTCGCTTAAGCGCAATGAAAACCACCGTCTTTAGTGTTCTTATTGCGATATTCGCAACATAGTTCGCCGGCTTTCAGGAAGTGTGAGTGAACGCTCTCGGTAATCAGTGCCGGTGCAGTCATACATTGGAAGCAGAATCAAGGAAAAACCACCATGAAGTGTCAGTCCCATTCGTTAAAAGTGCTGATCGGCATCTTTGCAGCTATCCTCACACTCAGTCTTGCCGCCGGCAGTGTCCAAGCCACTGTAGACATCGGCCCTATGACTTGGACGCAGCGCAGCGACTGGATCAATGTCAAGAATTGCAGCGCGATCACCGGTGGGCCTAACGCGGTCGGGGACGGCGTGACCGACGACACGGCAGCAATCCAGTCCGTACTCACTTATCTTCAGGCCAACAACACTGTCAACAACATCAGCCCTAACTATGTAACTGCTTACTTTCCCGCGGGTACTTACAAGATCAGCAGTACTCTGACCCTTTCTTCGACACAGTATTCCAACATGGATGGCGTATCGCTTATTGGGTGCGGCAGCAAAACTATCATACAATGGTCGTCTACTGCCCCGGTTGGCCTGGCGATGTTTGCTCCCAATGGCACAACGGTTATGCGCTACCTCGGTTTCGTCTGGGACGGAAACAACAGGGCAGGCTGCGGGATCGAGCTTCACACGACTAATGCTCTGCACGCTGCGTATTCCGCATACCAGACTCAGATAAGAGTCGAGAACAGCTCATTTAAAAACTTCACGGTCCTCGGCACCTATGCTCCCGTAAACCAAAACGCGCCGCTCTACGGTGCAGGAATCGCGCAGGGCTTTCTCGATGAGGGCAACCCCACCGGCGAAACTATGGTTTACAACTGCCGTTTCTCTAACTGTATGATTGGTGTGGCAACTACTCTGACCTCGGCTGGAAACTTCTATATCTGGAATGTGGACGGCTGCGAGTTTGATCAGTGCAGCCACGCCGGGGTTTTTTGCCCCCTCGCCGGCGGATATATAATCACGAACTGCCATTTTCAGCAGGATACCGGCCCGGATATTATCGGAGGCGACGAGACACGTGTCCGTCACTGCACTTCTCAAGGTTCCGGAATGTTCTATTACGAAGGCGGGGCGACCTTCTGCCCGGAAATCATCGAAGACTGCTGGGTTGACGGATGGGTGGGGTACACCGATCCGTGGACAGCGACCGGCGCTGCCGTCTGCCTCAACACACTGGGGCCAAACGAGGTATTCGACTGTGTCTTTACTCATCCGCCCAGCGGGGTGCAAGGAATCATCTGGAACGGTTATCTTAACTATGCTTCGGGGACTTTTCCCGGCATGTCTGCGCCGAGTTTAATGCTTTCCAATAACTACGCGCCGGACTTTCTCAGCGGTACAGGCATTCTTTGGCCCAATCCCACCAATCCTCTTTACACCGATGTGATCCCGTCCGGTCACCGAGGCGGCCTGGTTTCTTCCGCCTCCCAGACATTTCTGAAAACGGCTTATCCTGCCGATAGTACTCATATCATCGATGTGACGTTGCTGCCGTACACCGCCGACAAAACCTATGCTGCCGACTCCACGGCGACTATTCAGGCGGCTATCAACGCGGCGAAGGCGGCAAATAACGGCTCAGTCGTCTACTTCCCGGTCGGGAGCTACAAGATTTCCTCCACGCTGACCGCTTCGGGCGGCAACTATACTCTGCAGGGAACGGGCGATCGGTCCGGCCTAGGCTGGAATGGAACGGCAGGCGGGCAGCTTCTGGTGATCTCCAATCCTCAGAATATCACCGTACAGGGGCTTGGGCTCAGTAATCTCACCGAGACTGCCACAGGCTCAAGCAGCGCCACCTATGATGAGGTGCATAGTGGAAACCTCACGCTCTCGAATCTGCCCGCCGGCTCGACTGTCTACTTGAAGCACGTGAATGCACCCTTTACCGTGGTCAACTGCGGGGCAGCCAAGATACTAGCCAAGTACCGGGGGTTTTATCAAGGGTATATCCACGTTTCGGGGACAGCGCCCCAGACCGGCTTTCTGGGAATTATGGAAGCCGAGGGGACAGATGAAAGTCCCCCCGGACCCACGGCTCCCTATATCATCACGGTCGGCGACAACCAGGATCTTGTCGTGAACGACTTCTATAGCGAGCAAATGGCGAACGGAGTCGATCTGGAGCGCGGCAATGGAACCGGTGCCGGACGCGTGAGCCTATCAGGGATTAACTCACACTCTTACAATGGCACAACTTCAGTCCTGATCAACAACTACGCGGGGCGCTTCTTTTATACTTCTCAGCCGTTTTCCAACAATGGCGGCTCGAACAACAGTGCTATTCCTGTTCAATTAACGGACATTGGTACCAACCCACTCGACATGATCTTCGCGGGAAATATTTTCTACGCCGGCATTCAGCCGTCCGCACTCGGGTCGAGTACTAATCCGATTGGCGTTGAGAATATTTCCGGCTTTAACCTCGGACCCGCCAGCAGTAACTGGTATTCATCGAATACGCCTGCCACACTGACAGCGGCTGATCTTGCTTCGGTGGCGGCGGGCCTGGACCATTTCCGGCAACTGGAGATTGCAGAAGCCGCGCAGGAGGCCGGCCTGGTGGGATACTGGAACCTCGACGAAGCCACCGGTTCTGTCAGCAACGACTCCACGATCAGCGGACTAAACGGAGCCTGGGTCAACGGCCCGACCTTCTCCGCCGCCCAGCCGACCAAAATCGGGCTTAACGATTTCGGCAGCCTGTCCTTCAATGGCGTGAACCAGTTTGTGAATATTCCCGTTTCCCCCACACTTCCCAGTGGGACTATGCCCCGCACTCTCTGCGGCTGGGCTAAATCCAATAGCCTCGCCGCCGGCTCCCGCTGGATCGCCTCCTATGGCTCCCCTAACACTTCGCAGGCGATGTTCATCGGAATGGCCGGCACGACCCTGTACGGCGGCGGGTATCAGGATGACCTGACTGTTCCTAACTTCTGGGACAGCAATTGGCACTTCATCGCGCTGACCTATGACGGCGCAACGGCATCTCTGTATGCCGACGGTGTTCTCAGGGCCAGCGCCGCCAAGAACTGGAACCTGGCACCGGGCAATTGTTTTATTGGAGAGCAGGTCAACGGCCAGGCAGAGTTCTGGAACGGCTCTGTGGATGATGTCCGGATTTACAACCGGGTTTTGTCAGCCGCAGATATTGCAAGTCTCGCAGGTCAGTCTTACGAGACGCCCTATGGCGGCACGGCCTCGCCTGTCCCCGGCAGGATCGAAGCGGAGAACTACGATACCGGCGGTCAGAACCTCGGCTATTACGACACCACGTCCGGCAATACCGGCGGCGGATATATCCGCAATGACGATGTGGACATCCGTGGCACGAATGATACCGGCGGCGGTAACCAGGTTGGATGGACGGCTACCGGCGAGTGGCTTAAATATACGATCAATGTCACTGCCGCAGGCTACTATGCCTTCCAATTGCGTACAGCGTCCGGTGTTGCGGGCTCCGCACATATCGAGATCGACGGGGTCAATGTCACCGGCCCCATCGCGGTTCCCAGTACCGGGAATTGGGACACGTTTACGACCCTGAGCACCACCGGAACCAATCTCACGGCCGGCGTGCATGTGATGCGTCTGTACTGGGATGCCGGTGGCCCGGATATCAACTGGATCAGCCTCGTTCCCTGGTACGCGGGAACGCCCTACGGCAATGGGGGCAGCGCCTGGCCCATTCCCGGCAAGATCGAGGCGGAGAACTATGACAACGGCGGCACGAACATCGCCTACCATGACACTACTCCCGGCAATGCCGGCGGCGGATACACGCGTAACGACGATGTGGATATCCGCAGCGTCGTCAGCGACACGGGGGGGGGATACCAGGTCGGCTATACAGACGTCGGCGAGTGGCTCAAGTACACGGTCAATGTCACGACCGCAGGACACTACACTTTTCAGACGCGCATGGCGACTGGGGAGAGCGGCGGCAGCATGCATATCGA
>JBPBQB010000089.1:0-4764 GCA_050954545.1 Janthinobacterium lividum | reverse complement strand
GAAAAAAATATTGATCACCGATGATGCGCTGTTTATGCGTGTCACATTGAAAAACCTGCTGGTCGCTAATGGCTATGAAGTCGTCGGCGAGGCCGTCAACGGGCAGGATGCCGTCGAGAAATATGCCGCGACGCAGCCTGACCTGGTGCTGATGGACATTACCATGCCCATCATGGACGGCATCATGGCCTGCAAAACGATCCGGGCGACGTATGCCGACGCCAAGATTGTCATGTGTACCGCCATGGGCCAGAAGAACATGGTCATCGAAGCCATCCAGGCAGGGGCGAAAGACTTCATTGTCAAGCCCTTTAAGCCGGACCGCGTCCTGGAGAGCATCCAGAAGCTCATCGGTTAAGAATGTATTTCAAAACTCCGAAAGCGTCCCCCTAACCCCCAATAATGGGGGAACCGGACGAAGAAGAGTCGCTCTTGCTCCCCCATTATTGGGGGCCGGGGGGCGTTTTGAAATAGGTTCTAAGAGCGTTTCGGATAATTCAGGAGAAAATTAGTAGTTATGAAAGTCGAATATATCAACCCATTTGTCCTCGCCTCGTTTTCTGTGTTGGAGTCGCTCTTCGGTAAAGTACCGATCAAGGGCGAGCTTGCCATGCAGCCGGCGACTTTCACGAGCCAGCAGTGCAACGTCGTCTGCGGCGTCACCGGCGAAGTGCAGGGGCAGGTCATCTACGGCATGTCGCTGCCGACCGCTGACAAAATTGCTTCGTCGATGCTGGGGCAGACAATCAAGACCTTTGATCAGCTTGCGGCGAGCGCGATCGGCGAGATGGGCAACATGATCAGCGGGAATGCGATGCAGCATCTGTCGGAAGCGGGCTGGATTTGCGACATTACGCCGCCGACGATCATGCGCGGCAGCAATGTCCAGATCAGCACGATGTCGATCCCGGCGCTTGTCATCCCGCTGACGCTCGATCAGGGCCAGATGTTTATCACGATTGGCTTGCAAGGCCGTAAGTAGCTTAGCGCTGCTGGAGAAATACACGATGACCGGATTTTACAACTTCAAAACAGCGTATAAGCTCGCGCTCGGTTTTGGCCTTTGCCTCTTGCTGTCGGCGGCCATCACAGTCATTGCTCTGACACGCATGGCAACTATCAATGCCGCCGCTCAAAGTATCGTCACTGCTACGGTCCCCAAAGACATTGCGGGCGGCCAAATGCTTTACTCCTCTACACGTTTCCGCGTTTTCGAGTTCCATGCTCTCGTCTCCTTCTTAGTCTCGGACAAAAAGGGCCTGGGCGAAGTGGATGCGCGGCTGCGTCATTTGCAGCAAGACACAGACGCTACCCTGAGTGGATACGACAAACTTGCCGACAGTGATCAGGATCATCACAACGCGGAAGCAGTTAAGGCAGCTTGGGCAGCTTACCTGAATTCGCACCAGACATTTTTGTCCCTCTGTCGCAGGAAACAAACTCGGCAGGCGGCCGCTCTTCTCAACGGCCCCATGCTGGCCCAGTTCAACACTCTCCATGACCAGACGCAGGCTATGGTGGACTATAACACCCACGAAGGAGAAGCCAAAAGCCGCCAGGCTGCGTCTTCGTACGCGTCATCTCGCCTCACTCTTCTCGCGATTCTTGCCATTTCAGTAGTAATCGGTGTCCTGACGGCTTGGCTGATCACCCGCTACCTCACACAGAGGTTAGCGCAAGTTTCTTCCCGGATGGAACGGTTTCAGCAAGTATGCCTCACGGGTCTTGCCGCTTCGATTGAGGCGCTGGAGCAGGGAGACCTGACTGTGCGGGTCGTTCCCAGCACCAAGCTGCTGGACATCTCGACTACGGACGAGCTGGGAATGCTGGCTGCGACGTTCAACCAGATGCTCACCCAGACGCAGACCATGATCGGCTCCTTCACGAACTCACAGGATAGCCTGAGTGAACTCGTGCAGGCTATGCAGCAGTCGGCAGGCCAGGTGGACAGCGCCGCCCAGACCCTGTCAAGCACCAGCCAGCAGATAGGGGCCACGACCGACGAGATCGGCGCGACTATGCACGAAGTCGCCCAGGCTTCGGAACAGTCCGCCCGGGGCGCGTCCGAGATCGCTCAAGGCAGCGCCATGCAGGCGGCGTCCATCACGACAGGAGCTGAGCAGGTCAAAGAACTTGTCTCTGCCATCCAGAGTGTCGTTCGGGACACCGAAGCGGCTACAAAGTCGGCCGAGCAGGCTAACGAGACCGTGACCACGGGGTCGGACGCCGTCGAACAGACCGTGGCGGGAATGAAGCGTATTCAGAGCGCGGTCAGCGAGTCGGCGGGCGTGATCGCTTCTCTGGGGCAGACGTCGGCGAAGATCGGGGGGATCGTGCAGACGATCAACGAGATCGCTGGGCAGACCAATTTGCTTGCGCTGAACGCCGCCATCGAAGCAGCGCGGGCCGGAGAAGCGGGACGCGGCTTTGCGGTGGTGGCGGATGAAGTGCGGAAGCTTGCGGAGCGGTGCACGATGGCAACCAAAGACATCGGTGGGCTGATCGGGGAGATCCAGTCGCAGACCCAGCAGGCCGTCTCGGCGATGGAAGCGGGAACACGGGAAGCGGTCACGGGGACGTCTTTAGCCGGGGAAGCGGGTGCGGCGCTGTCTCGCATTCAGTCGGTGGTGTCTGAGATGTCGGTTCAGGTGCTGAGCATCAGCGCGGCGGCGGAAGAGATGTCGGCGTCGGCGGAAGAAGTATCGGGAACGATCTCGGAAGTGGCGGCGGTGGTGGAGGAAAGCTCGGCAGCAGCGGAAGAGATGTCGGCGAGCGCGGAGCAGGTATCGGCATCGGTTCAGACAGTGGCGGGGACGACGTCTCAGCAGAGTGCGGCAGTGGAAGAGCTGGTGGCGTCGGCGAGTGATCTTGCGGGCGTATCCCAGTCTCTGAGTGACCTGATCTCTCGGTTCAAGACGGACACCACGCAGCCTGCGTCCTCCCGCGCGACTGTCAAGCCCGTGCTGACCTTGCGGAAAGTCGCATAACTCAGGAACGCATAAGGAGAAAATCATGGCAGCAGCACTTTTGGAAAGACCAACAGCAGAGACAGGCAGTGTCGGGGCGGAGCTTCAAGTCGTAGCCCTGCATCTCGGCTGCGAGATTTATGGGGTGGACATCGCGTGTGTCAACACGGTGCTGACGCCCCAGCCGATCACCCCGGTTCCGAATGTCCCCCCGCATGTGCAGGGAGTGATGAACCTGCGGGGCCGGATCCTGCCGGTGATCGATCTGCGGACGCGGTTTGGGATGCCGGCCTTGAGCGCGGAGCAGCAAAAGTCGTCGCGGATCGTGATCATGGATGTGGACGGGGTCACGGCCGGGCTGATCGTGGACTCGGTGTCTGAGGTCCTGCGCCTGCCGGCGGCGTCGATCGAGCCTTCGTCGGGTCTGCTGAATACCGTGGACCCAAGCTGCCTGACGGGCATTGGCAGGGTCCCGGGGGGGCGTCGCAAGAGCGACGACAAAGAAGACGCGGATCGGCTGATTTTGCTGCTGGACATCGCGCAGGTGCTGGTGTTGAAATCACTTCCTGAGTAGGAATACTTGTCAGAAAAGCAGGCCATCGAATGTCTCTCCCTCTCAAAGTGCTGGTCGTAGACGACTCCGCATTCATGCGAAAAATGATCTGTGAGATACTCGGACGCGATCCGGAGCTGTGTGTTGTCGGCCCTGCCCGCGACGGGGCCGATGCACTGGTCAAGCTGGAAACGCTTCAGCCCGATGTGATCACTCTCGATGTCGAGATGCCGGTTTTAGACGGCTTCGGAACACTCACCGAGATCATGCGCCGCCGTCCTACCCCCGTTGTCATGCTGTCCTCACTGACCCAGCGCGGCGCGGAAGCGACTTTGCGGTGCCTGGAACTGGGCGCAGTCGATTTTGTCGGCAAGCCGTCGGGTTCGATCTCGCTGGATATTGAAAAAGTCGCTGCGGATCTGGTCCGGGCCATCAAATCCGCCGCAAAAGCGCGGGTTTCTTCCGCGCCGGTGGCTGCCGTGCGGCAGATACCTGCACCTATTCGAACCAGCCGGGAGAGCGTTCCAAAAGCTCGGAACTCCGGAGTCCTGGTCATTGGGTCTTCGACCGGCGGGCCGCGTGCTTTGCAGGCTTTAGTCCCGGCGCTGCCGGCGGATTTAGGGGTGCCGGTGGTGATTGTGCAGCACATGCCGGCAGGTTTTACTGCTTCGCTGGCGCAGCGGCTGGATTCAATTTCGCCGCTGGAAGTCCGCGAGGCTGCGGAAGGGGATTTGCTCAAAGCCGGGCGGATCTTGGTCGCGCCGGGTGGCTGCCATTTGGAGTTCGATAAAAACGGCACCGTTCATCTCACCGACGCTCCGCCTATCCACGGCGTCCGGCCATCGGTGGACGTCACCCTGGCTTCGCTGACCCCTCTGTATGGGGCCCGGCTGACTGCGGTGCTGCTGACGGGGATGGGGCGGGATGGGGCACGCGGCCTCAAAACAATCCATGACTTGGGCGGCAAGACATTTGCCGAAGACGAAACGACCTGCACGGTCTATGGAATGCCTAAAGCGGCAGTGGAACTTGGGGGAGTCGGCTGTCTGCTGCCTCTGCCGCAGATTGCGCCTGCACTGATCCAGTTGTATTCCTAAGTTCACTCTATATCCCAAGTTTACTCTGCTTCATTATAATTTAAGAAAAGAACACGATGCTAAATACCGACATGCTGCAATATCTGGACGTCTTTCTTGACGAGGGCCGCGAACAGCTTGTCCTGCTCGAAGCCGGCTTCCTGGACAT
>JBPBQB010000055.1:0-4867 GCA_050954545.1 Janthinobacterium lividum | reverse complement strand
ATGCAAGCCCATCATGCGACTCGGCTTCCGCAACCACAAAAAGGCCGTTGGAAAGTGCCGTTGCATCGGGAATGTAATCGCCAATCTGGTCACAGATAGTGAAGCGATCACTGTGTGATGCACGGACACGAGTATGGCCTGAATTGACCATATGGGCGGCTGTCATTTCCACGAGTTTGTCGTGTTCGTAAATAGAGGTGGTAGTCAATTCGGTCTCCTTTGCCATATTCTGGCGTAAAGGGAGCCGTTCCGGGGTATAAAGCGTATGTGCGAAAACACGCGGCCCGGACGGCTCCAACTGTTTGGGTTCGCCTTGGGCAGACGGGTTGCCGCCCGTCTGCTCATTCCTATGCTCTTTTTTCCAGAACACTTAGTTCTAGATTTAGCATATTTCAATCCCCATCGGTTTTAAGGCGCGACGCTCATTTCCTGCGATTAGTTCATGCTCAATCTTAACTAGTGTCTTGACTAAAGTTGATTTATTCCCTGCTTGCATTGATCCCAGTATAACAAGGATTTCATTTAATGTCAAGCCATTGCTCAAATTACTTTTAACCACCTACAATCAAGTCACTAGTGTCCAAGTCTACGCTGTCGCCGATCCCAAGAACGGAGTCATAAACACCATACCAGACGTAGAGAGATGCCGGGTCTTCGGAATTGTAGACCGGAGAAACGCGCAGGCCAGCGAGACTTTGGGTGCGGACGGCGACAGTGAGCGACTGGATCTCACGCCAGAGGCCGCGTCCCAGACCTTTGCCCTCTTTCTGCTGCGTTTCGATCCGGTCTACCAGAGCATCGTATTCTTCTTTGGAGTGCCGGGCCTCGGTGAACTTTCCGCGATGATAAGGCACGAGCACCGGCGACGTGTCACTATCGATTAAGCGCATTTTCTGGGAGACCAGTGGGAAATCGAGATGCTTTCGCGCTTCCTGAACGGTCTCTATGCTTTTACTCCCATCGACAGTCACAGCTTTGGGATGGTCTAGCCCTTTGTCACCCAATGTGCTGTAGAAGCGATGGAAGAACTCGGTAGCGAGATCAGGATCATCGAAGTCGACTTCTCCACCCTTGATCATCATCCAGGCTTCCTGGACTGCGGTGACATAATCGCCGGGCGGCTCTTTGCCCTCAGAGGGATTGAAGATGAGGACGTTTCCGAAAGTACTTAGCTTGCCTTCTCGATTGCAGCGTCCGGCAGCTTGGATGATGCGGTCCAGTGGACCACGCGCACGAAGCACACGAGGAAAATCAATATCACAGCCTGCTTCAATGACTTGCGTGGTAATCAAACGGATGGACGGCCCCGTGCCGGCTCGCTCGGCCTTAAGTGCGATTTTCGCCTCCTCAAGCACGCAGCGGCGATGTTCACCGCACAACAATGTGGAAAGATGTCGTGCGTTCGGATCGTCCAGCGTCTTCAAAAGAGCGAGCGCATCATTTTTGGTATTCAGGATCGCGAGGCACGAAGACGGCTGCGACTTGATTTCTTTTGCCACCTGCTCCCAGTCCCATGGTTCGGGTTCAACGCGGTAATTCACTCGCTTGAGCGCCGCGAAGTGCGACAGCATTTGAGCCTCTGGGATAATCGCGGTGGCGGCCCCCAAGCCCTTTTTGGGATCGGTGAACGGTGTGTTCCCGGCAATGGCCGGCTGAGTAGCCGTGCAGAGGACAACAGTAACACCATAACGTGCAATAAGTGTTCTAAGGCAGTCCAGCAGTGGATACAGTAGGTTTGCGGGCAATGTCTGGACTTCATCTAGGATAATGACACTGTTTGCAATATGATGCACTTTCCGGCAGCGGCTGGTGCGATTAGAAAACAGGCTCTCAAAGAGTTGAACCGTTGTCGTGACGATCAAAGGGGCGTTCCAGTTCTCGGCATCCAGCTTCCGCTGCTGGTCGCGGGCGTTCTCTGCCTGCATCGCCGCTTGGTCGGCCGCAGTTGCCGCCCGTTCTTTACGCTCCGTGCGGTCTTCCATCGCGGAATGGTGTTCGAGAACCGAATCTTCGCCAAGCACCTTGCGAAACTCGGCCGCCGTTTGATCAATAATGCTGGTATACGGGATCGCATAAATGATCCTGGATCGGTTAAAGACCAGTGCATGTTCCAGCGCAAACGCCAGCGACGACCGCGTCTTCCCCCCACCAGTCGGCACAGTCAGTGAGAACAGGCCTGGCGATAGCTTTGCCGCCGTCCGGCAGGCGTCGTAGACCTCACGCCGCACTTCATTTACTCGGGTTAGACTTGCCTCAGCTTGCAACAATTCCTGACTGGCGATAAGTGCCTTAAGCCAAGAAGGACCGACATCAGCAAGTGTCCGGGTCTGTCGCAGATCTGCTTTTTCTGGGGACGAGTGCCGCTCCGTATCCAGCCCGTCGGCATCCACAAGGCAGGAAAAGAGGAAGCGGATAAACATTTCTCGCTCCCATATGGTCGCGCCTGCGACTTCCGGCATTTGCATCGGCAGCACACCATTCAGGGCCGGAAAATCAGCACGTGCCCGCTTCGCTGCTTCGTTCTGTACGCTGACTTTCTCCTCAGTCGCCGCAATCGCCTCAAGCATCTTACCGAAGGCATTTAGCCCCCCATGATGGCCTAGTACGCAGGCGGCGGCGATCTCGCGAAGTCCGGTCGGCAGAAGATCCAACGCTAGCCGCGTCCCTGCGACTTTATGTTCCGCGCTCCCAGGCCTCGGCATCGTCGCGGCCCCATGCTTTGCGGCATCACACTGGCGCAGGTACTTTTGGAAATCTTCGCTATACTTGCCGACATCGTGCAGCCAGGCGACCCATCTGGCCATCTCCATCGCCCCGAAGGGCTGTGCGAAACTCTCTGCAAGACTGGCGACGTTGTTTGTGTGCTCCGTCATTGATTGCCACTTTTTAGGGTCATTCTCCGGTGGTGTATGAGCGACATAACCGAGCGAGTCCATTTTTAAAATTCCTTTTTAGCTGCTTGCGGATTCAATCATATCACATGCAGAGTGACACCAGTATGTCACTCTGGCAGGCGACCAAAAGATTATTTTCTGCGATTTTCGGATCTCTCATAGAAATAGTATAATCATAATCAGTATAATCATACTCATACTGTTAATCGAAGGGACATCCTATGGCGATCCTGCCGTTTCACTTTCATAACCGCGATCGGGAACGACGCTCACTCACCGCTTCCCTCCACTCACCCAAGTCCGAGCTGATTATCCTCTACGGACGCCGAGGCGTAGGAAAAAGCGCCCTGCTCCGCGCCGTGCTCAATGCCCAGGGAACTCCGTTTCTCTACTACCGGGCCGTGCGCCGGACCCTGCCCCTTCAGCTTGCCGCGCTGACAGATGCCTTCCGAGCCGCGTTTCCAGGGGTGTTCCTGCCTCAGCCGTTTGCTTCGACGTCTGTCTTCTTAGAGGCATTGGTGTACGAAGCGGGTGCGCGGGAAAGTCGGGGGGAGACCGCTCCGGTCTGCGTGGTGATCGATGAGCTGCCGTACCTGGCCGATGTCGACCCTGGCCTGCTGACGGTTCTGCAGCACTTCTGGGACGACCACAAGCGGCGGCCTAATCTCAAGCTCTTTCTCTGCGGCTCGTACCTGGCCTTCATGGAGCGGCAGGTGCTCGATGAAAGCGCCCCACTCTACAACCGCCGGACAGGTGCTATGAAGCTCGAACCGCTGGATTACGCCGAGGCCGCTCTCTTTTTCCCAAGCTATACACCGGAGGAGAAGATGACAGCTTACGCCGTTCTGGGAGGAATGCCGTCGTACCTGGAACAGTTCGATCCGGCGCTGTCTGTGGAAGAGAATGCCAAAGCGACCATTCTGCGCCCGAACACCTACCTGGCCCAGGAACCCGACTGGCTTCTGCTGGAGGACCTGCGGCGCGATGTCATCTACGGCTCGATGCTGCGGTCCGTGGCGCAGGGTGCTCGGAAACCGTCGGAGATCGCCCGCGCGATCGGCAAAGACTCGGCCCAGGACATCGGACAACAACTCTCGACCCTCCAGGAACTGGGACTCCTGATTCGGGAAGTCCCGATCACCGAGAAGCGGCAGGCACGCGCCCGCAATTCCCTCTATTTCCTGGCGGACAACTATTTAGACTTCTGGTATCGCTTCGTGGACCCCGCCCGCAGCCTGGTCTCTCAGGAACTGGGCGGACAGGTTTGGGAACGGCAGATCGCCCCGCGGCTGCACGCGTATATCTCCCGCCCGACTTTTGAGCGAGCCTGCCGGGAATTCCTGTGGCGCAGCCTGCGGGCAGGAACCCTGCCGCCGGGTCTGCATTTCAGCGATGTGGGAACCTGGTGGGGAGCGGGGGATGTGGAAATCGACGTGGTCGCCGTGAATGAACACGCCACGATCACCGCCGCCGGCTCCTGCAAGTGGACCACCGATCCGATGGACGTCAGCGAGTACGCAGCCCTGCAAAAAGATCTCGCGCGGTCCGGCCTGAGCACCGCCGACCCGTTCTTGTTTCTGTTTTCGCGTTCCGGGTTCACCGAGCGGCTGCAAGAGATCGCGAGAGCACAGCAGCCCCCGCGCCTCTTCCTGCAAGGATTATCAGATCTATACAACGTATAGTTTCAATCCTCACCGGCTCCTAAGAGCCGGTGCTACTGCTACGCCGAGGGCCAGTATTCGGGCGTCACGTCGCTCATGTTTCAATCCTCACCGGCTCCTAAGAGCCGGTGCTACCAGAGCCTATCGAGACCGAGAACCCAGGGGGAACAGTTTCAATCCTCACCGGCTCCTAAGAGCCGGTGCTACCAGTATTCACTCAATATCGCTTTGCCGTCGCCGGTGTTTCAATCCTCACCGGCTCCTAAGAGCCGGTGCTACGTGCCGCTCCTGACCTCCAATATCACAAGCGTC
>JBPBQB010000071.1:0-4874 GCA_050954545.1 Janthinobacterium lividum | reverse complement strand
CACGTTCAGCGGCTTGCGCTGGCCTTCCCCTTTGGTGCCGCAGATCCAGCCGTAATCGCAAGGGTAGTGCAGGGGCGAGAAGAGGGTGTGGTCGTAGCGGAAGACGTTACCCGCCGGGCTGTATTTGTACTTATTCGACGAGCCTTTCGGCACTTCGACGATGGTGTTGACTTCATGCGGCGCGTTGGCTCCCGCCGGAATATCCTCATGCTGCATAGATGCAATTCTCCTTCTCTATTATGCACACAAACGGGGTGCGAATCAGGTATAATAATACGCTTTTTCCAGCTCATTTTGTGCAATTGTTGCACCGGAAATTGCCTCGGAGGACGCATGAACGACGAACCCGTAGAACTTGAAATCCAAGAAGAAAATAAGAAGAACGAACTGGTTCCGGCGGAGCCGGTTCACGATGTCGCTGTCAGTGTTGCCCGCATCGATGCGGCTCCGACACTTACTGAGAAAAGCCGGCTGCTCTGGGAGATGCCGTCAGACATCCGGCATCAGACACTGGGTGAGCTGCCTGCGCCCGTAGTCGCGGCACTGATCGAAGGCGACCCGGAGCGGAACACGGCGCTGATCGCAAACCTGCCTGCCGCGAAGTACCGGCAGGTGATCAATCTCGGTACGCCTGCTCAGGGCCGAGCCTGGCTGGAGCGGGCGGTCGAATCGGGGACACTGGCGGGGTCGATCCTGCCGTCGCTGATGACCGGCAGCGACCTGGCAGATATGCTGGTGACCGACCCTGGGGTCCGTCGTGCCCTGCCGCGTCTCTTGAACTTCGAGCGGGCGGAGCGCTGGCGTCAGCTCTTGACCACGAATGAGTGGCACAAGAACATCGATGAGCTTTTGATGGCGGACACCGACGAGCTTTTGAACCGAGTGAGTATCCGCAATGCGTCGGTCAAAGCCGTGCTGCAATCACTTTTGGATTACGTCCCTGAGCTGTATCTGGAAGTGATCAATCTGGCCCGTGACCGGGCGGCGCGGATGGACGAGCACGAAAGCGAACTGGAAGACATCACGACCATGCCGTTCGGCCTGCCGGAGCTTTTGACGCCGCCAGTTGCCGATGGTGTCGGGTCGAGAGACGCGGAAGCGCCGGTCTCGCCGCTGGCCGACCTCATCCCGGAAGGGGGAGACCCGGTGTTCGCACTGGCGACGGCGGGGCTGAGTGCGGCGCGGAAAGCAGTGCTGGAAGAACAGCTCAAGACGCTGCTGCGGGATGAGATTGTCGCGACGGCCTCGTTTGCGACAGCGGACATGCAGCGTGCCGCGGGCCGGGTGCTGTTTTATTTACGCGCTGGCCTGGAGTCGTTCGGACCGACACTTGGGGATGCGACGCTGGCTTTAGAAACGCGTCAGTTGAACGAGATCAGCGCCATTGGAACACGTCTTGCCGAAAGCTACCGTCAGAAGGCCCTAAGCTTCGCGGGGATGCGGGACTGGCTGGATGCGCGTCAGAAGCAGATCCTGGACGCCATGCGTCTGCCGGAGGCGGGTATCGACCCGGTGACACGCGAGCCTGTTCTGTATCTGGCGGCTCGTTTGAAGCAGGATCGGGCAGACTGGGTTCCAACGCCACTGGCCGAAGTCCAGTCTCGCTTGGCCGACATCGGAGCCTGGGGGCCACTTGCGCGGGCGGCGTTCGGCACGGTCGAGCGGATGCACACGATCTACGGCTCGAACCGGACTCGGACGTGGGACGAAGCTTTGCGCCGGACGGTGCTGGCTCTGGTACTGTACCGGCGCTGGGAGCCTGAATTGGTGCGTCCGACGGAAGACTACGCGGCGTTTCGGCGTCAGTACGGCACGGGCAGGAAGAACGGGATCGATGAAGCGCGTCAGATTGTCTTGGACGCATTGGACAGCACACCTGATGCGGCCTGGAAGCCAAGCGATGCCAAAGCCCGTGCGCGTGAGATTCTGCTGCGGGCTGTCGGCGAGATCGAGACGATGCCGCTGCCGGGTCAGGAGACGCCGAGGCGGCGTGGGGGCACACATTGAGAGGAATAAAAGTGGATCCCTTCAGCGGTTCAGGTGGTTTGGCAGCCTCGCATCAAGATACAGGGGGGCTGAATAGATTTGATCGCGAACAGCCTTATAACAGTTTGCCTTCTCTGCCTCCTACTGTAGAATTGGAAACGAAACGGGTTCTCAAGCAAACGACTTCTGCAAGCCGTGTGTTAGCCGAACTCAAAGGTGCCGGTGACCTTATTCCTAACCAGTCTGTGTTGGTGCGGATGATCGGCTTGCAGGAAGCCAAATTGTCGTCTGAGATTGAAAATATTGTCACTACCAATGATGAGCTTTATCGTGCCTTTGCCGATGAGACTGGTAAAACTGATCCGCCGACCAAGGAAGTCTTGCGTTACAATGATGCTCTTTGGTATGGAATAGATCAGATGAAGTCAGGCAGGCCCCTCTGTACTAGTCTCTTTGAAGAAATTGTTCAGATCATCACCCAGAATATGGCGGGAGTTCGGCGTACACCGGGAACGGCGATTGTCAATGACAAAACCAAAACAATCATCTACACGCCACCAGACGGTGAAAAAGTAATTCGCGATAAGTTGGCGGCTTTGGAAGGTTTTCTGCACGGTGCAGATGACCTTGATCCGCTGGTTAAGATGGCAGTCTTACATTATCAGGTTGAAGCGATCCATCCTTTTTCAGACGACAACGGGCGGACAGGCCGTATACTAAATATCTTGTATCTGATTTCAATGGGTTTGCTGGATGTTCCTGTTCTGTACCTCAGCGGCTATGTCATTGAGCATAAAAGTGAGTATTACACTGGCCTACGGCAGGTGACGGAACAAAACGCTTGGGAAGATTGGACTTTGTTCATGCTGCGTGGTATCGAAGCGACAGCCCGTGCAACCCGCCAGCGTATCCAGAGTATCCGTACTCTCATGCAGGAAACGAGCGACAAAGTCAGGATAGACCTTCCCAAGATATACAGCAAAGATCTTATCGAAGTGCTGTTTGCACAGCCTTACTGCAAGATCCGGTTTTTAGAAGACGCTGGAATTGCCAAACGCGATGCCGCATCTAAGTATCTGAGACAGCTTAGTCAAATCGGAGTGTTGGCACCAATTCCTTTTGGTAGAGATATTTATTACCTGAACAAACCGTTTCTTGATCTGCTGGCAGACTGATTATGCACCCTTGCGATATGCCGTTATTTTCGCGTTTTATCGGCATATCCTGACGATATGCCGATGACGTCGGCATATCATAGAGCAGGATGTTCCGGGGTTGAACCCCCGGTCTTTAAAAGTGCAAGCCCCCGCCTTCGCGGGCGAAAACAATGAATTTCTTGCATAATTTCCGCCCCAAGATTAGAACATCTGGTCTGAACGGCAGGATATACAGCAGCTAAGAGGCAGCCATGAGGACAAACCCCGTGCAAGGATACTTTGTGAACTACACGCAGTCTGAAAATGCACGGAACGCATTTGCTCACCAGTTTTGTGGTTCTCACAATATCTCAGGTGCGGATTGCCCGAACTGCCGAAAACCACTCCTGCGCTTCTTTGGCTTGGATACACGCGATAGTCGCCTCCTTCTTCAAGAACCCTTATTTTCTACGCTGCCGCTTCTATTCTGCTGGACTTGCAATATATCTCAGGAAATGCTGTTTTATCGCGTTCGTGACAATGCCGTCGAACTCTTGCAATTTGGTCTGAGCGGTGTGCAGACTGATTTTCCTTACGAGGATTATCCGCTGTTTTTCCCAGGCGCAGCATTGGTGCTTGACGCTGTCACACTGGAAGACCAAAGTCTCTTAACCCGCCTCAACAATCGGTTTGACGCCGGGGAAAATGCCACGGAAATCTTGGGGGAGCATCGCGATCTTTGGAATGTGCGTCATCAGGTTGGGGGTGAGCCATTTCTGACGCAGGATATGGCGGAAATAAACTGTCTGGATTGTGCAGAAGAAATGCCTTTTCTTGCCTCAGTCGCCAACGATTGTCTGGACATCAGAGGGCTGACGGGAGACGAGGGGGTTCAGGTTCTTTACCATTACTGCCGTAAATGCTATGTCGTCGCGGCCTATCAACGGATAGAGTAATCACCCGGTGTATCCGCAGACTCCGGCGCGGGGGGAGTTGAGGACGGGTAAGAGCTGCTCTTCCATGGCTTCATCGGCGCATTCTTCGCAGAGCTGGCGGTATTCTCCCTCGTAATCTACTCCCATCAAGTCTGCCGGTTTGCCGCAGGATTCGCAGGGCATCTCTGGGGGAAGGTTGCGGGCCAGCAGCAGAACGGGGTCTTTGGCGGGGCTGCCATCGTGCTCTCCTAAAACGCGCAGCTTCAGCTCGGTCGTGTCGCCGAAATCGTATTCATGGGAGAAGGTCATGCCGGGGGTGAGCGCGTCGCCGATCTTCCGGGTCATGCCGATTTTGCTCATTCCGATGCCGTATAGTCCTCGTCCGCCGGTGAACTGACTGAGGTGACCGCAGCATTCCAGCCAGATACCGCGCAGAAACGTGTCCAGCTTTTTCAGGGGTGTATCTGCCCGAACGTCTAAATGCAGCCAGTATTCCGGGCCGTAAGCCCCTTCGACGAGCAGGTGCAGGCGGGGGACAGTGTCACCCGGTGCATGGCTTGACGCCGTCAGATGCTTTTCCAGATGGGCGATCGTGGCCCGTTTTCCAAACTCGCCCTGACAGACAGCGCAGATACCGCACGTGGCACGTTGTCGTTTTGCCGGTGGTTCGTCCATGCCTAGACTCCTACCGTCTCGCGCGGCTTCCCACTTACTTTAACTTTGTAGCGGGGGGCGACTGGGAGGCGGCGGCGGTTGTCTTTGATCCAGGTGTAGGCGCGGCGGCCTAATTGGGGGATGCCGGGGATGTAGAGAAGGG
>JBPBQB010000304.1:0-4881 GCA_050954545.1 Janthinobacterium lividum | reverse complement strand
CTTCAGCGCCATCGACACCATCGGCATCGGCAACTTCGTCAAAGTCGTCGCCTGGTACGACAACGAATGGGGCTACTCCTGCCGCGTCGCCGACCTCATCAAGTTCCTCGGCGACAAGGGCCTGTAACAGTTATATGAACCGGGGAAAGCGTCCTTTCCCCGGTTTGGAGTTAACCATGGGGTTGCTAAATCGCTTGGCGTCTACTGAAACCATTGACGATATGTTACTGGCCTCTAACGCCCGTTACGATGAAGGTTTAGCATTGCTTCATGCGGGCTATCGTGACGGTGGCATTTATTTGTTGGGATACGCGGCTGAGATGATCCTCAAAACCTCTTTCTGCCGAGTGGAGCCGACTGTTCGGCTCTCTATTGAAGTTAGAAGTCGCTTTGGCGTTGCTGAAGGGCATTGGACGAGAATGACTGGTCAGCCTCCTACGCGGGATTACGAGCATAATCTTCGGTTTTGGGAGTATGTTCTTCCGCTGGAAAGATCAGCAAGGCGTAAGCCCGCATTGGGAATCATGGTCTCTCAAACACTGTCTAAGTGTGTCCAAGTTGTGGACGCAAACTGGGCGGTCAAAATGCGTTATCAGACGGGCAATGCAACCCCGCAGGAAGCTGAGAATGTGCGTGATGCCGTTGGTTGGATGCGTAATAATCAAAGAACTTTATGGAGCTAAACTATGTCCCTTGTAACATTGCGTCAAAGTCGGCAGAATGATGTCGAGGAGTTGAAGCAAAGGCTGACAGATGAGTTCGTGCATCCAGCGAATGAGTATGCCGCTCCTTTTATCAATATTGAGCGCCCTGGCACAAGCACTCATCTTCTTGTCGTTTGGGATGAGTGGCGGGACCTCAGTCAGCAGGAGCGCTCTTCCATGATCTTGCGTGCTTATGAGGCGGCTAATGGAATAGATGCTGCTATTGAAGTGAGTGTTGCAATGGGCTTAACAGTTTCTGAAGCAGAGCGATTGGGATTTGATTTGGAACCTGCGTAAAGTTTTTCGGCATCGGCAGCTTCATCAAAGTCGTCGCCTGGTACGACAACGAATGGGGCTACTCCTGCCGCGTCGCCGACCTCATCAAGTTCCTCGGCGATAAGGGCCTGTAAAGCGTCTTTATAAAGTGACAATAAATTGGGGTGCGGCGTAAGCTGCGCCCTTTTTTGCTGCTGGTTTTTCTGGTATAATCGCAATATAACGAGCAGGCGTAGGTCTCTTGGGGATTGACAGATTTAGAAATCACTTTATGAAAAAATCGCTTTCATGCCAGATGCTTATCGCAGGCGCAGCAGTATTCCTCAGTTCCGCCGCGCACGCTGATTTGACGCTGAAAATGACGATGCTTTCGTCGGCTTCAGCGGTGAAGGGCAAGCATCTCAACCCCCACGATGCTCGGGTCAGAAAAGATATGCTGGAAGCTCCTGGGAGTATGAAAGCGATAGTCTACTTATCCGGCAGCAAAATCAAAACAGTTTCGCCGACGATGGTGACAGTTCGTGACCTCAGCGGCACTACCCAGACAGTGTTAATGCCTGAGACAAAAGCGAAGTACATTATGTCTGTCCTGCCGCCTGCTGGCACGATGAAACAATGGAACCACAACTTATCTGCGAATGTCGTCGACATGAACGAAGCAGGAACACTTTTAGGGCACAAAGTGCGCCGGTTCAAGCTGTACGCGAAGAGCGCAATGATGCAGTCGACCGTTTATCACTGGGTCGCGCCGGACATGCCTGCCCCGCCTTCGTCTGATGCCGCCAATTCAGTACTGGGAATGTTTTCCCTGCATAAGCTTCCAGGTATGTGCCTGAAAGCATCCGTCGTGACAGTGCTTCTTCGGTACTGCCTCAAAACGACGAGTGTCTATGAGGTAACCGCGATTTCACACGATCCGATCCCCGCATCGACATTCACAATTCCAGACGGGTACACGACGGTATCGATGCCGGGCCTCTATAGCGCTTCTCAACTGGCAAGCCAAAAACATTTGGAAAAGCATTTGGAAAAGCATTTGGAAAAGCATTTGGAAAAACATTTGTAATCGGTATGATGATTCGAGGGGGAGAACTTGTATGCGTCTTTTCGGTCAATCGAGTGCTAATCCGTATATGGCTTCTGATAAGGGGCTGTCTAACCCGCGCCCGGATATGTTGCGCGGGGTCCGGTATCAGATTGTTCCGAGTGCGCGGGGGCTGCCGATGGCGCAGCTTGACCTACACTTCCGGCGGGAATTGGGCGCGGTCTCAAACCCTGATATGTCTTTGGTCGTGCTGCTGGACCGGAGCGGCTCGATGCAGGAGGCATTCCGGGAAGGCCATGTGCTCAATGTCGCCACTGCTATCTTGAACCATGTCGCGCAGGCTGGTGTCGGCTATGATTTAGTGTTCTACGATGACCGCGTTTCCTACGCCGGGCATATCGAAAACGCCTACACCCTCCAGGCTGCGATCACGCAGAACGGGCCGCGCGGCGGCACCTATGTCACGGAAGCGATTCGGGGCGCGATCCAGAAGCACCGGACCCAGTGCGGGCTTTATCTCATTGTCATCACTGACGGCGAGTTTGCGGATAAAGTTCAGGTCGAGCAGCTTGTGCTCAGAGAGCTTCTGCCCCAGGTCACTCCTGAAAACCCTTACGCCTTCCGAATCCACTTTGTCGGCGCAGGAGAGGGTGTCGACCATGCTTTCCTGCGCCAGATCGAGGCGGATGCCTCCGGGCAGGGCATTCCTCTTGTTACCCAGCACCACCACGCGCACCTGAGTCACAGCCACGCCAGCATTCTCGATGAGATCGACCGGGCGTTTCTAGGTGTTGGCACTGAGGTTCGCTTCGGTTCGCAGGCCCTGCTGGCGAGTCCGTCTCAGCCTGATGCTGCCGACCCCGTCATTCTGCACACGGCGGAACCGCTGCTCCGAAGAT
Source organism: Janthinobacterium lividum (assembly GCA_050954545.1). GTDB lineage: Bacteria > Armatimonadota > Armatimonadia > Armatimonadales > Capsulimonadaceae > JANXMY01. The sequence continues at coordinate 1,957 of JBPBQB010000304.1, read as the reverse complement.
CCTGGGACGGCGGGATAGGGCTGCCTGGTTTCCTGCCGCGCCGGGTTGTGCTCGGGTGCGAGTATGCGCCGATCCATCCTGAAAGCCTGTCGGTTGGAGTGCAGTTTCAGGGGGCGGACCAGCGCCTGCATCAATTGGTTGTCCCCGTCCCGCTGCCGCGTCAGGCATCTGTGGCTCCGACCCTCGCACCGTCGCGCAAATTTGGCTTCCATCTGCCCTGGGGACATCAAACGCCGGAGGAAGCCGCGGCGAAGGCTGAGGCGGAGCGGCAGCGAGCCGAAATGGCCCAGAAGATACTCGATGTCCAGCAGGCGGAAACGCAGCGTCAGCATCGCGACTTGCAATTGCTAGGGCAGGGCGGTATTCCAAGTCAGGCGACCGAGCGGCTGAAAGAAATCGGGACCGGGGGCACGGAAGGTATCCTGTTTACCAGCGACTTATCTCCTGACGAAGCCGCATTATTGCGCCGCGAAGGGTACCGGGCACGCGGGCTGGTGACCGGCAGCGCCATGTACCATGTGGGTCAAGCGTATGCGTCCTCGCAGGGTGACTGCGAAGTCGACGTACTCTCGAAAGCCTACGATGCCGCGACCGATTTGGCCGTCGGACGGATGCGTCAGGAAGCAAAGCTGATCGGGGCGCATGGCGTGGTCGGGGTTCGGCTGACCGTTGTCCGCCATGAATGGGCAGACAAGACCGTCGAAGTCCAAGTCATCGGGACGGCAGTGCAGGGGCCGGGCACTGCGCCGTCCGACCCGTGGCTGAGTGATCTATCAGGCCAAGAATGGTGGGGCTTGCATAGAGCCGGTTATGAGCCTGCCGCTCTTGTGTGGGGCCATTGCACCTGGTTTATCCTGACGACTCAGCAGGACGAATGGATTGAAAAGTCGTGGGCCAACCAGGAGCTGACTCACTGGAGCGCGGCATTAGGACGTGCCCGTACACTGGCGATGAACCACCTGACTGCCGAGGCTCGAAAACATAAAGCCACCGGTATCACGGGTGTCCAGATCGCCCGGCGCATGGATGAAGTCCGTCTGTCCGGGCCGGGTGAAGACCCGGCTTACGAGCGGGAGCATCACAACCTTGTCATCAGTATCATCGGCACGGCCATCCGCCTGCGGCCCGATGCACCGGCGGGAGTGACGCCGACCCTGCAAATCCTGTCCCTGCGCGACGGCACGATCTCCCCGGTCGCCATCGGCGCATCCGACGCCAAAATCGAGTAAAAGACCCCCCAGCCCCCAATAATGGGGGAGTTAAGAGTAGACTTTCCCCTCCTGTCCCCCCATTATTGGGGGTTAGGGGGCTATCTGAAATCTAGGAGCCTATCATGGACCAAACAATCAACGATGCGCCTATCACTGCCCTGCCGCAGCACGCTACAGAGCGGCTTGTCGAGATGCGCGGCAAAGGCGAACAGAACCGGCTGTTCACAAGCGATTTGTCTACCAGTGAGCTGCTGCTGGTCAAAGAAGCGGGATTCGACCCGGTTGGCCTCGTCGTCGGCAGCTCCATCTATCATGTCGGCTACCAGCAGTCGGCGTTCTCCCAAAATCAGGAGATGACTGTTCTGACCCAGGCCATGTACCACGCCCGCGAACTTGCCATGGACCGCATGGAAGAAGAAGCGCATCAGCTTGGCGCGGACGGTATTGTCGGTGTCCGATTAGAAGTCAACCACAAAGAGTGGGGTAACCATATCGCCGAGTTTGTCGCGATCGGCACTGCCATTGTCCACCGCAACGACCCGCACCGTTACAAGAACAAGCATGGTCGCCCGTTCACGTCTGACCTTTCGGGCCAAGACTTCTATATTCTTCTGCGCTCCGGCTACCGTCCCCTCGGCATGGTCATGGGCAACTGCGTGTACCACATTGCCGCTCAGTCGTTCGGCAACTTCATGCGGACTTTCAGCCAGAACACGGAGCTGACCCAGTACACCCAGGCCCTCTAC
>JBPBQB010000125.1:0-4948 GCA_050954545.1 Janthinobacterium lividum | reverse complement strand
CCTTGCTTCGCAGGGTCCTCCCTAAAGGGAAGATTAGGAATCCGAGACTTGGCCTGAGTTTGCTATCCGCATCTTCCCTTTAGGGAGGACCCTGCGAAGCAAGGAGGTAGGTCTCTTGCTTTTTGCCGCCCGGCTTGGTACACTAAAGCCATGATGCACTCTCAATGGCTGTTTGCTCTTGCTGTTCTCGTTTCTGCTCCCGCTCTCGCGCCTGCATCTGTCCACGCCCAGGCATCGCCTGGTGCAGCCGCTTCCCCAGCGACGTCGCCGTCAGCATTGACAGATGCCGTCACGCCGGACCGGCCTGGGTTCACGAACGGCAGCGATGTCGTTCCCGTAGGCCGCGTTCAGGTCGAGGGCGGCGTGACACGCACTACCTATAACGCCGCCAGCGGCGCGGGACAGGCGACCGATGCTCCCGAGGTTCTTGTTCGCACCGGACTTTCCGACACGACTGAGCTGCGTATTACACTGCCAAACTATATTTGGCCGTCCGGCGGCAGCGCAAACGGCTTCAGCGATGGGGCTGTCGGTATCCGCTATAAGTTCTATCAAAGCAAAGACGGCAACACGAAGTTTGCGTTTACCCCAAGCCTCTCCGTGCCGATCAAATCGGCTGTCACCACCAGCGGTCATGTCGACCCAACATTCCTGCTGAGCGGTCAGACGACCTCCGGCGCACGCTGGGGCATTTCCTCTAATCTCATTCTTTCCTACCCCACCCAGAACGGCAGTCGCTTGGCAAACTACACAGCCACGGCCCAGGTGACTTATGCCCTGAGCGGCCCGCTTGCCGTGTTCGGCGACATCTATGACAACGGCGTTTCCGGCAGCCTGCCGGCTCCCATCGCGGATGGCGGCTTTACTTACAAAGTCGCGACCAATGCACAGCTCGACATCGAAACGGGTTACGGCCTCGGCGGCACTGCCGCAACCCGCTTTTACGGCGGCGGCGTTGCCGTCCGGTTTTAGAAACTGTAGAGGAAGCATGTCGGGCGACTGAAGTCGCGGCAACAAGTTCGCAAAACCTGCCTTCGCAGGTTAATATGGAAGTTCCGAATGAGACTCTGTATGAGTCCACGCCCTCCGGGTCTGCCAGTGCAGCAGGTGGACTTTGTGCTTTTGTTGCAGCGACTTTAGTCGCCCGCAATTCCAAGAGTGAATACGGCAAACCTGCTTTAAAATCCTCCATGATGTGTGATATTGTGTCGTAAAATCGGCAAGCGCAAAAAGCAGGGAGGAATTCACGTCTGTCTGGCGTATAATGCAAATGGAGACATTCTATGAAATCCCGCCCTATCGCTGCCGCCTTTTTCGCTGCGTTTTGCCTGCTGCTCTGCGGAATGGTTCTGCATCGACAGATCGCCGCGCATCCTTTGCTTCAGAGATTTGACGATCATCACCAGGAAGAGTCACAGGCCTCTGAGATGAATCCACACGACTGGCAGACTGCCAACCCCGCAGTCGCCCAGCAGGCACGCAATACCATCCAGGGCCAGCTTACAGCGCTGAATGACGGCGATGGCCTGAAGGCAATGTCTTATCAAAGCCGCTTTATGCGCCGCAGTTTCGTGAGTCCCGAGCAGTTTGAGTCTATGATTGTCCATCAGTACCCGGAGTTCGGGCATTGCCGTCAAGCGCATTATGGGCTGATCCGAACAGACAAAACCAGCCATCATGTCCGTGCGGATGTTATTGTGGAAGGTGAAAACGGCCATCGTGCCCGTGGAGAATACCTTCTTGTCCGCGAAGGTGCTGAATTCAAAATTATCGGAGTCCGAACGGATCGCTTGCCGAACTAAAGATGCTGAGAGGACCTAGCTTCACCGATGGGCCTCTCAAAAGTCATTTTTCACAGATGCCTTTTGAGAAGATGGTTTCGTTTGGCTTTGCTGCATAAATTGACACAACCTTCTCGATTTGCTCAATTTCCTACGACCAATCAAGCGTTCGCGTGCGGTATTTTCTCCATAGGCCAAGTGCGATGACAACGTCCACAACGAGCCACATCATATAGAGAGACAGCATAAAGCTTGCGCCGTGTTCGATGAATGACAGCACGTCACAAAAAGCATTGAAACCGCAAACGCTGTATGCGAGATTCTTAAACGAGTTGTTATCCGAAAAAACGTCGACGGCGACAAGGCAATAAACCCCTAATGTCACCAAAAACAGAGCTACGGTGAGAGAACTACCGAGAAGACTACCAATTATTGATCTGTGCAGGACAACAACAAGGAATGAGATCAGATTGTAAGCGGCCTCTCCAATACGAAAAACATATGCCGCCATCGCGATCAGCATAATTACGTCAATTGGATGGATCCGCAGGTGCCTGCCAACCCCAGCAGCCTGCTTGTTGAATTCTGTGTGTGCAATTGTAGGAGCGTTGTGGTCTGTAATGGCGGACAGCCTGTCGCAATGGGCGCATACAGTCTCGTTCGCTGGGATTTCTCGGCGACACGCACGGCAATAGGTAAGAAAGAACTGGCTATCACTTTGCATACGATTATCTGACCGCATATCAAACATCTCCATTTCACTGCTCGGGCGGGAGCAGGCTGCTGTGCGAATGCTCCTCATTAGAAACCTCCTTGGTGGTACACGAATATATCTCATAACAATCTCATGGCTTCTTTGAGCCGCACCCGTTATAACGTGAAGCCTCGATGAAACGGTTCGCGCTGCTACGTAGAATCTTTGCTATTTCTGACAAACATCATGCTTTGAGTGGCCGGGTTTTAATCTGCGAACAGAACAGAACATTTGTTCGTTAATTGTGGTATGCTGACTGTGGGGAGGGCGGAAAGCAGGCGGCAGAATGTGGCGAACTAAACGACTGCGCGAAGAAAGCGCAACTGAACGGCTGAAGATGGCGCTGACTTGGTGGAGATGGCAGCCGCACGAAGCACAAAAGAAGCTGTTCTGCGCGGGGGCGTCCGTGCGGATCGCGGCCTGCGGGCGGCGCTGGGGCAAGACGGAGAGCCTGAGCATCGATATCGCTTCGCTGGCATTGACCGAGCGCGGATCGCGTCAGCTTCTAGTGGCACCCACGGAAATGCAGGCTCGGCTGCTCGGTGAGGCCGTGCAGGACCGTCTGGAGAAAGCATTTGCTGCCGGCAGTTCGGGGCTGGAAGATCGCAGTTTAGTGGTCCGCGCCCGGCCGCATCTGACACTGACAATTACCCCGCCCCTACCCGGCGGGGAGCCGTCGCAGATTTTGTGCCGGACGGCGGGGCGTGACGGGCGGAACCTGCGCGGACTGTGGGCGCACCGGATCATTGTCGATGAAGCCGCCCATGTGCCGGACCGGGTGCTGCGCGAAGTCCTGCCGCCAATGCTGGCCGACAAAGGGGGCGAGTACCTGCTGGCGTCGTCGCCGAATGGCCGCCGCTCGGCATTTTACTCCCTGTTCGCACGCGGTTCCGTACCCGGCAGCGGGAAGGGCATCACGTATCAATCGTTCCAGTGCCCGACGACGGACAACAAAGCCCATTTAGACAAAGCCTGGCTGGCGTCCCAGCGCGAAGACATGGGCGAAGCGCTGTACGCGCAGGAGTTCGACGCCCAGTTTCTCGACGACTTCGGCATGGTCTTCCGCGAAGAAGAGATCAGCGCGGCCATCACGGACATTCCGGGCGTTCGTCTGGAGCGCACCGAAGTGCTGTCCGAACCCATACCGGGGCATTACTATGTGGTTGGGATCGACTGGGGCCGCAAATGGGATTACACCGTTGTTTCAGTGCTGGACACGGAGACTTGTCCCGCCAAACTGGTCCATCTGAGCCGCTGGCGGGGCACCGGATGGGAAACGCAGGCGATAGATGCCGCTGCGATCATCGCCCGGTTCCAGCCCCGGCGCGTGATCGTCGACGGCAACGGGATCGGCGATCCGATTGCCGAGATGCTGGATACCCAAGTCCATAAGCTCATGCCGAAGGCATCTTATCAACCGACTGTCGAGCGATTCAATTTCGGAACCGAGAGCAAGCAGCATCTGATAGACCGCCTGAATATCGCACTGTCGGCGCGGGCCATTCAGTTTCCGCCGCACAAAGCCCTGCTCCATGAGCTGCGCTGCTTCGAGTACGCACCGGGAGGGCCAGGCAGCCTGAAGATGGCCGCACAGTCAGGAGGTCATGATGATTGTGTGATCTCTCTGGCACTCGCGTTTTATGCCGCACCGGACGCTCATTCGTCGCGCGAACCCGGCCTCGGTATCCTGCTTGGGTCACAGGGAGGAGTGGCAAGGCGGGAGTAGGAGTGGCACGAAGGCGTCACGGGGCTGAACCCCCATGCTTTGAAAGGGCAAGTTCCCGCCTTCGCGGGCGAAGAAAGAAAACACTTCAATCTTTTGCCCGCGAAGGCGGGGAATTGTACGTTTAAAGCACGGGGGTTTAGCCCCGTGACTCCTACGTGACTCTCTAATTTACCGCGCTGCGCTGCCGGACGCGGAGCATCATCCCGCCGAAGCTGCCCAGGAGAAGCAGGCCGAAGGAGACCACCGACGAGGCTTCGGGCACGGGGGCACAACCGATCAATATCAAACCGGCATTCCAGCCAGCGACGCTAGTTTCTGAATTTATTGTGAATTTTTTTGTTTTTTTGCTCACAATTCTGCATTTCTCACCAGTTCTTAGTGTATAATGGCGGCAGGCCGCTAAATCGCCATTATACACTAGCCCATTCCTATAGACCCGATCGCATGAACCGGGCTGCACAAAAAGACCTGCAAGACCGAGGAGAACACACGCATGAAATCATCTCGCCGTATCAAAATCATTGGCTCTGCCGTCGCGCTATTTCTAGCCGGTGGCCTGACTGTCGGACTGTCATCCTCGGCTTCGGCTCAGGCGGCTCCGTTTTTGGACACGCCCACCAACCACTGGGCCTATGAAGCCGTCCAGGACCTCGCCAAAAAAGGCATCGTCATCGGCTACCCCGACGG
>JBPBQB010000247.1:0-5012 GCA_050954545.1 Janthinobacterium lividum | reverse complement strand
GCCTCGGGTGGGGAGCGCTCGTTCCGGGCGGGCCGCTTCCTCTCTGGCCTAAAGGCCGGGGTTTCCCCGCGCCCAGGAGGCGATAAATTCCGAGGCTGCCAAGTGCCCAGTGTCGCGGCGACACAAGATAAAAGAGCAAGCCACCGATACTTCTTAATCTTTCGTCCCCTGGACGATGGGCTTTTCGGAGCCTCGGAATTCATTCCGTGGCTCTTCTGCATGACATCTGTCAGGGAATTACTATGGATAATCAACAAGACCTGGTATTTCAAGCGACGCTGCCGGTAGCACCGGACTGGGCGGGACATCTGATCTCGCGGGGAATCGGTCGGCACCCGAAGCGTCTGATGGACCATTTTGTGCTGATCTTCGTGCGTGAAGGCGTGCTGGAAATCGCAGAAGAAGGCAAGGCCTTCAGTATTGCGGCGAACCAGACCTTGCTTCTGCTGCCGAACCGCTGGCATCATGGCACGAAAGACTATGCACCTGATCTTTCGTTCTTCTGGATCCATTTCAGCCTGCAAGTCTCTGAAGAAACGGCAGATAGCACGGCAGCATCAGGCCTGTTCCATGTTCCTCAGCATACGACTGTCGCCCGGCCTGATTACCTGGCGGAGCTGTTTCATCGCTACATCGACGACCATGCCGGAAACCGGCAGGAGCCGATTGCAGCGAGTCTTCTGATGCAGCTTATTCTCAGCGAGGTTCAGAGGCCGGGAACGGCGCGAAGCAGCGGCAGCGCGTCGGTGCCGGCAGCACGTGCGGAAAGCTTCATCCGCACGAACTTCCATCTGCCCCTGACCGCCCGCATTGCGGCGGACCATGTCGGGTGCAATCCCCACTATTTAAGCCGCGTGTACCGACAGTCCTATGGATGCACCCTCACCGAAGCCATCCAGCGCACCCGCATTGATTACGGCTGTCGCCTGCTCCTCGGCAGTGATCTGCGGGTCGGCGAGATCGCCCATGCCTGCGGAATGGAAGATGCGAACTACTTCCATCAGCTTTTCAAGCGCCGCAAAGGTTTGATGCCGTCCGCCTATCGCCGCCTCCACACTCCCGCTAACATCAACACGGAATAAGCCAGTGGACGGACATAGAAAAAGGCTCCGGTCCTTGCAGAACCAGAGCCTTTCAAGGCACTTGCTGAAAGCGCCGAGGTCAATGACTGTTCGCTCACGCGAAGTCTAGTTGTAGGTAACATCGCCGATGTTGAAGGTCACGGCATAGCTGCCGAGAACGGAATTGCCCACAACTCCACTGCCTCCACTCGAAACATAGGGACGTTTGTAATATTTGACATGACCATCGGACAGAAGATAATTGGCCGAGCCTGTGTTGGGATCGGATTCAACGTCATGACGCCCCGATGATCCTGCGACTGCATTCACTGCGTTCGAGCCTTGCCTGCCTGTTACAGCACCGGCAGCAATTTTGACTCCGGAAATGACATCCGGTGAGCTGCCGTCGTCTTTACCGCCTGCATTACCCATGTAGCCATTCAGGGGATAGCCTCCACCGGCGGCTGACAACTGGCTCGGTGCCGCCCCTTCGGAAACGCCTTCATCGACTACGGTAATGTTAGACTGAACGCCGGTCACTTCATAAGCCATCACAGTAGAAGCCGGTGCGGTAAGCTGCGCGAGGGCTTCGCCTGCTTCATAGGTGTTCATGGCGTAGGACACTGGAACCAGATTGCCGCTGACTGCTGTGGAATCATCCGGGCATTTGTAGACACCGGTGCTTTTGACGTAGGAATAAATTTCTCCCGCCCAGCCGATTCCCGATTGATAGCCTTGTTCATTGGTGACCGTGAGGCCGGGGGGAACGCCATAGGGAAATTTTTCGTCCCCATCCTGCTGATACTGGATAAATGCCAGGCCAAGCTGCTTGAGATTGCTTTCGCAGGAGGCGCGACGGGCGTTCTCACGGACTTTTTGGAAGACTGGGAAAAGTATCGCCGCGAGGATCGCGATAATGGCGATAACGACGAGAAGTTCGATAAGCGTGAAGCCGCGTTTCTGAGGCTTCGGTTGAGTGGATGACATAAAATTGCTCCTTGGCATCGATATCCGGTTTACCGGTATCCTGCAAACGTACTCACTGATTGGATAGCGATTCATTCTATCACGACTGCCTGCTTTTGTCAAACATTATTTTTATAAGAAAATATGAGGGTGAAGATTTCACAACAACAAGAGTATAATCTTTGTCAGCTCTGCCATTTTGCAGCCTCCACTTTGGAAGAATTGTTCTCTAAGAAAACTATGCAAGAATTAGAAACTTCAGAGGAAATTCAAACAGGCGTCGCCACTGAGAAGAAACTGACACGCCGCGCGTTTGTCAAAGGCGCGTTTGTCGTTGTGGGCGGGGCCGGGCTTGGATTGACTGCATTCCGCCTACCTGGTGCAAAAGCACAGGCGCTTGTCGCCGGAGCTATCGAAAAGCCGACTGTATATATGGTCGCCACCGCGCACATTGACACGGAGTGGAACTGGACCGTGCAGCACACCATCGCCCATTGCATTCCAAACACAATGCGGCCTAACTGGGAACTGTTCAAAAAGTATCCCGCCTACAATTTCAATTTCGAAGGCGTGATCCACTATATGTGGTTCAAAGAATATTATCCCGAAGAGTGGGCCGAGCTTCAAAGCTGGGTCAAACAGGGACGCTGGAAGCTGTCCGGGTCGTGGATCAACGCCGTCGATGTCACCACCCCAAGCCCGGAGTCGCTGTTCCGGCAGGCCCTTTACGGTCAGCAGTTTTTCCGGCACGAGTTCGGTCAAGTCAGCCGGGACATTTACCTGCCGGACTGCTTTGGGTTTCCCTATTCGCTGCCGTCTATCGGGCGGCATTCCGGCCTCCAATCGTTTTCCACCCAGAAGTTCGATCTCTGGGGCGGCTGGTTCCCGACACCGTTTTCCGTAGGCCGCTGGATCGGCCCGGACGGCTCTGAATTAGTAAGCTCCCTGCGCCCCGGTTCGTACAACCATCAGGTCCGCTCCGACCTGGCCCGCGATCCACACTGGAACGGAAACTTACAGGACGCCGACGGCAAACAAGTAAACCTGCGCTACTTCGGCACGGGCGATCAGGGCGGCGGGCCGGACGATGAGTCGTGTTCGTGGCTGCAAAAATCAGTGGATGATACCGATGCCCCCGTGCGTGTCATCAACACGAGTGCCGACCAGCTTGCGAAAGATCTGACACCCGCCCAGATCGCCGCGCTGCCCTCCTACCAGGGCGAGCTGACCATGAAGACGCACGGGGTGGGGGGATATACGTCTCAGGCCGCCCACAAAAAGTGGAACCGGATGAACGAGCAGATGGCCGATGCCGCCGAGCGAGCGTCGCTTGCCGCCGCCTGGCTTGGCGGACCGGCGTATCCGTCGGAAACTCTGCATGAGGTCTGGGTGCGAACGCTCTGGCACCAGTTCCACGACGAGCTGCCGGGAACATGCGTCCCGCAGGCTTACACATTTGTCTGGAATGACGATCTTCTCAGCCTTAATCAGCTCTCGCAGGTGATTACAACGGGCGTCGGCGCAGTCGCCCAGCATCTGGATACACGCGCAGTCGGCGTTCCGCTGGCCGTCTACAACCCGCTGGACCAGCCGCGCACGGATGCGGTCGAAGCGACGGTGGCATTGACCCAAGCCGCGCCTCATATCCGGGTCCTCGACATGACCACGGGTGCTGAAGTCCCGAGCCAAATACTCTCGCACGACGGCCTGAGCGTCAAAATTGTTTTCATCGCCCACGCGCCTTCAGTCGGCTGCCGTGTTTATGACGTCCGCCCGTCCCAGACTCCGAGTGCGCTCAAGACCGGCCTTAGTGCAGCCGCGAACACGCTGGAAAGCCGCCGCTACAAAGTCGCCGTCAGCGCATCGGGCGACATCAGCAGCGTCTATGACAAAGAAGCAAAGACGGAGCTTCTCAGCGCCCCTGGACAGCTTGAGCAGTTCCATGACCGCTCACAGACCTGGCCTGCCTGGGAGATTTTGTATGACACCGTGCATAACCCACCCCTCGGCGTCATCAAAGATAACCCCGTCATCCGTGTCACAGAGCATGGCCCCGCCCGTGTCGCCCTGGAAGTGACACGGACACTCGGCGAGTCGACCTGGGTTCAGCATATCCGGCTCACCCCGAACGGCGACTGGGTGGAAGTCCGTAATGACATCGATTGGCAGACACCGGGAACGCTGGTTAAAGCCTCGTTCCCCATGACAGCCACCAACCCGACCGCGACCTTCGATATTGGCCTCGGGGTCGTCGAGCGACCTAATGCCGAGCCGAACCGGTATGAAGTCAACGGTCAGCAGTGGGCGGATTTGAGCGACACGAGCGGCAGCCACGGAATGGCCGTGCTGACCAAATACAAGTACGGCTGGGACAAGCCCGCCGATAATATCCTGCGCCTGTCGCTGATTCGCACTCCCGACGGCAGAGGCAGCGGCTACACCTGGCAGAACACTAACGATCTGGGCCGTCACCACTTCGACTATGCCCTCGCAGGCCACGCCGGGGACTGGCGTGCCGGAAAAGTCGTCCAGCGCGGCAACCGTTTCAATCAGCCGCTCCTCGCGTTCCAGACCGCAAAGCACACAGGAAGTGGCGGCCACGAGTTTTCACTACTGAAAGTCAGCACGGATCAAGTTGCAGTCCGGGCGCTGAAGAAAGCTGAAGACAGCGCTGAATGGGTTGTTCGCCTTCAGGAGCTGCACGGACAGGCTGTTCAGGGTGCAGCAGTCACATTCGCAACCCCCATTGTCAGTGTCCGCGAGATCAACGCCGCCGAAGAAGCTGTGGGTTCCTACGCAGCGCAAAACGGGGCGCTGGTAGTCGATCTGACCGCGTACCAGCCGCGCTCATTCGCAGTCACGCTGGCGGATGCGCCTCACAAGGTCGCGGCTCCTGTCAGCGCTTCGGTCAAATTGCCCTTTGACCACGCCGGAGTCTCGACTCACGCCGACGTTACCAGCAATGCGTTCGACACTCTTGGCGGC
>JBPBQB010000205.1:0-5134 GCA_050954545.1 Janthinobacterium lividum | reverse complement strand
CGTCGCGGCAACAAGTTCGCAAAACCTGCCTTCGCAGGTTAATACAGATAATCCTCGCACAGTGGTTCCGAATAAGACTCTGTATGAGTCCACGGAGGTGGACTTTGTGCTTTTGTTGCCGCGACTTCAGTCGCCCACAAAACTTCAGTTAAGCCGCCGTGCAGCAGGTATAATGGCGGCATGGCGTTTGATTCTGGATATGATATTGTGGTCGTCGGGGGTGGGCTGCTCGGGGCGGGGATCGCGCGGGATGCGGCGGGGCGCGGGCTGTCGGTGGCGCTGTTTGAGAAAGAGGACTTCGGCGCGGGGGCTGTGTCCCAAAGCAGCCGCCTGGCGCTGGGCGGGCTGAGCGCTCTGGGAACATTGGACTTCACGCGGGTGCGCGAAGACATCCGGGAGCGGGAGATTCTTTCGCAAACGGCATCGTATCTGGTCCAGCCTCAAACCTGCTTGATTCCCTTTTACAGTCATGGCCTGCTGGCCCAGACCCGTCTGCGGGCGGGGCTGGCGCTCACCGATGCACTGGGATTTGACCATTCTTTGCGGGTCCATCAGCTTCTTTCTGTCGGAGATGCACAGAAACACGCGCCGGGGCTGCGCCGGGATGGGCTGCTGGGGGCCGCGCTGGTCTGGGAAACGGCGGTCCCGCAGATCGAGCGTCTGACCCAAGCGCTTGCGTTCGATGCCCGTCGCCATGGGGCAGTCCTGCATACACATACGCTTGTGGAAGAGCTTTGCCGACAGTCTAGTCGGCAGGGCCGTGAGCGGGTTGGGGGAGTGCGCTGGAAAGATCGGCTGACCGGCGAGATCGGTCAAGCGGCAGCGTCGCTGGTGATTGTGGCTGCCGGAAGCGGACAGCTTTCGCTCTGCGGGGGGGAGCAGATGCCGGGGCAATATGTCAAAACTATTTCGCTGATTGGACCGGTGCTGCCGGGCCTGGGGGATGTTCTGGTATTCCCGCATGAAGATGATCCGGCGCTGCTGCTTGCGGTGCCTCGGCCTGAAGGCTGCTGGATCGGCAGCTTATCGACTGACTATGATGGTCACTCAGAAGCCGCGTATGCGACCGGCGCGGAAGCGGCCGCACTGATCGAAGCCATCTGTGTCTACCTGCCGGGTCTGGATATGTCGGCAGTCAGCCGGGCGCAGTCCGCAGTCCACGCGCAGGTGCTGCCGGATCAGGAGGTCACAGACCTTGCGGCAAATGGAGGCCGGTGTGACGGTTTGGTCACTGCGTCCGGCGCAGGCATCACCCGGTTTCGGCGGATTGCCGAAGAAGCGGTTGACCTTGCGTGCCGGAAGCTGGGCCGTGCACTTTCTGTCCCCCCCTGTCGGACAGCATCGACCCCTCTGCCGGTGCCAAAGCCGCGTCCTGGGGAAACAATCGAGGCGGCTGTGGGCCATGCCGTCGCGGAAGAAGAATGCCGGACGCTGCGTGATTTTCTTGAGCGCCGTGCCCCGCAGTCCTGGACTGCGGAAGACCGCCATGCCCAGATGCCGCTTGTGCTGAAAGCACTCGCTGAGAGACTAGGCTGGAACAGTGACCGTCAGGCCGCTGAAGTGAAGGCGTGGGACGCCGAGATCGCGCTGGGGCAGGCGTTCCGCGTGCTTTAGGCATGGTAACTATGCTACAAGCGTCACGCCCTGAATGAACTCGCCCTAAATGATATGCATACCCGGCGAGGCCGTCAAGAAGTGCCGCTTCACGAGACTGAAATTATGAGGGTAGAGGCAAGCCCTACACAGATTGTCTCTTATCTCCGCGAAGCGGTGGATTCCCGGCGTCCGTGCCGAATAGCCGTGACATTTATGTCATGGTTCTATACTGTTATGTCACGGTTCACTCTAACGCTTGTCGCTGTCGCGGTGCACCCGAACTTTTGCCTTCTCCCGGGCCGCTTTCGCGATTTTGACCGCAGCATCGCTGAGAATCAGGCCGATGCCGAATGGGACAAGTGCCAGGCCCAGCAGATCGCTTGCACCGATGGCGCGTACAACAAGGCCGGCTAAGACCAGTCCGATGCCGGTCCAGACTTCGATACTTGTCAGCAGTTCTTTTTTCCAGTCCATGAAGAAGTTTCTTTCTAATGCCGTGTTTGCATTAAGCTATTATACGGCCTTTTCTACTCATCGGCAATGTCTCGCCTAATCTTTATACGCGCTCTGCCGGAAATAGGTCTCAAGCAGGAGATTTGGGGTCGATTGCCGTAACAGTCTGGCATGACACCGAAATTTCTGCCGCTTGGCGACTGTGGTGTTCGGATCGCATTCGGCAGCGAGATCAGCCCGGCGATCAATGCCCGCATCCGTCGCTTCGGCGCGGCATTGGACACTGAACCGATCAGCGGCATGACGGAATGGGTCTGCAGCTACGCTGTTGTTACTGTCTATTACAAGCCTTGGATCATCAGCTATGACGCTCTTTGCACCGTGCTGACGCAGCGGCTTCGGAGGCGGCAGAGCGTGGGGGCTTCTGTGGAACGTCTAATCGAAATCCCGGTCTGCTACGGCGGGGAGCTTGGCCCGGATTTGGAGGAAGTCGCAGCCCGGCACGGCCTGACCGCCAAGCAGGTCATCCAGAAGCATTCTCGTCCGCGTTACCGGGTCTACTTTCTCGGCTTCCTGCCCGGCTTCGCCTATCTCGGCGGTTTGACACCCTCCCTTGCGACTCCCCGCCGCGCGACCGCGCGCTCCCATGTTCCTGCGGGTGCAGTCGGGATTGCCGGGGAGCAGACCGGGGTGTACCCGGCTGAAACGCCTGGCGGCTGGCAGATCATCGGGCGCACTCCTCTGCGGCTTTATGACTCTGAGCGCGAGACGCCTGCCCTGCTGGCGGCGGGTGATCAGGTACGATTTGTACCGATCAGCTTGAGTGAGTTTGATGTTTATGAACACACAACCGATACGCTGCCTTGATCTCAATGCCGATCTCGGTGAAAGCTTCGGCGTTTACACGCTCGGCGACGACGACTCACTGCTGCGGTCGGTGACTTCCGCGAATATCGCCTGCGGGTTCCATGCGGGCGATCCGGGCACGATGGCTCAGGCGGTTGAGTCGGCAGTCGCGCACAATGTCGCTCTTGGGGCGCATCCAGGACTGCCCGATCTTGCGGGGTTTGGGCGGCGGTGCATGGCAATGACACCCCCCGAGGTCCGAGATCTAGTGACCTATCAGATCGGGGCGCTTGCCGGGTTCGCCGCCCGGCAGGGGCAGACGCTCCGGCATGTCAAGCCGCATGGGGCGCTGTATGCGATGGCGGAAGACGATGACGCGATCGCCGAAGCGATTGCGCTGGCGGTCCGGGAGTGGGATACTAAGCTGATCTTGTTTGGGCTTTCCGGGGGCAGTCTGGTAAAAGCGGGCAAAGCGCTGGGTCTGCAAACAGCTTCTGAGATATTCGCAGACCGAGCTTATTATTCAAACGGCACTCTGGCTCCGCGCTCCGAACCCAATGCAGTCCTGCATGATTTAGAGGAAGTCGCGGCTCGTATGTCGCTGTGGGCACGAGAGGGCAGGCTGACCGCGACTGACGGCACCGTAATCACTCTCGACGCAGACACGGTCTGCCTGCATGGGGACTCGCCCAATGCGTCCGCACTGGCCGCGCGTGTCCGGCAGGTGCTGGAAGCCGAGGGCATTATGGTTCAAGCTCCGAAGCCGTCTTGAAGAGTGTGCCGCTGCTGGAAGTCGAAACCGGCGGCCTGCTGACTACCGTGCAGGACCTCGGGCGGATAGGGCAGCAGCGCAGCGGCATGACTGTCGTGGGGGCAATGGACCCGTTTGCTGCGTCAGCCGCGAACCTGCTGGTAGGGAACGAACGCGGCGCGGCTGTTTTAGAAATCACCTTGCTGGGGCCGACGCTGCGTTTCTTGACACAGGCACGGATCGCCTTGTGCGGGGCTGATCTCACGGCACGGCTGGACGGAGAGCTTCTGCCGCTCTGGAAGACTGTAACAGTGCAAACCGGTCAGCAGATTTCGTTTGGCCGTCGCCGCTCCGGGGCACGGAGCTATCTCGCGGTCGCGGGCGGCTTTTCAGTTCCCGCTGTCGGCGGCAGCCGTGCGACATTCCTGCGCGGGAAACTGGGCGGGTTCGAAGGCCGTGCGCTGCGTCCCGGCGACATTCTGCCCTGCTTTTCAATGAGCCTGTCGTCAGGTGAGCGCGGTTTGCGGCCTGGCGACACGCCTGTCTACGATGTTCCGGCAGTGCTGTGTGTCCTGCTCGGACCACAGGAGTCTCAGTTCACTGACGAGGGCCGGTCTGCATTTTTGACGGCTACTTACACAGTGTCGCCGCAGTCCGACCGGCAGGGGTATCGTCTGAGCGGGCCTGCTGTCGAGCGTACAAGTGCAGCCGACATTCTTTCTGAGCCGATGCCGCTGGGTGGCATTCAAATCCCGCCGGACGGTCAGCCGATCCTGCTGATGGCGGACCGACAGACCACGGGCGGCTATCCACTGATCGGTGTCGTGATCTCTGCCGACATTCCTCATGCCGCTCAGCTTGCCCCTGGCGACACCGTCCGTTTCGTCCTGGTCCGCCTGGAAGAAGCAGTGGAGGCAGCAGTCAAAACCGAGCGCCGTCTGCGTCTTTTGGAGCTTATCAGCCTCTCTTGATCTACACGAATGGAAAAATAATGAACCGAATTACTGCGATTGTCTGTCTCTTTGCAGCTCTACTCACCACTTCTATTCGGCCCGCACACAGTGACCCCGTGCCTGCGATGACCACTCAATCTGCGGTTCAGTATACTGTCTCAGGCACACCAGAGCTGATGGACATATATTCGCCGCAGAACACGGCAAAGCCGCTGCCTGTGATTGTCTATATCCATGGAGGCGGGTGGGTTGGGGGAAGTCGGCTGGGAGCCGACGGTTATGCCACGCACTTTACCGGCAAAGGCTATGTCTTTTGCTCTATTGACTATCGTCTTGCAGGGGTAGCGAAGTACCCTGCACAGATCGAAGACTGCAAATGCGCGATCTGATTCCTGCGAGCAAATGCGGCAAAACTTCACATCGATCCTAAGCGTATCGGAGTCTGGGGCGACTCGGCGGGCGGTAACCTGGTGTCGCTTTTAGGCACGACGGCAGGGGTCAAACGGCTGGAAGGCAAGGGCGGCTGGCAGGATCA
>JBPBQB010000253.1:0-5194 GCA_050954545.1 Janthinobacterium lividum | reverse complement strand
GTGTGCTTTATATCACCGACACGCTCAACACGTCGCTGGCGAGTATCAAGAATGCTTTAGGGGCGCAGCAGATCGACCTGGATGTCCAGACGCCCGGTGGTATCCCCGCCAATGTCCCTGCATTGGCATCCTATGATGCCGTCGTGCTCTCCGATGTCCCCGCCGAGGAGCTGGGACCGGCGCAGATGACGGCGCTGGAAGCGGCGACCAAAGAGTTCGGGGTCGGCCTCGGCATGATCGGCGGCGTGAATTCGTTTGCGGCAGGAGATTATGTCGGAACCCCTGTGGAAGACGCCCTGCCGGTCAAGATGGACATTAAAGACAAGAAGCGGTTCCCGACAATCGCCGTGGCGCTCGTGATCGAAGACCTGGAAGAGCCAGGCAATGTCAATATGTCGATTGAGGCCGCAAAATCCGTGGTCGATCTGCTGGACCCGCAGGACCAGATCGGCGTCGAAGACTGCAATGGGGTCTGGCGTATCCCTATGCAGCATGTCACGGACCGGGCCAAGCTTAAAGAGCAGATGTCTAGCCTGACTGATATGAACGATCCGCCTGTCTACGATCCCTACATCCTCGAAGCGGGCCGGGTGCTGACCATCACGCCTGCTCAGATCAAGCATATCATGTTCCTGGGCGACGGCGACGCGATCAACGAATCGGGTCAGAACACTGCTAATCTGCTGGCATTAAAAAGCCATGGCATCACGCTCTCGACTGTCGCGACTGGGGCTGACGCCCAGGGAGAACAGTTCTTAGCATCGATGGCACAGGTCGGAGGCGGTACAGCGTATGTCGCGGAGAAGCCGGATGACCTGCCCCGTCTGCTCCGCAAAGATCAGCAGTCGGTCAGCAAGCTGCGGATCATTGAAAAGCCGTTTCTTGCCAAGCCTATCCCCGATGACGAAGTGATTTCGGGCATCAACTGGGGTTCCGAGCCGCCGCTGCTTGGCTACAACGTGTCATCAGCAAAGCCCGGCGCGACCGTGGCGCTGACCGCGCCAGATTACCGTGATCCTGTCTTCGCCTACTGGCGCTATGGGCTGGGGCGGACGTGGGCGTTCACAAGTGACGACCGCCCCCACTGGGCGATTCACTGGCTGGGCTGGTCGGGCTACACCCGCTTCTGGGCACAGACACTGCGCTGGTCTTTGCGTCAAAATACCGATGCCGATTTTCAGAGTACATTGAACAATGAAAACGGCAAAGGCCATCTCGTAGTAGACGCGTTCACGTCCACCGGTGGTTTTGTGAACGCCGCGAAGATCACGGCGAACGTCGTCGCGCCTGATTTATCACTTAAGCCCGTGACGCTCTCGCAGACCGGACCAGGCCGTTACGAAGGCACGTTTGATGCCGATCAAACCGGCCCCTATCTTGTCAACGTCCATCGCGGCGAAGGCGCTCCAAACGGCTCTGCGCCGCCGTCGCAGACTGTCAGCCTGGTCGTGCCCTATTCGCCCGAGTTTCGGACTTTAGGCCCTAACCTGCCCCTTCTGACTCGCCTGGCAGAAGGCACCGGCGGCAAGATCCAGAACGACGCCGCGCAGATCTACCGCGATGCGCCTTCGTGGGTCGTCGGCGTCAAAGACATCGGCCCGCCGCTGCTGCTTTGGGCTGCACTGCTGTTCCTGTCTGACATTGCCGTCCGCCGTCTCATGATTCGGCCGATCAAAGTCCGTGAGAGCATGACCGCAGGCGCACAAACTGTCGCCGCTCGTGCCGCCGCCTACCGCGATGCCCCGGCACGGCAGGCAGCCCTGCCGTCGACACCCCAAATGAGCAAGCTTCTGGAGCGCAAAACGACGACCCGCCCAGTCAGCTTAGAAAACGGCGACGCGACTACTCAGCAGCTTCTCAATCGCCGCGCGGCTCGAACACAGGAATCGACAGAAAATCCCTTCCCGTTTGTCGCCAAATTGCCGCCCAAATCTAGGTCTGGCGCAGCCGATAAGCCTGTCGGCTCGAACGAAGACGGCTACACAAACCGCCTGCTGGAAGCCAAGCGACGGGCAAAAGACAAAGATGAGTAAAGCTCATCAGACATAGATTTCGTTGACACTATTGACTCAGTCCGCATATTCCATTGTGCCACTGCCGTCGCGCACCATTACACTGGAAGTCTCTTCTGCTGTTTGAATTTCCAGCGTTCCGCCGTCTACCATATCCAGACTGAGCGTTGTTCCCTGCTGCCGAGCGCTTTTAATCACACCTCCGGTCGAGGCACTGTTGGATGACCCCGCCGTCTGCACGGTTATCTTGGAATGATCTGTAAATGATATAGTCAAAACACCACCCTGATTAGAAGTCCCGGCGATGGTTCGGCCTTTGATAAGAGTCGTGAGTTTGTGATTGCTTGCCATAATTTTCCTCTGCTACCGCGCCGCGATATACCCTTGCCTCTGTGCTTCAGCCTCCGACATATACTGCCCGCTCTTGGTATTCCCATAGTACCGGGAGCCTGGCCCGAAATATTTGCCGGACTTCAGGTTGACCCACACCTGCCCTGCTGCCGAACCTGATGCCGCAGAACTGCTGCCTGCCGCGCTTTTCCCCATTGATGTCGGCTCCCCAATCGGATCGTCATCTGTCAGGGGATGCGGCATTCGCCGGCTTGAACGCCCTCTGCCTTTAGTCAGCGGTATGGTTGTATGGAAGTATTTCTTGTAGGCCGCGATCCAATCCGTCGCAATGTCATGCTGAGCCGTTGGCAGATCGATCTGGCCGCTGCATACTTCCTCATGCAGCTTGTTCTCCAAAGCGTCTTTGACATGCGCGTTCCAGGGTTGGGTTTCATACGACTGCGGCCACAGATTTTTGATCGAGTTTGACCCGCTTAGCTCCAAGCTGATCAAATGGTCGACTTCATACTCGCCTGGCTTATGGCTGGTAATGCCGTACTCCGCGTAGACCTGCTTTTTAACATCGGCAGGAACATTGCGGACTTTTTTCGTGTAACCTGGTACGCAGAGATCGTCTTTCGTGACCGGCAGTGTCGCGCCCGGTGACATCTTCGGGTCTGGCAGCAGCGGCGAGTTCGCCTGATCCGCAGGCATAAATGAGCCGGCGGCATGATGGCTATGGGCGGCCATTCCCGGCTGAGACGACCGGCAGCCGAAGCAGAAAAATGTCAGCGCAAGGCCTGTGAGAAGAACGATTTTGGAGGTGTAGGACATGGAATAATATAAGGCTCTGGTACTCAACGCAGGTCACCGGCACTTTCAGTGCCGATGTCCAAACTCGTTTTACGCCTTCGGCCAATCCGGGTTCGGCAGGAATGTGAAGGGGTCTAGTGCCGCGCGTCCGACGCTGGTTTCATAGGCACCGATCTTGTCATGCAGGCGCATGACGCTGCGCTCGGCCTCGCCGGGATCGAACACATCCCACAGCGCCGTGCTCCGCATTATCCCATCGTCATTCGGGATTTCGCGGGTGCGCTTAATGCCGTTTTCTAACGCCTTCTTACCGGCGACAGTCAGGTTGTCGAAGACCGGGCCGATCACATCGCGCTGGAAGACGCGCGGGCCATACACACCCGCCCGGTAGATGGTCTCGGCAACGACCGGCCAGTTGGGAATGATGTTTTGTGCGGGCATGGCGAAGTGCGTGATGACGTCATGGATCGCCTGCAGTGTTTCTTCCGGCTGGTAATACAGGTATAGCCGTGCGCCTTCGAGAAAGAATGCATAATGGGCAGCTTCATCGACAGCCAGCAGGGTACAAGCACGCGCCAGCACCGGATCGGCGTCTCCTGCGAAAGCAGGGTTATCGGACTCGCCGCGTGCGATCTTCGCGAAATTGAGATAGTTGATCTGGGTCGCCCGCTCCTGGAACACCGTATACAGCATCATATGCAGTGGGTCTTCCCAGGGCAAAGTCCAGTTGTTATTCCGAAGCTGCCACTTATAATGCTCGATAGCATCCGGGGAGCGGCGGCGGGAGAACAGCAGCGCATTTTCCCAGGTGTTCGCATGGCGCTCTTCTTCCGCGCCCCAGCGTAACTGGAAGTTGGAGCGGCCATTGCTCCGGCGCACGATTCGCAGAATTTCGCTGGTATAGTCCGGCGTAAACTGCTCGACAGCGAAGAAGCCTTCGATCAATTGAACGACATCATTCGAGTGGTCAGCTTTCATCTGGCCCCATTCAAACGAAGAGTCCGGGTTCCAGTTCCGCATCGTCTGAGAGCGTGCCACATACCACCGGTACAGGCCGGAGAAAGCGCGTTCCACCTGCCGCTCTCGTTCTTCGCGGCTCAGGACTGTTACCGGCCAGTCCCTCGGCTTGCCTTCGGTTAAGTCGGGTGGAAGAAATGCTTCGGCGGGTGTTTCATCGGGTTCGCTGCCATTGTTCGTGTTCATATGCCTCGGGGAAGATTTGACGGTCATAAACGACTTTCTAAAATCCTGTGTACTCCTGAAATCCTAAGAGTTTTCTAATCAGCACTCTATAATACCCGGTTTATGCCTAGTTTTTGGCGTTGACATCATTAACGGGGGCCATCCAGAATAAGCCGCACTGTCGGCTCCAAAACCACTTTGTTGTAAATGTCAGTCAGGGAAAGTGTACAGCCAATAGCTTCAAGCCGAATATCTTCAGCTTCACTGGTTTCAGTTAGCCGCCATGAGCCGTCAGACTGTTTTGTGAACTGTTCGATGCGGCGTTCGTATTGCGAAATCAAGAGATACTCTGTCAGCGAATCATTCTGACGGTAGCGCAAAAACTTCTCGCCCCGATCAAACGCCTCAGTCGAAGGCGACAGCACTTCCACAATCACAGTCGGATTGAGCAGAACATCGTCTTGATTATCTCGGAACTGAGGCTCTCCACGTACCACGACAACATCCGGGTAGCTGAACTGCCGTGCCCGATCCGCCTGCACTTTCATATCGTTTGTGTACACTTCGCAAAAGGCCTCACGAAGCAGTATGTTTAAAAGAGCAAAGATGTTGCCAGCGATTAAATTGTGCTTGCGTTTTGCGCCTGCCATCGCGATGATCTCGCCGGAAAAATATTCGCTTTTGTAGTCAGCCATCCGTTCACGCTTCAAGTATTCTTCGGGCGTGTAGAATTGTTTTGGCATTGCAGACATAAGAATTTTCCTAGAGCCTGTTATGCACTTTTTTAGAACAGCAGGCAGCTATTACGGATATTGTTTATCAGCCTACTTGCTTAGCCGAACCCGAATAACGCGGGT
>JBPBQB010000198.1:0-5229 GCA_050954545.1 Janthinobacterium lividum | reverse complement strand
TCAGGAAGCAGTATATGAAAACGGACTTGTCGCATAAATGCCTTTGCCCTGATACCCTGTCCTAAATACCGTGCCTTAAAAGGCACGGCTATTGGGCGAGGACGCCGTCAACTCCCACTTCGTGGGACTAGGAATTCTGATCTGATTGCGTCGAAGACGTAGTTTACGGCGTCCTCGCCCAATAGCCGTGCCTTTTAAGGCATGGTCTGAATTATGCAACAATGCCTATGGAAACCCTAACAGCCGACCAATCGAACTGGCGGCAGCTATTAGACAAACCACGTGTCTACGCCGATCTGAATGGCGGAGGTAGAATAGGAGACAAATACATTGTCCCACTTAATTCTCGTGCAACTGAAGGCGACCTGCGCTTACTAGGGCATGTGTTAATGCCGGGTCTGGTTCTAAACTTCTGGACAGACGACGGAGACGATGAATGCAATCCTGACCCATTGCTGTTTCAAGCGACAGTTCAATTTGACGAAGATACCCAAAAGTGGGTCGCAATCGCTGACTGGAACGGTTTTTATCACGCCTCCAAGCTTAACAAGTCCGGCGAGACCCAGCCCTCGGGCGTTCTCACGCATTCAAGTACACTATGACTACACCAATACTACTAGACGGCACAGCGACTGCTAAAATCATTCGGGCGGAAGTCGCCGCAGAGGCGAAGAAACTGACAGCAGAAACGGGGATAATCCCCGTGCTGGCAGCAATTCTCGCAGGCGACGATCCCGCGTCCCAAACCTACGTCGCCATGAAAGAGCGGGCCTGCGCTCGGGCCGGAATCGGCTCCCGTACTTACCCCTTCGGCAGCGATGCGTCGGAAGCCGAAGTCGCCGACTGTCTGGCGATGCTGAACGCGGACCCGCTGGTCCATGGCATTCTTGTCCAGCACCCCCTCCCCAAACACATTGATGAGCCTGCCGTGCTGTCTTTGATGGACCCCGCCAAAGATGTCGACGGCATCGCGCCCATCTCTTTGGGCCGCTTGGTCGCCGGTCTGCCCGTGTTCCAAGCCTGCACCCCCGCGGGTATGATTGAGCTGATGAAGCGGTATGATCTGCCGATTGCGGGAAAACATGCTGTGGTCATTGGCCGCAGCGTCATCTTAGGCAAGCCGCTTGCGCTTCTGTTATTGCAGGGAAACGCGACCGTAACCATCTGCCATTCCCGGACACCCAATCTCGCAGAGATCACGAAACAGGCCGATATCCTCTGCGCCTGCGTCGGCAAAGCCGAGATGATTACACGCGACATGCTGAAACATGGCGTCGTCGTGCTTGATGCCGGCTACAACCGTGTGCCCGGCAAGACTCACGACGTCGGCGACGTCGACTACGCTGGTGCTTCCGAAGTAGCGTCTGCCATCACGCCGGTTCCGGGCGGGGTGGGGCCGATGACTATTGCCATGCTCCTGCGAAACACTCTGATCGCCGCCCAGAACGCGGCTGGAAAGTCCTGACCTCCGGCATGTCCTTTGACCTTGCAGACTATCTCGCCACCCGCCGCGCACTGTGCGATGAGGCGCTGGACGCCTACTTGCCGGAGACCCACACTTTCCCGCCGCGTCTGCATGAAGCCATGCGCTACTCGCTCTTCTGCGGCGGTAAACGCCTGCGCCCGATACTCGTATTCGCCGGGGCCGAAGCCGTCGGCGGTAAACTGGAATGGGTCATCCCGCTTGCCTGTGCGGTCGAGTGCATCCACACATTCTCGCTGATTCACGACGATCTGCCGGCCATCGACAACGACGATCTTCGGCGCGGCAATCCTACCAGCCACATTGTCTACGGCGAAGCGATGGCGATCTTGGCAGGCGACGCTCTTCTCGCCATGGCCTTCGACCTGATCGCCGAGTGCCGAGTCCATGTCCCTGCCGACCGCGTTCTCGACGCCGTCGCGATGGTCGCCCGCGCCTCGGGCACACGCGGCATGGTGGGAGGACAGGTCTCCGACATCGAAAGCGAAGGCCGCAGCGACCTCGACGAAGCCGCGGTCGCCTCGATCCACGACCGCAAGACCGGTGCTCTCCTCCTCGCATCCCTCCTGTCCGGTGCCCGCATGTGCGGCGCGACCCCCGAACAGGAACGATCTCTTTACATCTACGGCACCCGAATCGGCCTTGCGTTCCAGATCACCGACGACATCTTAGACCTCGAAGGCGACGAGGGCAAGCTCGGCAAGCCCCTCGGCAGCGACCTTAAACAAGACAAAGCCACCTACCCCAAGATCCTCGGCATCCCCGCCTCCCGCGCCCTCGCCCGCCGCGCCTGCGACGCCGCACTCACCGCTCTCGACGGCTTCGACCACCACGCCGAACCCCTCCGTGCCCTCGCCCATTACATCGTAGAACGCGATAGCTGACCCTCTGATCCAGGTATTCTAAACTATGAACAATCTCACTAAAGGTTTTCTCGCCGGAGCCGCCGGCGGTGTTGTCGGTGCCGGGTTCAAGCTCATTTGCGAAGCCATTGTTCCGCCGCGTCCCCCAGGCCGCGAAGCCCCGCCCGTCCTGCTCGTCTCGCATCTCTTAGAAAAGTACAAAGGCCATCCCCTGCCCGAAGCCAACACGCTTCCCACCACTCAAGCGATCCACTGGAGCTTCAGCGTCCTCGCCGGGGGCCTTTACGGCGCACTCGCCGAAAGCGTCCCGCTCGTGACCACCGGCGGCGGCAGCGTCTTCGGTGCCCTCCTCTGGGCCGGTGCCCACCAAGCCGCCCTCCCCGCCCTCGACCTCTCCCCATCCGTGCCCGCCCTGCCCGTCTCCGAGCAGATCAACGAAAGCCTCACCCACTCCCTCTACGGCATCGTCGTCGAGCAAATCCGCCGCACAGTCCGCAAGCGATTAGAGTAGGGGGCAAACACAGGGCAGGCAGCAGAATTATCTGCCTCCTTCGGTCTAGTTCCTAATTAAGTTGCTACACATCTACTCCGCGACTGAAGACCGGTCTCGATTTACTGGTTTCTTAGTCGCTTCGACTTTCATTCAATACTAGACCGGCACTTCCAGTGCCGGTTCTGGACTTACCCGGTGACAGTCTAAGCCGCCTCCGCTCAGGAGCGCCTAAGAACCTGAGTAAGCAGTATCACATCCAGGCAAAGTACAACTGGGACGGTCGCCTCCCACCAATGAACCTGCATCCGCAAGACAAAGAACTCCCACTGACTTGGCATGGCCTCTCCCTGCGGCAGTGCAATATTGAGCGGAATGAACCAAGACACCGCCCACACACCCAGAGCAGCAATGTTCGCGACGGTTAGCCATACTCGTGCCACTCACTTCTCCTGTCACGCTGCTCCACAGCAAGTGATCGTTTGATTTGCCGCTACTTAGTTCTCGGTTCGCTTCTGTTGTTGAATAACCACTTAAAAACAGGAATAAGCACCGATGGCATAAAGAGAGACATTCCTACAACATAGGCCCAGTCTGTAAAAGGTGGCTCCCGAACGATTGCCGCAGCGACTAAATTCAGTCCGAATATGAATACGACCGAAATCAGCCACCAGACGAAAGCTCCGTAACGTGCCGGTTTAGTTCCCATGTGATTCCTCTTAGCGTATGACGAATTCTCTTCATCGGTAGCGCTGATGCGCCGTTTTAGACTGTAAACTGTTCTGCCACGGTTACTGTTCCGAACGTTCCAGTAGAAGAGCCACGAGTTGACTCTGCTGCTCCATCACCGCATTATGACGCCGCATCTCCACAAGTAATTGCTCCTGAAAGTCGGTGCTCTGCTGCTGCCACCGCTCAGAGCGCTGGATCGTTTTGTTTAGGAACTTTCCGCCAAAGAGTTGGGGGAAGAAAAGGATAGTCGCGAACATCAGCACGGGAAGCAAAAACGGAAGAAAACTCCAAAAACCTGGGAACATTTTTTTATCCTCTATCCTATAAAATTGCGATAATGGCAGCTTGTCTAAGCCGCGCCCAGCGCAGCCCCGTGTCAAGCCGCAGGCTGTTGAGGCGGCGGCGGCCAGACACCTGCCGTCTCCGCCGGGTTTTCCAAAGGCAGCGGGTCAAGAAGCGCTAATTCCGCCCTGCGCTGAACCAGAAGTCGTTTATAACGCACACGCATCAGAAAATAGGCTGGCAAACAGACGATCAGCAGCAGAAACACACCCACTGCCCACAGTTTTGGCTGTGTTTTGACCAGGCCCGGGGTCTGACCATAATCGCTGCTGATGGCTTTCGCATCAACATAAACCCAGACAGTGACCCCGAATAGTATAATAACACTGATGACGTTGCTAACCAAGCTCCAAGTAGAATCCATTTCGCCCCCCTATTTTTTCAATCCTGCTGCGCTGCGTTCCAATGTCCGATCTCACCCAAAATGCCTGCCAAACAAAACACCCGGATCAGCACAGGAAATCGCGCAGGCGGTACTCAATGCAGCGCAGTGTTAGACCGTCGCGCCGGAAGCCTTTCTTAATTGGTGCTGAACGGAGATGGACCCTCTAACGGTTCGGGAAACGTAATCGTCATAGGATCAATGCCGGCATCTCGGAACATATCCATTGTCAATTCTTTCGCCGCTTCGGAACCGCCGAAGCCAAAGGCAAACCTATCGCTGACAATGAGCGCTCGCCAACTACCGACAAACTGGGCTTGATAGGCATAGTTCAAGGCGCGAACAGCGCCCAAAGAGCTGCATTTGCGGTTGATTAACTTCGCGTATGCCTCATCATTGGTCATGTGGGTGTACCCTTGTTCCGTGCCTTCAGTGACGCCGTCCGCACTGCCAACCGACTTTGTAGAGCAAAAGGGACAGGTGCGTCGGATATAGTATCGTGTTAGTCTCGCTTGCGTAGTAGCCCCCGAGACGCAGCAATCAGGATAATCAATCCAATTATCACAATAGGCAGACCAAGCTTGGCAAATGTTTCTGGTAAATACATGACAGCCAGTATTCCCAGCCCGAAGCCGATTAAGACACGTCCAATAATGAACAGCCAAATTTCTAAGCTAGAAAGGTTCTGAACACGATTACGATTTTGTTCCAACATTGTTTGTATCAACCTTTCGCAACAAAGAACGCAATGGTCAAGCCGCCTAACAGTCGCACTCACCGGCGATATTTGCCAAGTAAGCACTATGACTAGACACCTGGTATGACGGCAGGTAGCGTCCGGTGAACTACCACGGGCTTAAGCCCGTGGCCTCCTACGGTAAAGAGAGAGTAAGCAGTTCCCCATTTCGCCCCATTTCGCCCATCTTGAGTATAATAT
>JBPBQB010000156.1:0-5258 GCA_050954545.1 Janthinobacterium lividum | reverse complement strand
CCGATTTCGGATACTAATCTTAACCCCTCTCCCGGAACGGGGGAGGGGTCGGCGCTTGCGCCGGGGGTGGGGGCTCCGAATGACTGAAGCCTTCTTTCTCATCGCTGCCGCCGTCGGGTACCTGCTCGGCTCGGTCGCCTACGGGGCGCATTTGCTCCTGCGTCAGCCTCTCCTGGCATTTCTGGGCCGCACGGCGACCGTGCTGGCCGTGCTGTCGCATACATTCGCTATCGGTATCCACTGTGCGAATACGCATCAGACCCCGTTTACGACACCTGCCGAGACTCTGTCGGCGTCCGCCTGGGCCATCGCGCTGGCTTATCTCGCATTAGAGCTGCTGCTGAAGCCGAAGCCGACCGCGCTTGGGGCGGTCGCCCTGCCTGCCGCGTTC
Organism: Janthinobacterium lividum; assembly: GCA_050954545.1. Lineage (GTDB taxonomy): Bacteria > Armatimonadota > Armatimonadia > Armatimonadales > Capsulimonadaceae > JANXMY01. Next base: position 4,867 of record JBPBQB010000156.1, on the reverse strand, counting down.
TTGTGCCTTTTTGCCGGAGCCTTCCTGCGCTCGGCCCACCATGCCGCGCTCGACACGGCGGCAATCCCGCTGCTGAACTCGCGCCTTATCAGCCTGCATATTCTCGCTATTCTCTTTGCATTTGGCCTGCTGGTGCTGGCCTTCGGCTGCGCGGCTTTGTATTTGACCCAGTATCGCCTGCTCAAGCGTAAACGGCTGTCGGGCGGTCTGTTCGGCAAGCTGCCGCCGCTGGCGAGCTTGGATCACCTGGCATTCGCCCTGGTGACTTTCGCGTTCCCGCTGCTGACTATCGGCCTCGCCGCCGGTTTTGTCGAAGCCTTGACCGGCGGCCTGCACGGCTTCTGGGGCGCGGACCCCATGGTACTGACTTCAGTCGTCACCTGGCTGGTCTACGGCCTATATCTGACCCTCCACGCCGTCGCCCAGTGGCGCGGCCCACGAGCAAATTATTTGCTGCTTGGCGGCCTGCTGGCAGCGCTGGTGACGTATTTTATCCCGACCACCACCCATCGTTTTGGGTAGGAACCTACCACCTTGCTTCGTTCATTCTTCACTTCGCAGGGTCCTCCCTAAAGGGAAGATGAGGAATAAGAAGCTGGACCTGTATTTGGTGTCTTCATCTTCCCTTTAGGGAGGACCACAGCGAAGCGGTGAGGTAGGTCTACACTGAAGGAACAATTTATGCTGAAACGCGGATTATTTAAAAGCATCTTCCAAAAAGTAGACCAGATGGTCACCGGACGGGGCAAGATCGACGAGGCGATGTTTGAGGAGCTGGAAGAGTCGCTGATCGGCGCAGACCTCAATATCCACACCACTCTGCGTGCCATGGGTGAGCTGCGGGCGATGGTCCAGGACAAGCGGCTCAACGACGCCCAGGATGTCACGGATTACTTAAAGCGTTTCTTGTGGGACACGCTTACCGACGATAAACACGAGGCGCCGACACTCGCTGTCTCGCCGGCAAGCCCGACCGTCTATTTGGTTGTCGGCGTCAACGGTGTCGGCAAGACCACGAGTATCGGCAAGCTGGCCTATATTCTCAAGAAGCAAAACAAGCGTGTCATTCTTGCCGCCGCCGATACCTTCCGCGCTGCCGCTGTCGAGCAGCTCACGCTCTGGGGCGAACGTGCCGGGGTCGAAGTCATCAGAGGCAAAGACGGCACCGACCCTGCCGCCATCGTCTTCGATGCCCTCAAAGCCGCTAAAGCTCAGAACGCGGACTATCTGATTATCGACACTGCCGGGCGGCTGCACAACAAAACCCACTTGATGGAAGAGCTCAAGAAGATCAACCGGATCATCATGCGTGAGCTCGGCGGCCGCTCCGCCGATGAAACCCTGCTGGTTCTCGACGCCACCACCGGCCAGAACGCCGTCAATCAGGCCCGCGAGTTCAAGACTGCCGTCAGCATCACCGGCCTGATCCTCGCCAAGCTCGACGGCACGGCGCGGGGCGGAATCGTCATCACCATCAAAGACGAATTGAATGTCCCCATCAAGCTCATCGGCACCGGCGAAAAGATCGGCGACATCGAAGTCTTTGACCCCCGCGCCTTCGTCGATGCCCTCTTCGAGTAATTAAGCGGTGAAGGCATTTAGTCACTCGTCCTGCTCCCCCAGAATTGGGGGCCGGGGGGTTCTTCATTCTCAGGCTCAGGAGACCCATTATGGCTCAATATCCACGCAAATCGCCACCATATGGCATAATCATCACCATTTTCTCCTTCATTGGTGTCGTGTTTGCCATCTTATATCCCGTGTTTCAGAAAGTCAGGGAGAACGCGTATGACAATTGCCAATCCAATATGAAACAGCTTGGCCTTGCTCTTATCCAATACACACAGGATGCCGATAATGTTTACCCCTCCGGCGTTAACGCTGCTGGAAACGGCTGGGCAGAACAACTTTATCCCTACATCAAATCTACTGGCGTTTACCACTGTCCTAAAGACGCGCAGGATGGCAATTACATTTCGTATGCCGAGAATCGAAATATCGTGAGACAGAAATTAGCTAAGTTTGCCAATCCATCCACGACAATTGCGTTTTATGAGTTCAGCACAGTCGGTTGCGATCCTTCACAACCTGAGACCAGCAGTGCGACAGGGATAAATGCGCCGCAGGACAGCACACGACATGACAGTCAAACCTTTGGCTTGAACTTCCTAATGGCTGATGGGAGTGCAAAATATCTGATACCGGGGCAAGTGTCCGGGGGGTTGGGTGCAATCAGCCCGAAGAAACTGCCGCAAGGGGCAGTGATCGAGACGTTTGCGGTGAAATGATCCCGCCGTAAACGGCAGGTCTGGAGACGAAGCGCCAACCGCACGGTGTGCGGAAGAGTGTTGCGACGGAGTGTTTATGGGGAACGGTCTTATTCCGAAGGCCGGTTTCCCGCAACGGCTGCCGCGCGTGACCCGAAGATGTAGCCGATTGTCGCCGTGAAGATAGGGATAAGCGCTTTGGTCGCGAACAGGTCAAAGAGGCTGGTGACCCGGTTGATCGCTTCGGTATTGAGCGCTTTGTAATTGTCGAGAGCCGCTTGGTTGAGAATCTGGTAGTTACTGAGAATATCTTTGGCTTTCGCCGGATCAGTGATTACCGGCAGCGGCGGGAGTGTGGGGGGAGGCGGCGCAGTCTGGAACCAGACAACGGCGACAAAGACGATCACGCCCCCAATCGCCAGGCCGACAGCGCCGGCCAGCCACAATCCCGCCTGCTGGGTGGCAGTCAGCTTCCGCAGATCGCTGACTTCTTCGACTTTTTCGACCCCTGCCTCTTTGTAGACCTGGCTGACAGGAACCGTTTCTTCTGTCTCTTTTCCGCTCTGCCTAATTTCAGTTTCTTCCATGATGTCCTTTTCCCCGTGACTCAGCTATGGCAGCATGACATCTTTGATGACACGGTTTTGATCGTCCGTAATCGAGACTTTCCGGTTCGGGTCTGCCGTTTCTTTGCTCAGATAAACATAGCTCGCAACGGCTTTGCGGATAATGTCCGCCTTTGTCGTCCCTTGCTTCTTCGAGGCGACACTTAAAACTTGGTCAAAGTTGTCTGCAAAATTCACCGAATACTGTGGCATTTTCGTATCCTTTCCAACCAGCCACATCCGGCTGCCAATTGGATTATACCTAGATTTTATGTAGAATCAAATTAGTTTTTATGTTGATTGTCGACATTCTATCAAACCGCGGTCAGGGCAGCCCTCAAAATCGTTTCGACAGAACGCACTTTGGGGACGCCGATAAACTGAATATTAGTTGTTGCCTCGCGATCCTCGCTGTCTATATAATGATCTTGCGCGAAGATTAACTCGCCCGAGCCATCTGACCGTTCGATACATTTGATAACTCCGAGGGCCTCGCGGTGATACGAATTCATAAAACGCTTTTTCGCCCCCTTGAGAATGATGATCCGTTGGTCTGTAATCCCATAGGTCGTTCTTTCTGATTGCACATAAGCCGAACGCGGTGCCCACAGACAGGCAAAGCCAAGCAAGATGAAAGGAAATATATAGAGTTCCATGGCAATACTCTCAAAGAGTGGGAAGCCTGGGGAACCACCCGGCGGCGGCCTAAAGACTACGGCCGCGAAGATTGTCATGGGCGTCCAGATGAGGCCAAACAAGAATACATAAATAGCTCCTTGAGAGACCCATAGTGCGCGCATTGGATCGGGTTGCCCTGACCAGAGCAGCTTCTCACCAGCTTTCAATTGGGCTTCGAGTTCTTCTTGCTTCCAGTGATCAATCTGCATAGCACCCTACTCTTCGATAAGCAGTCTGCTCAGACGAAGTTTTAACCGACAATTTCCACCAATCGGTCTGCTATTTGGGACAGGACGCCGAACGCTTACTGTTCTACATTCATCAAGTCATTTGCGACGGAAATAAATGCTTCCTTGTTCCAGGGACGGCGAATCGGGATATCTGAGTCGGTACGGATCACCCAGCCGTCCGCGTCTGTTTTACGAAGCAAAATCACGCGAAAGAGCGTTGGCCAGGCAGAAAGCTGAACGCGGCCAGACGCTTTCAGCGGCCCCCTCCCCTTGACTTCCACCATTAGCCGTTCTCCGTCCGGCGTTACTATCAGAAGATCCGATGCCGTATACTTCCCTATCAACGCTTCCGTAAAGATTTTCTCCGATGGCTGCACCTGCCAGTCTGCTTGTTGCGACCAGTCAGTCAAGTCGTGTTCTTAATTGGCTAAGCGCCTGAGTCCATTCGTCTCAAACTGACATCACCTGGGGTTTCTCCAACGGAGTTGTGTTCATAATAAGAGACTACCCTATCAATAGATGATTTAACGAATCAGCAATCGCAAAAGTAGCCTTCTCATATTGCGGCAACAAATGTTCAGTAATCCATTGCTCATTCCACTCGACAGGAGCCTCACCTGACACGAGGAGAATAACGGAAATTGGCCCAGGTGGAGGATTGAAACCGCCGTGCTTGCGAGTGATATTCACCTCAACATGATTGTTTTCAGTGAGAGTCTGACCCCATTCATAAACATTCTCAGCGTCGTACTCAAAAGGCGGCAAACCCATAGCCGATGCCAGCAGCGCTCCAAAGTCTTCAAGCGAACGTGACCACTTAATCTCTGAGCAGCCACGCAGCAGACGAATGTTTCTTCTATCTTCTAAAGATGCCATGACAGCTCCTCATGCAAATGGTTGAGCACTGATCTTAATGATCTGTCCCGGCACCACATTAGGTAATGCCTCTAAAACCTGCGGCATAAGCGGCAGTAAAACCTCAATCGTATTGTCCACGGCCACCAGCACAATCAGAGCAAACGAACGACCAGTCATTTTTTGCTGATACCGCATATTGCCGTCAATCGTAATGAAAACCTCGAACACA
>JBPBQB010000275.1:0-5324 GCA_050954545.1 Janthinobacterium lividum | reverse complement strand
TCGGGCGTCGTGTGCCAGCCCCACTGTGCCATGGTTTGCAAGTGCATACCGCCATGGTGGAAATCAGTAAAGGTCTGCATACCGGTGACATCAGCCGTGAATGCGAATTCGCCGTTGCCAACCGAGAGCGGGGTCAGCGCATCAGGCTTAGTCAGAGTGATCTTATGACGATCTATCAGCGCATGTCGATCTATCTTCCCCTCGGCGGCAGAGCTTTTATTTCTGGGTGCCCAGGTTTGCCCACCCAGAAGAGCGGCTGCGCCGGCTGATTTGACAAATGACCGTCGATTCATGAGATACTCTTTCTTTCGAGAGGCATGTGGCATTCTCGTCCGAAAGACACAAAGAGTTAGGTGGAGTCGGTCAAAAGGTGGTTAAGAGTACGTAAGTCGTAGGGGTCAGCGGGGGGTGCGGGGTGCTGGGAAATGGCTTGATTGCGCTGGGCCATCAGCTCGGAAACAGTTTGGAGAAGGGCGCTGTTTGCCTGAACCAGATTTTGGATAGAGGAGACCAGTTCCTGCCACTCACCTTGGGTGAGTGTAATCAGATCATCTGCACGGAAATACTCAGTATCCATGATGCCATTATACCTATCCAGCCCGTGAGCGCAACTCGAAAACTACCGGTTTTTATACGGCATGACAGATGGGAACAGAAAAGTTCCGGGGCAGGGATTCGAACCCCGATAAACAGCTCCAAAAACTGCTGTCCTGCCATTGGACGACCCCGGATTAAAATCTACCAATCTACGGGGTCATTATACCCGTCTCAATCTGTTTGTCAATGTTTGGCCCTTCTCAATTATGCTTCAATCCGCCCTACGGGTTGAAAGGTGCTATAATACAGCTACGGTGTCTTTGAGAACAAGTTCGGTTTTGATGCTTCTGCATGGACTGTACCGGGTATAAAACGTAACGACGAAACTAAATTCAACTCAAAGGCAAAGTTCAATGACGATTTCTACTCTTACCAATGTTCAGCAGGAGACGGCGGCTGCCCGGCTGCCCGGACTGACCCGCTACATTTACGGCACGACTCGTTTGGGTGACGAGTCTATCTCCTTTGATGACCGCACTGCTGTCGCACGGGCTGCGATAGACGCCGGGCTGGCACTGCATACCAGTCATACTTATGGAAATGCGCTGCAAGTGCTGAGGGCAGCGTTTGATCAAGACCGGTCTCATATCCCGCCGTTCATTGTCAAGATCGGCTGGGATTCAGCGGCACAGGTTCGGGAAGTCATCCAGCAGAACTTAGAGCCGCTGGATTTGACCCATCTGCCGGTCGGCCAGCTTTGCTTTGGCGGCGCTTTGGCCGAGCAGTACCGCACAGGTGGCCCGGAGAACGACGGCCTGCGTCAGCTCAAAGCCGAAGGCCTGGTCGGGCGCTTTGTGCAGGAGATATGGCCCTGGAACTCAGACGTGGCTATCGATGCGCTTCGGGGTGGTCACAATGAAGGCATTGTCGATGGCTATATCTTTTATCTTAATCCGTTGCAGCGGTTCGTGTCGGAAGATCTCTGGAATATGCTGAAGGAGCGCGGCGAGACCATTGTTGCCATGAGAACTACCTGCGGCGGCTCACTGGATCGCCTGCGGGAACATGGCCCGGACTATTTGAAGGCACGGGCCGCGCAGATGGCCCCGATCTTCGAGCGTTCCGGCTGCGCCACCTGGCCCGAGTTCTGTATTCGGTTCTCGCTAGGCTATTCCCAGGTGATCTCCACGGTAGGGGCAACTGCCCGGATCGCGAATTTGCAGGAACTGGTCACAGATGTTCAGAACGCGGCACCTCTGCCCGGCGACATTCAAGCAGAGATCGAAGCCTTGCAAAGCGACTGGTACGAGCAGCACGACAGTCACGCGGAACCGTGGTCGATGTAGGAACTAATCAGCGCTGTATTCGCTTAGGCGCTCGAGATTTGGTGCCGACCGGCCTTCCTGAAGTTCGTCCGACTCGCTTCCAGACGGCATACTTGCTGCGCTGCGTAAAGCGAGTCGGCAACTCTTCCGACATATTTTTCAAGACAATGCGTCGGCGAATAATGCGTCCCCAGACTGCGGCGGTCAGAACAGTCATAATCAGAATTATGACACTGTACTCCGAGATTTGAGACCAACGATCTAAAGGGCTTGAAGCGGCCGAGTTTTGCCAATTGCAAATCTGAGTGACAATGCCGCTCATGGCTGCGGTGGCAGAGACGCCTGCAATAAGCGTCACAAAAGTCGCGCCGACAAAAAGTATGCGTCCTGTTGAAGTTGTGTTCATGGAAATCTCCGAGTTTTAACCTCTCCTGAGAGCGAAACGACTTTCCTGCATTGCTTGAATAATACCCGAATTCTCAAAGGGAGAGACTATGCCAGAGATATTGATACCCATCATGGAAGAGATGAACCCCTATGCGATTGCGCTGAAGCAGCTTGCTCATGTGGCGGGGATTTTGGGACTTGACGACGGTATCCATGCGATTCTGCAAAAGCCGAAACGGGAGCTGACTGTGAACTTCCCGGTCAACATGGAAAGCGGCGGGACACGGATGTTCACCGGCTACCGGGTCCAGCACAATACAAGTCGCGGCCCTGCCAAAGGCGGGCTGCGGTTTCACCCGGAAACCGACATCGACGAAGTCCGGGCACTGGCGATGTGGATGACCTGGAAATGCGCCATTGTCAATATTCCGTTCGGCGGCGCGAAGGGTGGGGTAGTCTGCGATCCGAAGCTGCTGACAAAAGCCGAGCTGGAAGACCTGACCCGTCGCTACACCACGGAAATCAGTATCATCATCGGGCCGGAGAGCGATATTCCCGCACCGGATGTCGGCACAAACGGTCAGATCATGGCCTGGCTGATGGATACCTATTCCATGCACGCCGGTCACACAGTGCCAGCAGTAGTCACAGGTAAGCCCGTCTCCATCGGTGGCTCAGAGGGCCGCATCGATGCGACCGGCCTTGGCGTCGTGCTAATCACGGAAGAAGCATTTAAGAAACGCGGCTGGCACCTCAGCGGCGCGACAGTCGCTGTTCAAGGCTTCGGCAATGTCGGCAGTGCGGCAGCCCGAATATTCCATAAACGTGGCGCGAAGATCGTCGCCGTTTCCGATGTCCGTGGCGGCATCGCGAACCCGCACGGCCTGGACATTCCTGCACTGGTCGCCTATGTCGCCCGCACTGGTTCGGTAGTCGGCTTCCCCGATACGGAGCCATTGACCAACGACGAGATATTAGAAACGGCCTGCGACGTGCTTGTTCCAGCGGCCTTGCAGGCCCAGATCACCGAAGCAAACGCCCACAAAATCCGTGCCAGCATGGTCGTCGAAGGAGCAAACGGCCCGACAACTCCTGGCGGTGACGCCATTCTTCACGACCGAAACATCTTGCTCATTCCCGACGTGCTGGCAAATGCTGGCGGCGTGACTGTCTCCTATTTCGAGTGGGTGCAAGACATACAATCATTCTTTTGGAGTGAGTCGCAGGTAAACGCCCGTTTAGCCCGGATCATGCGCCGGGCATTCGAGGAAGTTTGGAACGCTTCTGAGACACATAAAGTCGACCTACGGACAGCCGCCTACATTGTCGGCGTCGCCCGTGTCGCCGAAGCCACGCTGACACGGGGAATTTACCCCTAAATATTCTGCCAAAGCTGAGCATCAATCAGGCGATCTACGTGGCTGACGTTAGTTGTTGCAACGATAACTTCTCCAGGGGCATAGCCGAGAGAAAGTGCCTGGGCGGCCAAAATTACGTCGCCATCGAGGGCATGTCGATCCGCAGTCGGCTGCCCGGCCTGACGTACTGCGGCCCAGAGTTCAGCAGCGCGGCGCATGACTGCTGTGGTCAGGATGAGGTAATCTAAAACGTCCTGCAGGGCGTCCAAAGCGGCTATGCTTTTGGTGAGCCGCGCTTGGACCAGCTCACGCCGGACTTCATAATCGGTGATTTCAGGAATAAATATTTCGATACCGGAAGCAAGATGTTTACGCATCCATTGGTGACAGTCTAAACTCGCTTGGGGGGATTTCGAGTTCGCAAGCAGACCGAGCGGGCCTGCATCCAGCACAATCGCGCGTAATGCTGCCATTAATTAATTGCCTTCTTCCAGGGGTTCCCAAGTTTCGGTATTCCAGCGCCGGAACTGGATTGCGGTGTGAGTTAGCGGCGGCTGTTCTGAGGCATCCGGCTCTTCATTTCTACTTTCCGCCAAAATCCTGTCGAGTACGGCGATTGCTCGTGCTCGTCCTTCAGGAGTATTGATACGCCGTATGATGCCGCTGGTCTCAACGCTCAGTGGATTGGTCCCCGCTGGGACGATGCCAGGCCGTGAACCCGACTGGGGCGCGGCAGGCTCCAGGGCGGTGAATAAATCTTCGCGCCGGATGAGCCAGCCTTTGCCGCCGGGCAGCTTGCTTGCGCGGAGACGGCTGCGGTTAATATGGTTTCGGATCGTGCGCTCATCAAGCTGAAGTAGAGCGGCAGCTTGTTTGACTGTAAGCAGTTCGTGTGTTTCTGTTTGGGTCGACATAAGGTTACCTCGCGCTAAATCGTACCATAAATGACTGAAAACAGATGCAATTTCCCGTATTTCGATATGGTTCGGTCGGATTGATAGGAACCTGACAAATGGAACCACCGCAGATGTCACAAACCCGTTCGGGGATTACTCCACGTGATAGGTAGTGCTGAAGTAGGCTCAAAAGCGTATGACTCAACTTTTTCATCTGCCGATATTTTAAATCTAACAAGAGCTCTGTCCTGAAGTAATCTTATATCTTTGACGCCGAGCCACGCCATGATATATGGACCGCCGTCCGGGTCTTTAAATGCGCGTCCGTTCGGATCTTTAATAGGATTACCCTGACGCTTATGCAGATAGTTCATCAGCATTGGCAAAGAGCACCCTTGCACAATATGGTTTACGGTAAACTCATTGCTGAGGTCCGATACCAAAACATTCGCGCGATATGTCATTCCAATTAGCATATAAAGCCCAAAAGCCAGACCGATGCACCCCGTGATTTGTACAATCAACCCCAACATACGCCACTTTTTTGACGTGGCAACACTCTTTCGAACAATCATATCACCTTCCTAAACTTATATGAATCTTATGATAATCACTATTTGCGATAATCATGCCCAGTGCCGCGACCTAGATGCTCATTCAGTTGAGGTAAATCAGCCTTGAATTGCCTCAAGCTACATCATGTCATAAAACACGGAAAACTGCTTCATTTTTCCGCGTCTCGTTTGATTTTCGAGAATCGACAGAAGTATGAATCAACTGATCTTATCTAAAAGTGCGCGAACTTGGCTTGCAACTGAATA
>JBPBQB010000204.1:0-5338 GCA_050954545.1 Janthinobacterium lividum | reverse complement strand
TTATATAGGTGTCCGTAATTTGCACAGTATGCCTTTGCGGACTGATTGCCAGGCCGTAGGAAGCTGGCGGGACACGAGCGACTGGGCGTAGTTGAGACAAATTGCCTGTGCGTCCATCAGCAGTCCCAACGGAGATAATACCACCGCTCTGCAGGCAGTACACAAACTTGCCGGAGGGACTGAAAACAAGGTCTTCCACATTAGCCTGTGTCGGGGGTGCAGGAAGCTCAACAAGCGCTCCGCTGCGGCTGATGCGGAAACATCGTGGTCTACCGGTTGTCGGGACATAGAGATAATGATCAGAAGGAGACACGACGGGAGGGGTAAAGAGATTTTTCCCGAGGCTGATTGTCGGCGGCTTGAGGGAGGTGAGTGCTCCGTTTGCTTCAATTCGATACTGATGAAGTGCCCCTTGCCTTGTGGCTGCGTCTTCCGCAGAGCAGTAGAGAAATCTCCCGGACTTAGTCATTGCCAGCACGAGAGGCATTGTTCCCGCCTCAATGCTGCCTAAGCTGGATAATCGACCATTTTTGTTGATCGCGTACACCAGAATACGTCCGCTGTGAGCATCAAATGTATCTACATCGCTGGAAATGTAAAGGGTACGCCCGCTTGGAGCCGCCATGATGCAGCGCGAAAGCAGGCCGACGTCTACCCATCCGTGAGGAACCGATTTAAGTGTGCCGTTTCCAAGTACATGGTAGATCTTCAGGTCTTGATCCGATAAGACATAGATATAACTTTGTTTCTCTTGCCGTGCGGAGTAGTGATTCCTCTGGGTCTGTCCTGCTGAAATCAGCAGGGCAGATAAGAGCATTACGATGACCGAAATCGGGCTTTTCTTCATTGCTGCTAAAACCCAGGAAGAGTGCCCAATGACGTTCTCATATTCAGGTTCGTTTCCCAGAAATATGGGTCTTCCAAAAAAATCCGAGCGAAGCGGCTTACATAATCGGCGAACTTACGCCTGCTTTGGACTTGTGCGGTTTGCTCATTCATTGCATATTAATTCTCCTAAGTCACCCAATAACTCCAAGACCGTGCGTTTCAACGCATGGTCCTATTCTCCATCATCCCTCTGTCCCGTATAGTCTATCACCAAAGTCACCCAATCCCGGCAGGATATACTTGCGTGCATCGAGTTCGCGGTCCAAACCGGCTGTGAAGATCGCGACGTCTGGATGGTCGGTGTTCAGCAAGGCAACGCCTTCGGGGGCGGCGACGAGGCAGAGCATTAGAACGCGGCCTGCACCGGCGGCTTTGACTGTCGTGATTGCCTGAGACGCGGAGCCACCTGTAGCGAGCATGGGGTCTAGGATGAGCGTCGTGCGCCCGTTCATATCCGGGGGCAGCTTGTCGTAGTAGGGAGAAGCGACGGCGGTTTTGTGGTTCCGCTCCAGACCGATATAGCCGACGGAGACATCGGGGAAGAACTCGACAATCGGGTCCAGCATCCCAAGTCCCGCCCGCAGAATAGGGACTGCGACAAGGGGGTCGTCGAGCACGGGGCTGTCGATGGTTTCCAGCGGCGTTTCGATGCGGCGGGGCCGCAGGGCGAGGCTTTGGGTGGCCTCGATTGCCAGCAGCACAGTCAGCCGCTTGGTGAGTAATCGGAAGAGTGATGGCTTGGTGGTCTTGTCCCGCAGATGTGTCAGGAAATGCTGGGCCATCGGGTGCTGCAACGTGGTGAGTGACATTAGTTTTTCGCCCCTGCCGCATTCAACAAGGCAATAATTTTTACATAGCTGTCATTATGTGATGCCGCTAATCCTGCTCTCGCGTACTTCAATGCTGTTTTGCCACTGTCATCTTTTGCGTTGATGTGAGCGCCATGAGCCAGCAGAAACTTTACATTTTCAAAGTGCCCAATATCTGCTGCGCGTTGCAAAGCATTCTCTCCATGCTTGGGCTGCACATTGACATTCAGGCCACAACTAATGAGAAGTTTGAGAAGTGGAATCGCGTTTGATGATTCCACTGCATAAATCAAAGCGGTTGCGCCATCAGGGTCTGTCGCCTGAATGTCTGCACCATCTGCGAGCAGAAGCTGCACTGTACCAATTTGATTACTTCCCGCCGCCTGCATCAAGGCTGTCACTCCCTCACCTGTTTTTCCATTCACATAAGTATTGACTTTGAAGTTGACGTCTGCGCCATGTGCAATGAGCAGTTTAATAATGTCCGTTGGCCCAATTCCACGTGGTTGTATTCCTGAGCTATCGAGTTTGATGTTTCCAACGCTAAAATGTAGCAACCCACGACCTTTTCCGTCACCATTCAACCCGTGATCTAACATTTGCTGAATAAGCTCAACCTAGTATCGGTTGCTAGAAAGTCAACTGCCATGCGCCCATATTGATCCTTTGCATTGACGTCTGCGCCTTTGTCCATTAGCAATCGCATGGTATCCGGCTCGTGATTTATAGCTGCGCCCATCAGCAGTGTCGAGCTTTTTATCTTGCGATTTGGATTTGCGCCTGCATCAAGCGCAGCTTTCGCTTGTGCGATATTGTTTTGACAAATCGCTAGAAACAATGATCTGTCCACATTTGGAGCCGAGGTATCAGAGGGAGCACCAGTGCAAGAGCCGGAATATAGACAGAGCAAAAGCATGACCAACAGCGTGAAATGATTGTTGTGTGTCATAATTAGTTGTGAACCTGCTCAATCCTCTTAACTTTTTGTGGGCACTTCCCCTGCTCGGCGGCATTATTGCCCTCTGGATGCTGCGATTGAAGCGTCAGACCACGACTGTCTCTTCGCTGTATCTATGGAACACGCTGCTTCAGGAGACTCAGGCGAACGCACCGTTCCAGAAGCTGCGGCGTAACTTGCTTTTGTTTCTGCAACTGCTCGCCGCTTTCCTGCTTGTGTTCGCGCTTGCCCGTCCCTTTGTCTACGGGCAGGGGCTGACGGGCCATACGATTGTGATTGTGATTGATACGTCGGCGTCGATGAACGCGACCGACGTGCAGCCGTCACGCCTCGCCGCCGCGAAGGCCGCCGCCGATGATTTTGTCGACCATCAGATGCGGGGCGGCGACGTTGCAACCATTCTGTCCGCGTCCAGCAAGCCGCAGTCTCTGCTGTCCGGGTTTACGGGTGATAGCAATCGGCTCAAAGCAGCAATTGACGGCGCGGGGGATACAGACACAGTTGCAGACATGCCTTCGGCGCTGACACTGGCACAGTCGCTGGTCGGAACCCATGCGGGCGCTCAGATCCGCGTGTTTTCGGATGGCGCTTATTCGGCAGACGATCTGCGGCGTCTCGCATCGATCCCACTCGGCGGTACGGATGTCGCGCTGACTTCTATTGGTACCACGACCCCTGACAACCTTGCCATCACGCGCCTCGATGGACGGCGCAATCCGCAGACCGGCATCAATGAAGTCTTTGCCGAGGTGCAGAACCTGGGCGGGAAGCCGCATTCCGGTGGGACACTGACCCTGCTGAAAGATGGCCGACTTGTCGACGCCCGTGCTCTGAACTTTACAAATGGCACTCAGGTAGAGACTTTTGACAGTCCGCTGCTGAAAGACGGCGGCATTGTTACAGCCCGTTTGGATGACGTTAAAGACGACCTCGCAACCGATAATCAGGCCTCGCTTGTGCTGTCCCCGCCGCATCCCCGCCGAGTTTTATTGGTGACGGACGGCAATATCTTCTTAGAGCGCGGCCTGAACTTGGACCCGGATGTAGTTCTGGCAGAATGCACCCCAGACGAGTTTACGACTCTCGGAAAGAGTGGCGCGGGCTACGGTATGGTGGTCTTCGACGGCGCACTGCCGAAAGCACCGCTGCCGCCCGGCAACTATCTGGTCTTCGGCGCAAATAGCGGACAGATGCCGGTGACGGTCAGCGGCAGCTCAGACACCCCGACTTTTATTGATGAGAACCAGAGTCACCCCATTATGCGCTTTGTCGATCTCGATGGCCTGCACCTGCGGACAGCCCTGCACACGCAGGCTCAGTCCTGGGGACAATCTCTGGCAGATGCCGACTCTGGTCCGCTGATCGCTGTCGGTGACCATGACGGCCTGCGCGTCGTTTCCGTCAGCTTCAATCTCAGCGACTCCGACTGGCCTCTGCGCGTTTCGTTCCCGATCTTTCTGACCAACGCCGTTCGCTGGCTGACTGCCGCAGGCGGCCTCGGAGCCGATCAGCCTGAGACACCGACCGGCGGCGTCGCCGCCCTCACGATCCCCGCCGGTCAGTCAAGCGTCTCGATCACGCGCCCTGATGGCAGTGTCACGGCGGTAAACGCCCCGAACACCGGCGGCGTGGTGCTGGTCGACGACACGCGGGAAGCGGGTATCTACCATGCCAAGCTAACCGGTGGTATCGATTACCCCTTCGCCGTCAATCTCGACAATGCCGACGAAAGCCGGCCGGCTGCTCAGAAGCCTGCAATCTTGACCCATCCCGGCACCCCGCAAGTCGCCGCCGTCCATCTGCCGCTGTCCCGCCGTGCCAAAGACGACCTCTGGCCGACCCTTGCCGCCGCCGCACTTTTCCTGCTGCTGCTGGAATGGTTTGTCTTCCATCGCCGTATATAATTAAGCTATGAATGAAACAGAAGAAGAATTACATAATCGCCTGCTGTCAGGCCGCACTGCTGATGGAACCCGGCCCGAAACGCCGCAGTCCCCGCCGCCTGCGCCTGATGCGCCGTTCTCCCCGTACTACGCCGGGCCACCGTCCGCTCCCGACTTTGCTTACATCGAGAAGCCCTCGTTGCTTCAGCGGTGGAAGGCTAAAGGCGGCATTCTCGGCGGCATCGCATCAGTCCTGCTGCTAATCGCAAAAGTCGCCGCGCCGGTGCTGACCCTCCTCGCCAAGTTCAAGTTTCTGGCGCTTGGCTTAAAGCTGCTGCTCGGCTCCGGCTCCATGCTGCTCTCAATGTGGGTCTGGGGCCTTATCTACGGCTGGCAATTTGGCGTTGGCATTGTCCTGATGATCTTCATCCACGAATGCGGCCATGCGCTTGCTGCCCGGATGCGCGGCATCCCCACCGGCATCATGGTCTTTGTCCCGCTGATGGGTGCCTTCGTGACCACGGGCCGCTACGGCAAGAGCATTGTCGAAGACGCTTTTATCGGCATCATGGGCCCTGTCTTTGGCACCCTCGCCGGACTTGGCTGCCTGGTGCTCTACGCCGTCCTGCCGGGCCATTCGCCCTTCTGGCTGGCACTGGCCCAGGTCAACTTCTTTATGAACCTGTTCAACCTTGCCCCGACCCCGCCGCTCGACGGCGGCTGGATCACTCCGCTTTTCTCGCCCAAACTGCTGGCAATCGGCGCGGTTCTGCTGCTGTTCATGGTCCGGTACAATCCGC
>JBPBQB010000218.1:0-5615 GCA_050954545.1 Janthinobacterium lividum | reverse complement strand
CGTGGCGGCCAAAGTAGACAGCGGCACACCGCCCAGCTCCTTGGTGACATACATCGCGATCTGACGGGCAAAATTCGCGTCGCCGTGCAGACGAGTCGCCCGGTTGCTTCGGCCACCGCCTGCGACGATCAGCGCACTCGTGACACCCATCTGGGAAGCGATCGATTCGATGATCCGGTCGACATTCGGACCACCGGCGCTCATCGCCGGCCGCGAGGTGACTAGAAGCGCCGGGTCCAACGAACTCTCGGGCAGGCGATGGTCTTCAGGATGCGCGGAGGCAAGGTCCCGCGCCGCTTGTTCTCGAACAGCCATCTCGCGCGGCGTGATCCGCTCGACATAGTAGCTGCTGAGAACGTCGCTGGCAAGCTGCTTGGTGACAGGGCTGCGGGCAAGCGATGCATAGGCCATCAGCTTGATCAGCGCCCCTTCCAGAGCACGGATATTGCTCTGGATCAAGTTTGCCATGAACGCGATGACTTCATCCGGGATTGCCAGGTTCTCCAGTACAGCCTTCTTCTGGAGAATTGCCTCGCGCATTTCAAGCTCCGGCGGGGCAATGTCAGCGACCAGGCCGCACTCGAAGCGGGACCAGAGGCGCTCATCCATCGCCCGCAGCTCACGCGGAGAGCGGTCACTGGTCAGGACAATCTGCTTGTTCATCTGATGCAGGGCATTAAACGTGTGGAAAAACTCTTCTTTTGTCTGCTCTTTAGAAGCCAGCGTCTGAATATCGTCCACAAGCCAGACATCCACGTTCCGGTACGCTCGCCGAAAGTCTTCCGTCCTCTTGTCCCGAATGGCCGTGACATAATGGTTCGTAAACATCTCCCCGCTGACATACACCACCCGCGCCTGCGGCAGCGACAAACGGATCTGATGCCCGATCGCGTGCATTAGGTGCGTTTTTCCTAGACCCGGACTTCCATACAAAAATAGAGGATTATAGGTCGCGCCAGGTGACTGAGAGACGGCGACGGCACCGGCCTGGGCGAGTCGGTTGGACTTGCCGACGACGAAGTTATCGAACGTATAGCGGGGAACCAAAGGCGAGGCGGACAGCTCTAAAGCGAACGGGTTACGGCTGGATTTCGCGCCGCTGCTGCTGCCGTCGAAGACCGGCTCGAAGGCTCTTGCGGCCTCAGCAGACTGAGCAGGGATCGGCAGCCCGCTTTCGCCGGTCATGGTCGAAGAGAGCGGCGCGGCGGCCTGCTGCAAAGGCAGCGGCTTCTCGCCGAAGAGAGGCTGGACATCAGGAGTTGAAATGACAAAGCGGATCTGAATGTCGGGGGCGTCCAAATATTGGGTCAGAAGCTGAGTCAGAGTCTGGGCATACTTCTTTTCGGCGAACTCACGGGCAAATGACGACGGCGCACCGAGGACGACTACCGAGCCGGTCGGCAGCGCCGAGTAGGAAAGCGGTTTGAGCGGACGCAGCCAGTTGTCGATGGTCTGCTTGTTGAGCGACCCGGCCAGCGCACGCAGAGTCCGTTCCCAGGCACGCCGCAGAGTGGTCAGGCCTTCTTCTTCGCCCAGTTCAAGCTGCTGGTCACGAAACTTTGGGTCGGGGAGCGGCGTGTCGAATGGGGTCTCATCTGATATAGGGTGGCTGCTCACGGGTTTCCTGGGGGCCGATCGTTCTGAAATTGGATAGGCCATAAACAAGGGAAGGAGGCGGCATTTCGATTCCGAAATTGCCGCCTCGCTGGTCTTCATTATACCGGAAATCCTCGGAGTCGGCAATGGGTTTTTGCCGATTCACCTTGTATAATAGTGTTATGGAAATTTTAGAACTGCACGGAGCGACTCTTCAAGGACTCACGCTCGGCTCGCATCTGGTGATTCCCGAAGGCACCGCCGGGGTCGTAGTCAAAGACAGTAAACCGCTGGATGTCCTGCCGCCGGGCGACCACCTTCTCGAATCTTCCCTGCTGCCGCTGACACTGCAAAAGCTGAAAATCAAGCCGGGCGCTCTGCCGACCGGGCCGCTGCCGGCGGCGGTTTTCCTGGTGCAGACCCAGTCTCCGTTCACCGTTCCCTGGCGGTGTCAGGCGATTCTCTCGAAGAATGTCAAATCGGGGCTGACGTACACAACTCTGGAAGGACGGACCACCGTGCAGGTCACCGATCCAGGCCGGTTTTGCGGGACTGTCCTCGGCGGTGCCGGGCCGGAACTGTCTTCCGGGGCGCTGACTCCCGCGCAGGCCGTCACCAAAGTCTTGGCGGGTAATCTTCAGGCACTGGCTGCCGACGCCGTACCAAAACTGAATATTCTCCCTGAGCAGGCCGCTTCCGCGCAGGAAGCGATCCGAACAAACGTCGGCCATGCGGCGGCGGGCTGGCTGGCGTCCGCCGGTCTGCACTGCACCGCATTTGACTTAGACGCAGTTGCTGCGCCTCGACGAACCCCCTGCGTCGTCTGCAAATCGGCCACAGCTCCCACCGGGTATGCGTTGTTCCAGCGCAATATCAGCCTCTTTTATGTCCGGTACACGGCGAAGAAAGAAGGCAATTTCTGCGTTCCCTGTGCGCTGAAGACCGCCGGGGCTTACAACGGTGTTATGCTGGTCATCGGCTGGTGGGGACTGCTTGGCCTCATTTTTGCGCCCATCTACTTTGCTCAGAACTTGTACTATCTCACGCGCATTTTGACCGGGCCGAAGTTGGCATCAACCGCCGACCAGGCTGCGGGCGGCGGCTAGCACGGCGTCGTAATCCGGTTCGCTTGCGACTTCGGGGACTGTCTGGATGTAGCGGATGATGCCGTCTTTGTCGACCAGATAGATCGCGCGGGTCAGCAGGCCCAGTTCTTTGATCTGGACACCGAAGGCCGGGCCGAACTGACGGTCTTTGTGGTCGGAAAGCATCTGAATATTGGTGATCCGCTCGTGCTTGGCCCAGCGGGTCTGAGCAAACGGCGTGTCGGCGCTGATGGCGACGGTCTTGATCTTGTCGGTAGGCAGCCCTGCGACATGGCGGTTGAACTTGCCGGTTTCCAGGGAACAGATGCTGGTATCGATGCTCGGGACAAGAATCATTAAAACGGCTTTAGTGCGGTGTTCGCTGAGCGTGTCCCAATCGACTGTTTCCAGCTTGTCAGCAGTCTGCACCGTGAACTCTGGGATGGAATCGCCGACTTTGAGTTCTAACCCGACCAGGGTCATTGGATTGCCCTTAAACGTGACTGCGCTCGGCCTCTCGGGCTGCGCTGCTTTTTGTGCCATGGGGCGTGTCTCCTCGGTCTGAAATCTTTAATCTCGGTCTGAAATCTTCCTTTAGTATACCAGGCAGGAGAACAGGCAGCGCATGTCGTACAAAAGCCCCATGAGCGTAAAGTTTATTTTCTTCGACATCGGCGATGTCATTTTCGACGAGAACGCCCAGCATCAGTGGCTGTTTCATCAGCTTCTGCTGACACTGCGGGCCCACGGCAAAAACGTCCTCTGGGACGATTTCAACGACACGCGCAAGCGGCTGACTGCCCTTGGCCCCAACCCGGAAGCAGCCATTAAAGGCAGCCTGGCTCACTACTGCATGAACGACTCGGAAACGGAAGTGCTCTGGCAGGAAGCCCGCGGCAAGTATCTGGAGATGCGGAAGCCCCGCCCCTTCGGCCAGCTTCTGGACGGCATCACGCCGGTACTAGTCGATCTTAAACAAGACTTCAAGCTCGGCATCATCGCCAACCAGCACCCCGAGGTGTTCCAGGCCATCGCCGACTACGGCATCGCCGACCTCTTCGACGTCATTATCATCAGCGAGATCGTCCACTTGTTCAAGCCCGACCCGGCTATCTTCCAATGCGGCCTGGACAAAGCCCAGATTACCGCCCAGGAAGCCGTCTTCGTCGGCGACCGCCCCGACAACGATGTCGGCCCCGCCAAAGCCGCCGGCATGAAGACAGTCCGGTTCAAGCGCGGAATGCAGTATACTCTTTACAACCCCACCGACCTAGCACTCACTGCCGACGAGACCGTGACAGACATCGCAGAGCTGGCGGCGGCTGTGCGGCGAGTGGCACAGAATGACTAGCCTACGCTGGCTCGTTCATTCCGAAGCGGGCGATGGTCATACGAATGAAGATGTAGTCGAGGTACGCCCGCATCCAAGTGATGTGAATCTGATCCTCTGTGCTCTTGCAGATGGTCAAGGCGGGCAAGTGGGCGGTGCGAAGGCGGCGCAGGTAGCTGTTGAGGAAAGCCTTCGGACCTCGTCTTTATTTCCCGCCCTGGAATTGAGTAAAGCTGATCCCTGGTATGCCATACTAGGTGCCGCAGACGAGGCTGTATCTGAACATGACGCAGCGGGCTATTGCACTCTCATTAGCCTGTGTATTTCCAGCCGGAAAGTCCAAGGTGCGTCCTGTGGTGACAGCGGTGTGCTGCTTCTCAACGGAGGGCAAGATTTCCTCCTGACCGAGAACCAGCGTAAAAATCCGCCTGTCGGGTCAAGTGCCGCTCACCCAGTTGCTTTCGAAGCAAACTTGCAGCCCGGCTGGAGTCTGCTTGCTCTCTCGGATGGCGTCTGGAAATTTGTCGGGTGGGAATGCATCATCCAACTTGCAGCAGACAACAAAGCCCAGAAGCTGGTTACGGCGCTGCGCCAAGCCGCTTTGGATGCGGGCGGCGGCAGAATGCAGGATGATTTTAGTCTTGCTTTGTTCTTTGACGAATAAGATAGGAACCATACGTTTCAACGCATGGTCTGAGTCAGAACATATTATATGGCCCATTTTCTTCTATCATCGCTGTGTTTTGTTTTGTGGGCTGTCGCCCTAAACCTCGTTCTCTCAGGAATGCTTTTGGGCTACAATCGGGTGCGCGGCAGCGCCCTTCTGTTTACTGCCGGGTTGGGGTGTCTTGTGCTTCTCTTGGGTCTCGGTGTTTATGCCCATATAGAAATCGCGTACTCATTTCGCTATGCCGGCCTGACTTTGATGCTGAGGATGCCATTACTTCTTAAACGTACCCTGCGAAAAAGTACTTTGGCAGCAGTAAAAGGACAGCAGTGATGAAATTAAGAACGCTTGGGATTAGCTTGCTTTCCTTATCTATTTTTCCTTTATCGAGTTCGAATTCCGCGTCGGCAACACCGACACACCTAGCAGAACCGGCAACCAAATCAGATGTCCCTGTTCCTGCCGTGGATGACGGAAAGTGGCGGACATTTACTTCGACGGCAGGACGTTTTTCAATACTCGTGCCTGCATCTCCAGTTCCGCGAACTCTGACACTATCTCCTGTTAAAGAAGTGTTGCAGCAGTTCATCTGCCGGTCATCTGATGGAATTTATATTGTTCAGTATGCGGATCGACCTGTAAAAGAAGTTCAGATACTTGGAGCAGAAAAATTGTTATCGCTTGCTGATGACGCTTTTCTCAAATCTAGCCACAGCATATTGATCGGAAAGCAGCGCCTTATTTTAGACGGATCGTCAGGGCACGAGATAGCTGTGACACGATATAATGGTAGCAAAGAGTTTCAGCGTACCTACTTGGTCGGCAATCGTGGATATACTCTTCTAGAGCCTGTTATGCACTTTGTAGGCTTGTTTGGTCTGATTTGCCCCTGGCGCGGCTGAATTTAGAGTATTTCGGCCAGCAACCCGCGTTATTC
>JBPBQB010000003.1:0-5722 GCA_050954545.1 Janthinobacterium lividum | reverse complement strand
GAATTTGCAATTGCACATACTAATTTAGGCATTGCGCTTCTACTGCAAGGTAACGTCGAAGGTGCGATTATGGCTCAACAGGAGGCTGTGCGTCTTGCACCAGAGATGGCAAAAGTACACTTTAATCTTGGCAATGCATTAAGCAGGACAGAACAATGTGAACCAGCGATCAAGGCTTTTCAAAATGCTATCAATCTTGCGCCGGACTGGCCTCTTGCACGTTTCCGCCTCGCGAACCTTCTCGCCGCCGCGCAGAAGTACGACGAAGCAGTTGCTGAATACAAACAAGTTCTGCGTCTTAGCCCGAATGACCCAGACGCTTGGTTTCAATTAGGATTAAACCTATATCGGCGAGCTTTGACAGAAGATTCCCGTTATGCTGCGGAAGCCGCAAAGGAAGCGTTGCAAAAAGCAGTCACACTTGCACCACAAAATGAGGCAGCGTCCAAAATGCTTCGCGATGTGCTCAAAACGCTAAAGGTTCGTGTCAGGTTTCGCTGGCCGTGGAGCAGATAAAAGATTTATCTGATCGTTAATGTGCTGTTCTAATGCGAAAATTAATGCTGGCGACAAATAACGCAGGCAAAGTAATCGAGTTTCGGGCACTGCTGGGACAATGGGGAAGCCTGCGCGGTGTTGAATTAGTGACATCACGTGATTGGCCTCAGCCGCTGCCGGACGTTGCAGAGACAGGAACGACGTTTGCGGAAAACGCGCGATTGAAGGCAGTCGCGCTTGCGCGAGCAACAGGTCTGCCGGCACTGGCGGATGACTCGGGGCTGTGCGTCGATGCACTGGACGGACAGCCGGGCCTCTATTCAGCCCGCTGGGCTGGGCTGGACGCAACGGACGCCGACCGGAACGCTTTGCTGCTGTCACGGCTGGCAGGGGTAGAAGCCGAGAAGCGGACTGCGCGGTATGTCTGCGTTGTTTCGCTGGCAACGCCTAATGGGCATAGCATCGAAGCTATGGGAACTTGCGTGGGACAGATTTTAGAAGCTCCGCGCGGGACGAATGGGTTTGGGTACGATCCTCTGTTCTTGCTGCCGGACATGGGCCGGACAATGGCTGAACTGACGGCGTCCGAAAAGAACCAGATCAGCCACCGGGCTTTGGCGATTTCTGCTCTGTCGGAACATTTTGACAGCAGTGATTTCATTCTCCCGTTTGAGTGAGAGTGATGTCGGGGTATATCCAAGCAACCTTGCTTGACAACGTGGAGTGACAGCGACAATGCATTTACAGACTTGGGCGGAAATCTCACTGCTGATCTTCGGCGGTCTATTTTCTTTGATAACAGTTGGCCTTTTAGGAGCAATCGCGTTTGCCCTAAGAAAAATGGTGACACTCCTGGATACGGCGACAAACAAGCTGGACCCAATGATTGTCAAAGCGACCGATGCCATCGAGACTGTACAGCGTGTCACAAACAACGTCGGTGCAAAAGCCGATCAGCTTCTAGTTAAAGGAGAAGCGCTGACTGATGACGTCTCGGACCGTGTTGAAAAGACAGCAGGCGTCGTGCAGAGCGCTGTCATTGGCCCGCTGATCAATCTCAGCAGCATTATCAATGGCGTCTCGAAAGGTTTTGCGGTTTATAGTCGTTCCGGCTCCGAAAATGGAACTAAAAAATAAACGGACTTACGTATTGTAACAAAGGAGCAACTTAAACTATGGCTGATGATAGCACGAATGCAAGCGGGGGCGGCTTTTTTGCGGGATTGCTTCTGGGAGGCGCACTCGGAGCGCTGCTGGCGATTCTTTATGCACCTCAAGGGGGTGATGAGACTCGGGGGTTAATCAAGCAAAAGACTGATGAATATTCCGATCTGGCAAAGTCTAAGGCTTCTGACCTTTCAGATACGGCAAAAGCAAAAGCTGCTGGCTTATCGGATGCGGCAAAGGCGAAAGCCGCAGATATTACGGATAAAACCGGAGACACAGCGGATTCGGCAAAAGCTAAAGTCAATGAAGTCACGGACTCAATCAAAGCTAAGGCTGCTGAAGTCACCGGAACAGTTAAATCTAAAGCCACAGATGCTGCCGATACAGTCAAGACAACAGCGGCTTCCGTCAAAGGGAACGCTCAGGATGTGGTAGACAAAGGCAAATCTTTCGCAGAAGATCAGAAATCCCGGATTTCTGAGGCCGTAGACGCGGGCAAGCAGGCCGCCCACGAAACGAAAGAACAGCTTACTGCTCAGGCAGAATAAGCAGATAAATAACTGGAATTTCTCAAGACAGAAAGAAGTACAAAGGGAAAATCATGGCTAAACCAGGACCAACCGCAGGCTCCGAAGGAGCCCGCAAGATTGCGGAAGCACATCGCGGCTCACATGATCACGATAAAGAAGGCGGCTTTGCTGCAAACCCCGACCTCGCACGCGAGGCTGGGCGCAAAGGTGGCGAGACTGTCAAGAACCGTTATGGGCCGTCATTCTATCAGAGCATTGGGCGTAAGGGCGGCGAGACTGTCAAACGTGAGCGCGGCACCGAGTTCTATGCTGAAATAGGGCGTCGAGGCGGTGAGATGCGCGGACAGCGTGCCGCTGCTCAGCGGTCAAATGCTCCAGTGCCGGAAGCGCCTGCGACACCGGAAACCCCGCGTCGCCGGGGACGCCCCTCCAAAAAAGTCGTGTAATTTTTGATTAGGCCAATTTTAGCGCAGGCTCCAGAGATCTCTTTGGAGCCTGCACTGTTCATAAGGATGCCCTGGAAAAGCTATTCCAGAAAAGTGAAAATTCCTCATGCAACTGTATCGAGGGAGGGCAACAGCCGCCGGAGTTTGCGTTTGGTGCGGCTCTTGCCATACGATTGTAATAGTCATTGCAGCGAGTTGTTTAATATTTGCGCCACAGCCTGGGTTTGCTCAAGCCGCACCCGATACTCCGCAGCCTGCAGCACCGGCTCCTGGTTCCCTCACTCCGCCTGCGACTGCCCCTCAGCGCAATGTCCCACCACCGGCACAATCCATCAATCCGGCAGGACCTGAGCCGACGGCGCTTTTTGAGTTTCATGGAGCTTTTTTCGAGCGCTACCGAGACGATACTAACCATGACAATGGTGGCCGAAGCCGCAGCGATTCAGTAACCTACGGAAATACGACTGTCAGTTACAACCCGACTTCGCTGTTCAGTGCATATGTGCGTTTCGGCTTCGAAGTTCAGTCGCCGCGTGGCGGCGGGCGTGATTACAACACGAACTTCTATCAGGGCGACGCAGGGTTTCGGGGCGCAGCGGCTTTTGACCAATATGGCGTCATCTATCACGATGTCCCACGCGGCCTGACCGTCAACGTAGGCCGTCAGGATGAGCCGCTGGATGCCAGCAGCACACTCTACGATAACAGCTATAAAGTGGGCCTGCACACGTTCTTCGATGGGATCTCGGCAGTCCAAAAAGTGGGATCCGGCAGCATCGAGGGCTACGCATTTTCGGAAGATCAATACCGGACCCAGGCAACGCGCAACGGCGTCTATGCACTGCGCGGAACCTATTCTGCTGGTCAGATCGCGACTTTCGGTGCAACTCTGGCGCATTTTGCTTCTTCTTCCGAGAACCGCATTGCCGGGATTGCAACGACGACGAACTATGAAGGTGATGTCATTGTTAAAAAAAGTGCGACTCAGGTCACACTGGAGTACGCAAAATCCAATGCCCGCACCCGAAACGATCTGTACTATATTGGTGAAAAATATACCCTGACTCACCGAGACAGCATCACTGTCTTCAGCTATAAGATCGCACAGAATGCCGATGTCGGAGAAGACTCCGCATTTCCCAATTCCAACCGTGGAACTCGTTATTTCTACGAGCATTTCTTCAGCAATAAGTTCGAGTCAATTTTTTACTATGAGACGGATCGACAGCTTTACGGCCCAGGAAAGAGTACCTCGCCCCAGGTGACGCTGCTCTACACGTTTTAACTTTCGGTCAATTGTATTGTCAAAGGAATTTCAATGGAGCATTCGACGACAAAGTTGCTGACGGCGAGTCCAGTGGACTATCTGATCATCGCCTCGTATTTTATCTTCGTTCTGGGCATCGGTTTCTGGGTCAGCCGGAAGATGAAAAGCAGTGAAGACTTCTTTCTATCCGGGCGTTCTATCCCTGCCTGGGTGACCGGTCTTGCGTTTCTCTCCGCTAACCTGGGTGCGCTGGAAGTGCTGGGGATGGCGTCCCAGGGCGCGGAATATGGATGGATGACGGCCCATTTCTACTGGATCGGGGCAATCCCGGCCATGGTTTTTCTCGGCATCTTCATGATGCCGTTTTACTACGGCTCGAAAGCCCGCAGTGTTCCTGAGTATCTTCAAAAGCGGTATAACGAACCGACGCGGGCTGTCAATGCCATTACGTTTGCAGTCAGCACACTCGTTTTGTCCGGTGTCTCCATGTACGGCATGGGCCTGGTGTTCCACGACCTTTTAGGATGGGATATCAACCTGACCATCTGGCTGGCGGCCGGCATCGTCCTGATCTATACCGCGCTGGGCGGCTTGACTTCCTCCATTTACAACGAGGTGCTGCAATTCTTCCTAATCGTTCTCGGCCTGGCCCCGCTGGTCATAGTCGGAGTCTTGGCTGCCGGCGGTTGGTCGGGAGTTGCGGCACATGTCCCGCCAAACTTCATGCATACATGGCATGGAACCAATCAAGAAGCAACAAACTCGATGCATGTCACCTGGCCCGGCATTGTGCTTGGCCTCGGGTTTGTGCTCTCCTTCGGCTATTGGACTACGGATTTCCTGGTCATTCAGCGAGCGCTGGCCGCGAAAGACCTCAATTCCGCACAGCGTACGCCGCTGATTGCCGCAGTCCCGAAGATTTTTTTCCCGTTCCTGGTGATCTTTCCCGGTCTGCTGGTGCTGCCGTTGTTCCCGCAGATCGGTCATTCCGCCGATCCATCGATGTCCTACAATAATGCCCTACCGCTTCTCATGCAGCATTACTACCCGGCTGGCATGCTTGGCTTGGGCTTGACTGCCCTGCTGGCGTCATTCATGTCGGGCATGGCAGGCAACACGACGGCGTTTAACACGGTCTTTACTTATGACCTCTACCAAGCCTACATGGTCAAAGACAAGCCCGACAAGCATTATCTGGATGTCGGGCGTATCGCCACTGTCTTTGGGGTTCTCGCGAGTGTCGGCACGGCTTATGTCGCGGCCAGCGCTCCGAGCATCATGGACTTCACGCAGACAGTCTTCGGGTTCGTCAACGCGCCCCTGCTCGGCACTTTTCTATTCGGTATGTTCTGGAAGCGGACAACGCCCTGGGGTGGTTTCTGGGGCCTGATCATCGGGACGCTGGGTGCGATCACCCACTATATTCTAACTGTACACGGGGTGTTCCATTATGATACGCCGCAGGCGGGTAACTTCTGGCGGGCGTTTATTGCATTCTGTATCGGAGCGCTGGCGACTTACTTAATCAGCCTGGTCACGAAGCCCAAGCCACTGGAAGAACTGAAAGGTCTGGTCTATTCAGAAACGCCGCGCCCTGAGTCGGATGCCCACCTGCCCTGGTATCAGCGCCCAGTCGTCTTCGGCATTATCGTGCTGATTGTTACTGCCATTGTCAATATTCTGCTATGGTGAGCTAAGAGGATTTGTCGAAACTCAGAGTGGGCGACTGAAGTCGCGGCAACAAAAGCACAAAGTCCACCTGCGTGGACTCATATAGAGTTCAACTCGGAACTTCCATATTAACCTGCGAAGGC
>JBPBQB010000149.1:0-5966 GCA_050954545.1 Janthinobacterium lividum | reverse complement strand
CGGCGTGCGTTTTCCCGAACCTTCTGGAACACGGGGAAGAGAATCGCCGCGAGAATCGCGATAATGGCGATGACGACGAGCAATTCAATGAGAGTAAAACCAGTTCTTTTTTTCATCACAATCTCCTTCTTAAGTAGTCACGAACAATAGACTTGAGAGTAAGAGACAGCGATGGCTCAGTACAGGGGCTAAATTAGGTTGAGGACACGAAAAATCTTAAAGTGATTTTCCGATGCTAGAACTTTTCCAGGCTCCGACAGGTTGAACGCTCGACCAGATGGGTCGGCATCAAAACTTGCAGGAATGTCGTCGGTGACAGAGGGGACGAGAGGCGGCGCAGCAGGATCTCGGCGGCACGCTGACCGATCCGCTCGAAGGGCTGACGCATCGTGGTCAGCAGAGCAGGGCGGGCGGAGTACATATCGTCGTCGTCGAAGCCCATCACGCTCAGGTCCTCGGGGACCCGCTTGCCGCGTGCTTCGAGACGCGCGATCAGAATGTGTGCGATCTGATCATTGAGCGCGAACACAGCGGTCGGCGGCTGCTCCGTTTCCAGGAACCAGGTCACGAAGTTTTCAATGCACTCTGGGAAGGTCTCGCTCGGCATGACCCAGGTCGTTCCCGCAGATTTGGGCAGGCCCGCGAAGTGCAGAGCGGCTTCATAGCCGGCGGCACGCTCCTGAATGGAAGAAGCTTCGGGGTCATGAGTTAGATGAGCAATCCGCGTGTGTCCCAAGCCCAGAAGATACTCCACAGCTTCCCGCGCCGATGCGTAATTGTCGATACCGACAAAATCGCAGGAGAGCGCCTCGTCGTAACGGTCGACGAACACAACCGGGTGGCCCTGCGCCTGCACCGAGCGCCACTGCTCAAGCGAACTGCCTTCCAGGGTCGGCCAGACAATGGCTCCAGCGAGGCCTTCCTGCTCAACCGCCTCACAAGCCTCTTGTTCCAGGGCGCTTCGTGTCGCAGTCCGCAGGTTGGTATCAAAAATCAGCGAACGGTAGGGCGCTTCCTGCGAACGCAGAACATGGCTGATGCCGCGTATGATCTCGCGCGATCCGTGGTCGGCCTGATGCTGAGGCAGGATCACCGCAATGGCTCTCATCAAAGCAGCTTCATGACGGCGCGGCGGGCGCTCGGCAGTGCGGGAACCGGCGGTCTGACTGACTCGGGGGCGGCAGCCCGGTTCCCGGACAATCAGGCCGGTGCGGGTCAGCTCTGAAAGAGCGGCACGCACAACAGAGCGGTCCAGGTCAAATTCGGCTGCCATCTCGCGTTCTGCGGGCAGCCGGGATCCGGGCAGGTAAACTCCCTGATGGATACGCTCCGCCAGCGTTTCAGCAATTCGGCGGGAGGTCAATGTGTTTTGATTGGTCATAAACGCCAGCATCAGTAACTTGCAACCAAAAATACCAAACTAACACTAGTATGACACCAGATTACCCATACGTCAACCAAAAAACGCCCAATCTGGAAAGATTGAGCGTTTTTTTGTTTATATTTGCTATACAGGAAGAATTTCAGGGGTGTACCCTGATAGTTTTGGTTGAAGTTTTTGTATAATAAGTATTATCTAAGAGTTTGGAACAGAGAAGTCACGGAATAAATTCCGAGGCTGGAAAGTGCTCAGTGTCGAGGCGACACAAGATTTCCGACCATGAGCCAAAGCAGTCTTTTCTTCCGTCCTCTGGACGGTGGGCCTTTCCGAGCCTCGGAATTTATTCCGGGGTCCCTTTGCATAACATCAGTCACTCACCTCATACTTGCTAAAGCAGCGTCCCCTGCCCCATGGCTGACGGCGGCGGGGTCAGGCCCAAGTGCTCCCAGGCCCGGCGGGTCGCGACACGTCCGCGCGGGGTGCGCTGCAAAAAGCCCATCTGCATCAAATACGGCTCGTAAACGTCTTCCAGAGTGTCCCGTTCCTCAGACATCGCCGCCGCCATCGTTTCAACCCCGACCGGCCCGCCGCCGAACTTCTCGATGAGTATTCGCAGCAGACGCCTATCGAACTCGTCCAGGCCTAACGCGTCCACTTCCAGCATCGCCAGCGCCGCCGCCGCCACTTCCCGGCTGATATGTCCGTCGGCCTTGACCTGAGCAAAATCCCGCACCCGCTTCAGCAGCCGGTTTGCAATACGGGGTGTCCCCCGCGACCGCCGGGCCAGCTCCCCCGCCCCGTCTAAGTCAATGTCCACGTTCAAAATCGCCGCCGAGCGCGTGATGATCTCGACCAGGTCTTCCGGCGTGTAGAACTCAAACGTATGCTGGATACCAAACCGGTCCCGCAGCGGCGACGACAGCAGGCCTGCCCGCGTGGTTGCCCCGACAAGCGTGAATGGACTGACTTCCAGCTTGACCGTTCGCGCCGACGGCCCCTGCCCGATCACGATGTCAACTTGATAGTCTTCCATCGCCGAATACAAAATCTCTTCGACCGGCCTCGACAGCCGGTGGATCTCATCCAGAAACAGCACGCTGCCTGCTTCCAGATTAGTCAGGATCGCGACCAAATCCCCTGGCCGCTCAATCGCCGGTCCTGATGTCGCCCGAAGCGCCGCGCCCATCTCATTTGCAATAATCAGCGACAGGCTCGTCTTGCCCAGCCCCGGCGGCCCATGTAATAAAACGTGGTCCAAAGCCTCGCCCCGCCGCTGCGCCGCCGTCATAAAGATACTCAAGTTCTCTTTAATCTTCGGCTGCCCGATAAACTCACGCAGCCGCTTAGGCCGCAATGAATACTCATCGCGGTCATCATCTTTGAGTTCAGGAGAGATCATCCGTTCGGTCATAGAGACAGTATACCAGTTCGTTTTGACAAATTCATGTGCGTTTTTATTCCGCCTCCATCTCCCGTGCTTCTGCCCGAGTGATAGCCTTTGCCGCGCCATGCCGAAGCCCAAGGACAGCAACTGTTGGACCATCCAAGCTCTCTTCCTGGACGGTGAATATCACACGATAGGCGCTCTGATTACTGCGCCGGTAGATGACCTGCCGCACATTTCCTCGAAACCGGGCAGCCTCAGCCGCCGCAGGATGACGTAATGGCAAAGTGGCAAGTTTGGCGATCTCGTCATATAATCCTTTTTCCCAAGCGTCCGCTGCAGGTTTCCCAATATACTCTGTCAAATTCTCTTGGACAGCATCAATTTCGGTAAGCGCCAGGTCCGAGAAGCGCAGGCGATAAACGCGCAAAGATTGGTCGTCCAGTTCCTCGGCCTCATCTTCTTGCCTCATGCCGTATCTCGCGAGGAAGATTGGCGGGCGGCTCTCCGCGCCTCCCGTCCTGCCCATGCCTCCTCGAACGAAACTGTGCGGCCAGCCTCTATGTCGGCAAACCCCTCAGCGATAGCCTGGCAGGATTTTTCGTAATCCTGCTGCCTGGCTTCTAGCGCTTCCAAAACCAGAATATCAACGAGTTCCCGAGCTTCCTGTCCGAAGAGTCCGGCTTGTTCTTGAAGCAAGGTCTCAGTTTGCGGGCTAAGTGTCACTGTCATTTCGCTTATCCTCTAGGTATTATTCCTATACTTGTCTGAGTATACCAGCTTGGTTTAGTAATCTATTTGAATGCCAGCTCAAGGTAGGTAACATCTACCTCAAAGTCCGCGATGCTGTCCTGATAGACATAGAAGTCATGCGAGACCCAAGAAAGTTCGTGCCCAATCCGTTCCGGTCGGTAGCCGACGATCCAATAGTAGGTCCCAGCATATTTGTAGCCTGTTTGTGAGACAAGCGCCTTTGCCAAAAAATAAGGATGCTGACGCTGCTCTCCAAGATGCTTATGCAAAGACTCAATGAGTTGACATTCAAAAGCGATTCGGTTCTCGAAATCTTTTCGCTCCGCATCTCTCCGCATCAAGGCAAAAGCGGGCGCGTATTGCCGAGCAGAGTTGAGCAAGTCTTCCAGCTGGTCCGAGACTCGCTTCTCCTGAAGCTGATCATATATCTCCTCCGAAAGATCACATTCGACGAGAACGCTTTGTCTCCCACGGGGGCTTGCCACAACCCAATAGCCTGCGTTCTCAGGAAGATCAGCTTCGATCCCTTCTCCTTCGCTTGCCTGCCGCCAATCCACGAAATAATAACTTCTCATGCTATTCCATTATCCCTTGCCGCCGCTTCCCGTCAGGATGTTCAGGGCGGCGCGGAGGGCGGCTCCCATGCTGGTCTTGTCTTCGATCTCTTTCAAGGCTTTGTCAGCGGCAGCGCGGGCGGCGTTTCGGTTGTAGCCGAGATTGATCAGGCCTTCGACGACATCATCAAAGATGTCTTCGGCAGCGGGCTTGACAGATTTCGCTTGGATCGCGTCGACTTTGCGGTCGAAGGCCAGCGCGGCAAGCTTATCGCGCAGCTCCAGCACAAGCCGCTGGGCGGTTTTGAGACCGAGGCCGGGAATGCGGACGAGGGCACGGGTGTCTTCGGCGGCGACTGTCCGGGCCAGCGATTCGGCTTCCATGGCAGACAAGATAGATAGGGCGACTTTGGGGCCGATGCCGGTGACACTCAGCAGAAGCTCGAAGACTTTCTGGTCGTCGGGGGTCAGGAACCCGAACAAAGAGATTTCTTCGGCCCGCATATGGAAATGGATATGCAGAAAGACACTCTCGCCCATCGCCGGCAGAAAGCCGTGAATGCTGGCTGGGACATTGACTTTGTAGCCGACTCCGCCTACATCCAGAATGACGGCAGTGGCTTCCGCATGTGTCAGCAGTCCGCGCAGGGAAGCAATCATCGCGTACCTCCGCCGGGCTGTGTCAGTTGATGACGCAGGGCCGCAATCAATGCTGCCTGGTCGGCGGCGTCCATCGAGCGGTTTGCCTGCGGATCGTAATGGTCGCCATATTGATCGTCCGTGAATCTCAGGCCGCCAAACTCACGCGGCTGTGCATAGCGCGGGAAGATATGGAAATGGACATGCGGGGTCAGATTCATCAGAAACATATAATTGAAGTGGTCCGGTGCGAAGAGCGCCGTCAGCGCCTCTTTCGTTTCCCGGACAAACGCCCAGAGCGAGACGACTTCGGCGTCAGTCAAGCGGGCAATATCAGTTTCATGGCGATTGAGGGCAAAGAAGACACGTCCCAGCGTGGCCTGGTTCTCGTTCAGAACCAGCGTCCAGGAGTCGTTTTCCAGAATGACGCCGCGTGTCAGGGGGCAGAGAGTGCAATTGGGCAGAGTATCAGGCATAAGCGGATTATACCTGAAACATGAGTTACACACGGAACGGAGCTATGGTTCACCTTCAATGGTGCTTTTGAGGGGAAGATGAATGGTGTTCTTATCGACAGCATAGACCATGACAGCAAGCGTGTCCCCCTGTTTCGCTCCGGCATGGCAGCCGAGGCAGGCTTGATGCAGGGCGCGGACAGGACGCATCACGACGTACCAGTTTCCGTAATCTTTGTTTACCCCATATCCCTGCCGCAGTTCTGTCAGCGCAGGACGCGTGACTTTAAACAGGTTCGCATCGGCCCACTGCCAGAGCCTGCCACTGCCGTTCTCAGTCGCGGTGGCAGTCGCCAGCACTTGAAGAGAAGGCTGTGTCAAGGCATCACCGCGCTCTTTAGAAACCCGATCCTGCCCCGGCTTGTGGGCACAATGCAGAAAGGCGACCACATAAGGCCGGTGGGCACTGTTGATCTGCTGAAATTGGCGGCGCTCTTTGGTATTTGCGCCCACCAGATCGTAAGCATTGTCATGGCCTCCCAGATAAATGCGGTCTACCCCGAACCGTCCGACGTTCTTCTGAAAGCGTGGCTGAACTATGCTGTCCAGCGTGTCCGCGACCTGCTGCGGAGTTTTCTGCATATCGGTGCTGTGGCCGCCGGAAGCGGGAAGGGCTAACGCAAAACACAGAGGGACGGAGGCAGAGGCAATAGACCTCTTGCGTAATTCGAGTATACTGTCGGCATGTTCTACGCCGACTTGAAAACTAAGCCTGACGGCGTCTTCAAGCGCCTGACGGG
>JBPBQB010000059.1:0-6016 GCA_050954545.1 Janthinobacterium lividum | reverse complement strand
AAGTACAAGAGTATGTTCAGCCGTCACTTGCCCCCGCCTTGAAAGTAAGCACTTAGACGGCTATAAGCAAGCTTCAATTCTGCGTCCGTATAATGGCGCGGCTCTGGGATGGAATTATGCGGATTGATCCCAGTCATCAAGTCGGGGATGCCGACATCTATGCCGGTCTTTCGAGCAAGGCGAACCAAAGCAAGGTCACACACTCGAAAATAAAGAGGCCGTGGCTTAGACACAGATGAGGGAGGAAGTATGGGAAATTTCGATATTCCATCTTTGCCAGGCGCGGGAAACACGCTGAGGCCCCAAGAAATAAGAATGCCGGCCTTTGTGTCTCGCGTATCATGGAGCAGCGGAACAAGGCTTGCCCAAACGGCCGGATTGTCCACGAACTTCAGATCATCAAACAGCACGGGCAAGAGATCAATATCCCCCTTCTGAATAACGGCTTGAACCCGGCGCGAGGCGGACGCATCTCCAATCTCGGAAAGCGCCAAATCCACGGGTATAGCCTGTTTCGCAGACAATGTCTGCGAGTTCGTCGCAGCACTGTCGGCCATTGGTTCCAGGTTCTTCAGGACAGCCAGCACCTCGGCGTCATTCGGGAAACACGTCAGCAGGAGAATAACCTGACCGGAGAAGCCATAGGGCCTTGTTTTGACTGCCGACAGCAGCCCGGTTTTGAGGATTTTGCCACCAGCTTGTTTTATCAGCAGTTTGTCGTAGTTTTCGTACAACGCATCTGTGGCTTGTACTCCCACCGACGGATCGGAAACAAGGGGCGTGAGCACTTTGACCCCTTCGCCCGTGTGGTCTGCAGCGGCAATTTCAATGACACCGATCCGCACAATCTGATTCGGATCTGTAGCATATTTCTCAAAATAAGGCAGAGCGCCCTTATTCTTTAAGTGAAGAGTAGGCCCTAAATCGTTTTGTCTTGCCGCAACAACAGCAGTGTCCACCTGTTTTTGGAGGTTGTCTGTCGGTGTCTCATCAGCGAAAACTCCTAAATGAATGATGAATAGTGTTGCCACGACAATAAAAAGAGCACTCAATAACTTTTGCGCCATCATTTTTAGACCTATCATCATTTTTGGAACTCTAAGGCGTGAATGGGTTTGCTGTCTTCGCTGCCGGCGTGGGAGTAGAAGGCAATTTCTGAGACACTAAGAGTTCAAGCTGAGAGACAGACCACTGCGAACAGCCTTGATAGCTCTTCACACTCACGTTACTCCTCCTAAACCAATTTCACGCGCTTCGATTAGAAATAGCCTACCCTATTTGTTCGGTTTACAGAACGGGGAGGAAATTCGCGGGTTAGACACGAACTAGGCAGGGAATACTACCGGTATCAACACTGAACTCACCAGAGGGAGCGCCTGCATGGAGATCGCAATCGTTGGCTTGGGCCGCATGGGCATGAATATGCTGGAGCGGCTGGCATCGGACGGACACACGGTTTACGGATTTGATACGGACCCGGCGAAAAAACCGGAAGTCGAGAAGCGCGGCGGCAAAAGTGTCACCGACCTCGGCGAAGCCGTCCAAGGCCAGAAGCAGGCCCAAAAAGTGGTCTGGATTATGGTGCCGCAGGGTAAGCCGGTCGATGAGACTATCGAAAAGCTCAAAGCCGTGATGTCCAAAGGCGACATCATTATCGACGGCGGCAACTCCTACTTTAAAGACAGTGTCCACCGGGGCAAAGCGCTGGAAGAGGCTGGTATCCACTATATCGACTGCGGCACGAGCGGCGGGGTCTGGGGCCTCAAAGAAGGCTACTGCCTAATGTACGGTGGCAACCCGGATGCGGCTCAGCTCTGCGAGCCGATCTTCAAGACGCTGGCCCCGCAGGACGGCTACGTTTATACAGGCGCTTCGGGCTCCGGCCATTACGTCAAGATGGTCCACAACGGCATCGAGTACGGAATGCTGCAAGCCTACGGCGAAGGGTTCGACATCCTTCATGCCAGCGAATATAAGCTGGATCTGACAAAGATCGCATCGGCCTGGCGCTATGGCAGCGTCGTTCGCTCCTGGCTTTTGGACCTGCTGGTGCTGGCATTCCAGAGCGACGAAAACCTGCAAAAAGTGCGCGGCTATGTCGAGGACTCCGGCGAAGGACGCTGGACCATTCAAGAAGCCATCGACCACAATGTCCCCGCTCCTGTTATCACGGCATCGCTGTACGAGCGGTTCCATTCCCGTCAGCCGGAAAACTTCGCGGCGAAAGTCATTGCGTCCCTGCGGAACGAGTTCGGCGGTCATGCCGTTAAGTCTGCGGAAGGCACGGTCCATGACGCGACAGGCTCAGGCGATTCGCTGACATATACCGGCACGTCCGACAGCACTGCCGATCAGATCCAGCCCGGCGCATCGGCCAGTGAAGCGGCTGAGACTATCGATTCGATCGATGCAAGTGACGCGCCGAAAGCGTAAAGACCGAAAGCGTAAAGACCGAAAGCATAAAGCGCGTATTGGAAAAACTCTGGGCCAATCTGCACGGCGGCAGCACGCATTTCCCGATTGCGATGATGATCGCTTCGTTTCTGTTTGACTTCGCGGCCTACGTTCTGCGTGATCCGTACAAGCGGGATTTGCATGTCGCCGGGTTTTACACGCTGCTGCTGGGAGCACTGGCGACATTTGTCGCCGTGCTGTCGGGTCTTGCGATCTCCGCCTGGCAGTTCTTCGGCGAGGGCCTGCTGGCAAAGCACCATGACTTTGTCTGGCCGGCCTTCGGCCTAATGATTGCACTTGCTGTCTGGCGGTTAGTCGTCCGAAACGAGGCGGCCCGGCCTGTATTCGGGATTTATTTAGTCACTGCGGCGATCACGGCCGGGTTGATGGGGGCGGCAGGCTACCTTGGCGGAGAGCTGTTAGGAAGCTGAATTTTAGGAAGCTGAAATCTATTGGCAAATGAGCTTAAAGGGCTGGCGGCGGGCCTGATTGCAGGACTTGGCGTGGTCGGTGCGGCTTATGGCGTTTCGGCGATTGCGACACATGGACAGTCGCCGGGAAATGTGTCGGAGAAGCCAAGCGCTTCGGCAGCGCCCGCTACAACAGCGGCATCTTCACAGCTCGTCGCATCCGGGGTTTCGCTCTACAAAGTCTCCTGTATCGGCTGCCACGGCGCACAGGCGCAGGGGAATATCGGGCCGACCCTGCATCATTTAGGCGATCCCGATACCAAGATCGCTCGTAACATCAAGAATGGTTTCCCGCCGCAGATGCCGGCATACAAAGACAAATATACAGACGCGCAGATCAATTCCCTGGTCGCCTATATCCAGACATTCGAATGAACTGCGATGCGGAACGGAACAAAAACGCCACGGAATAAATTCCGAGGCTCGGAAAAGCCCACCGTCCAGGGGACGGAAGAGTGAGCAAACCGTGCAATTCTTGTGTCGCTTCGACACTGTGCACTTCTCAGCCTCGGAATTTATTCCGTGGCAGTCTGAACAAATAATCACGGAGTTCCTATGACCACGAAAAAAACAGCGGAACAGCCCGCTCCTGACCCGCTTTTGATCGAAAAACCTATTCCTCCTTGCAGCCTTGTCATCTTCGGCGCGACCGGGGACTTGACACACCGCAAGCTGATCCCCGCCCTCTTCTCGTTAGAGTGTCAGGGTCTGCTGCCGGATCACTTTAAGATTGTCGGTTTTGCCCGGCGTGACTTTTCCGACCATTCGTTCCGGGACGAGCTGCAAAGTTCGCTTCAGGAGTTTGCACCAGATTTGTGGAAGGAAGCGCAGGATGCCTGGAGCCGGTTCTCCCGCAGGATTGTCTTTCACCGCTCGGACTTTGACAATGCAGCAGGCTTCACCTGGCTGAAAGAGCGACTGGACAAATTCGATCAGTCGGAAGGCACACTCGGAAACCGCCTTTATTACCTGGCGACACCGCCTACTACTTATTCTATGGTTATTCAGCAGCTCGGCAAGGCGGGATTGGTCAAAAGCGGCGCGGACAAAGACAGCACGGGATTTACGCGTATCATTGTCGAGAAGCCGTTCGGCTCCGACCTTGACAGTGCCCGCGCTCTGAATACCCAGCTCAAGCAGGTCTTCGACGAAGAACAGATCTATCGGATCGACCACTATCTGGGCAAAGAGACCGTCCAGAATATCTTTGTGTTCCGGTTTGCGAACCTCCTGTTCGAGCCGCTTTGGAACAGCAAATATATTGACAATGTTCAGGTGACAGTCGCCGAGACAGTCGGTGTCGAGCAGCGTGCAGGTTACTTCGACCATGCCGGAGAACTGCGGGACATGGTCCAGAGCCACGGCCTTCAGATGCTGGCACTGATTGCGATGGAGCCGCCGAACACGCTCGGCGCGAACGACATCCGCGACGAAAAAGCCAAAGTCCTTCGGGCGATCAAGCCGATCCTGGAAGGCGACTGCGACCAGTGTGTCATTCGCGGTCAGTACGGCGCAGGCAAGATCAGTGACAAAGATGTTCCGGCGTACCGGGATGAACCCAATGTCCCGAAAGAATCGGTCACAGACTCATTTGTCGCCCTGAAGCTGGAAATCCAGAACTGGCGCTGGGCCGGAGTTCCCTTCTATGTTCGGGCTGGGAAGCGCCTGCCGGAACGGGTCACGGAAGTCAACATCACGTTTAAAAACCTGCCGACCGTACTTGTCGCAACCGAGGGCAACAATCCCGCTGAGCCGAATGTCATTACGATCCGGGTTCAGCCCAACGAAGGGATTTCCATGCGCCTGGGAGCTAAGCCACCCGGCCAGAAGACGGTTGTCCAGCCGGTCGACATGAACTTCACTTATGGAACCAGCTTCGGTCAGCGCATCCATGACGCCTATGAGCGTCTGATCATGGACGCTTTGCTCGGCGACCCATCGCTCTTTACGCGCGACGATGAAGTGGAAGCCGAATGGGGCCTGATTACACCGGTACTCAAGTTCTGGGAGAACCACCAGCCGCCTTCCCTGCCGAACTACGCCGCAGGAAGCTGGGGGCCGGAAGAAGCCGACAAGATGCTCACCGATGCAGGCCGCAAATGGTGGAACCGATAACCCACTTCCTAGCCGAAAGAACCCACCTCCTTGCTTCGTAACAAGTTACTTCGCAGGGGTCCTCCCGAAGCGGGAGGACGAAGAGCATCAGAAACGCCTGCCCAAGCCTAAACTCTTACTCTTCCCGCTTCGGGAGGGGAAGCGAGGAACGAGCGGGGTGGGTTTCAGGAGACAACACAATGCTGACCGTCACTATTGAAGGCTTGACGCCATTTGAAGTCGAGAACGGCAAAAAGCTCGTTCTTGCGATTGAAGATTCAGGCTATGACATTTTGCACCGATGCGGCGGCTTTGCCCGCTGTACCACCTGCAAAGTCCATTTCCTGAGCGGTGAGCCGACCGAATACAACACGGAAGAGCGCGAGTCGCTGGAAGAAGACGGCCTGCTCGGTCAGTATCGCCTGTCCTGTCAGGTCCGAGTCACCGGCGATATGACCATCGACCCGCCCGACAAGGCCAGTGACCGGGGTATCCCCGCCGGCGACCGGCCCGAAGATTAACCAAACCAACCCGGCATGAAAATGCTGGGTTCTTTTTTGTTCCGTGGGAGTGATTTCATGTCCAGCAGAAAAGTCGCACTGCTTTACGACCCAGCCGTTTTGGAGCATCAGCCGCCCGAAGGCCATCCCGAGCGGCCTGCGCGGGTGGCCGAAGTCATGGAGCTGCTGGAACAAACGGGGACGCTAGATCGGCTGATCCAGCTTCCTGTGACTGCGGCGACGCGAACACAGCTAGAGCGGGTGCATGCAGCGTCTTATTTGGACTTTGTGGAAGAAGTAGTTTCTGAAGGCGGCGGCTACTTAGACGCGGGTGACACAGTAGCATCGGCTGATTCCTGGGTGGCGGCTACTGCCGCTGCCGGAGCGGGCATCGGCGCAGTGGATGCGGTGATGACGGGCGGCATGGATGCGAACTTTGCGGTGGTCCGCCCGCCCGGCCATCATGCCCCGCCGGACCGGGCGATGGGCTTTTGCATT
>JBPBQB010000222.1:0-6096 GCA_050954545.1 Janthinobacterium lividum | reverse complement strand
GGTCTTCGCCGAGGCTGGGCAGAACAATGTCTCGTGCAAAGACGCCGTGGGTGGTGGCGTTGCGGCTGGCGATGGCTTTGCCGGGTTCGGTGGTAGGCATTGTCTGGTTTCCTGTTCCGCCCTCCCAAGCAAAACTTTTGTCTACTATTCCTGTCTACTAGTATAGCGTGTTTGGGAACAGATGTTAAGGGGCGGAGGGAGGCCCCCACCCCCGCCGCTGCGCGTCGACCCCTCCCCCACTTCGTGGGAGAGGGGTGAATATTAGGAGTAAGGCTTGGTTCTGTCGTAAACGTGCGGTAAAATAGTTGTTGATCCGCGCTCATGCGGCATAGTAACAAGTACGCGCTATAGAATGGAGTGACAACATGGACTTCCGCAAGACACACTCAGAAGTTCCCAATTATGCGGTGATCCTTTGGGACAATGACGGCGTACTTGTCGACACTGAACGCTGGTACTTTCAGGCCACGCGAGAGGTCTTCGCCGGTGTGGGGATCGATCTAACGGTGGAACTTTATTTCGAGTACTTTCTATCGCATTCCAGGGGCACCTCGAAGTTTGCTTCTGTGCATGGATTGAGCGAAGCGGGCATCGCCGAGATCCAAGGTGCTCGGAACGAGCGCTATCTGCAAATGCTTGAGCAGGAGTTGATCATGATTGCCGGTGTTCGCGAGACGCTCGCGATGTTACGGCCACACTTCGTGATGGGAATCGTGACAACTTCCCGTCGCCAGCATTTCGAGACGATGCATCGTCGGACGGGCCTGCTGGAGTTTTTTGACTTTGCAATCACGCTTGAGGATTACGCACGAAGTAAGCCAGAGCCTGATCCGTATCTCGCCGCAGTCGCTCGCAGTGGGTTGCCTTCTGAAAAATGCCTCGCGATTGAGGACGCTCCACGCGGGCTGATTGCAGCGCGGGCAGCCACGCTCGATTGCTGGGTCATTCCGTCGGAATTAACTCGGCGAGCGACGTTTCCCGGCGCGACACGAGTCCTCGATTGTATTACAGACGTGTCAGGCTTACTGCTCGATACAGCGCCTAACACGGCGCTGCAAATTGACACTTGACAATCGCTACTATGCGCTGCCGCTCCGGGCGTCCGTTGTCATTTAGCTCTGCGATTTTGTGGGCTGTGCAGGCTGGTGTCGCTGGTGAGCGCCACTATTAGACCACAAATCGCACTTATTATATCGCAAGGCTATGAAATGAAGAAAATCTTACATACTCGGGCAGTCTCACATGTGAAGCCACAGAAATCCGTTACGAAAGTAGTTGTCTTGCACCAAAAGACAGCCGCAGGCGCTTCTTACACGGTTCGCTATCCTGCGCCCAAGAAACGCAAGGGCTATCAGCCAAGCGCCTCGTCGCAGTTTGCAGCACCAGACTTGGGTAGTTTCGTTAGTAGCGTTTCCTAACGCGGTCTGAAGTCGCAGTCGGATACCTTGTGCCCTGACTCCACAGCGTAGGCTTTTGCTTATTATAGAAGCCAATAAGAGGAACTCACACCGATGCGTAAACTCCTAGGCTGTATTCTATTACCGTGTTTTTCGTTCACGAAGTGTTGAGCGACACAATTCATAGCCACGAACACTTGGAGTATGTGTATGCCATGTTGCTCGTTTTGGGAGGATCGCTTGTTGCAGACCCAAAGAAAGGGCAAGTTCAGTTCTATGGTTGTTTGTTTCTATGTGCGCTATTTTTCATAGGCGGCTTCTTTCACTTACCTAAACTGTTTTACGTTCTGCCGGCCACAGTCTTCTTGATGATTATAGGCACGTGGATAATAGATCGTTGGCAAGCATGGCAACGGTTTAAGCAGCCTGCCCTCGTTCCCGAAACTCCTAGAAACTGACCGTAACCGAGGCAAGAAGGAGAAGTTATTAAGATACGCTTTCGCAACGAGAACGATAACTGGACATTGGAAGGGCCAAAAATCACATCGCCCGACACGCTTGCCACTATTGAGCGCGTGTTGGAGGATGAGGGGCCAATTCTTGTCGAGCAGAGGTTATATCGGGGAGCGAGTGCTCCAGATTGGTATGCTTTCAGTCAGATTGACCGCTTTATGGACTGGTTAGAAACAAAAACGGCGGACGGTGATATAATCAGTGTGTGGAGTTCGTATGCTCTGTGCAAGGATGAAAATGCCATCGCGCAAGGCAAATGTCCTGATGAGCAGGGCTTTATTCCAGAATTAGGAGCCTACTGAAAGGGTCAGGAGAGGTGCGATTTGACGATGCGCTGTACCTAACGCGGGCAGGCAACTCCAGTGAATCGCACAAATATGGGGTTAATTTTCGCGCAGATCTCGTATGATAATACTGCACTCTCGCTGAAGGCAGGAGATTGGAGAAGAGTTATGGGTGTCACGAAGGCATATGAAGAAGTCATCGATTTTATTGCCGCTGGGAGCAGTCCCGCTTCCGTGGTTGCCTTTCGTCCTTCGGAGGCGACACGGGCGCGGGTCTTCACTTTAGTTTCGCAAGAAAAGGCAGAGGGATTGAGTGCGGCAGAGTCGGCAGAACTGGAACATTATTTGCAGGTGGAACACCTGATGCGGCTGGCAAAAGCACGGGCGCGGC
Organism: Janthinobacterium lividum; assembly: GCA_050954545.1. GTDB lineage: Bacteria > Armatimonadota > Armatimonadia > Armatimonadales > Capsulimonadaceae > JANXMY01. Next base: position 3,511 of record JBPBQB010000222.1, on the reverse strand, counting down.
GGTTTTTGGCAGGGAAGTAGAGTTGTGAGCGTCACTTATATCAGCGCGGCCCTGCGTCGTCTCGTGATTGCGCGGGCGGATAATCTCTGTGAATACTGCTTACTCCATGAGGATGACACGTTTTTCGGATGCGAGGTTGACCACATTATCAGTGAAAAACACGGCGGGCCAACGACAGAAGCCAATTTAGCGTATGCGTGCTTCGTTTGCAATCGCAATAAAGGCAGCGATATTGGCTCACTGATGCCGAGTTCAGGTGAATTGGTTCGTTTTTATCATCCGCGCTTGGATCGTTGGCAGGATCATTTCCATTTGGGCGGGAGTGAGGAGATTATTATTGTGCCTGTCAGTGATATTGGCAGAGTGACAGCCCGAATTTTCGGGTTCAACAGAGAAGAGCGATTGTTGGAGCGTCAGGCGCTACAAGCAGCAGGGCGTTACCCATTACCGGCGACGTGGGAGCGTATCAACGGAGCAGCTTAACATCAGGCTGCACCGATGCGGACAGGCCGCTCCTGTCTTCATTCAGGACAGGGCGTACCAGGTGGAGCGTCCCTGTCCATGGCGGGTGATCTTCCCAGCCTGCATCAGTGCATTTAGTCGGGCTTTAATCGTGCTGCGGCTTTCGCCGGTCAGGGTCTCGATCTGGGCAGTTGTCACACGCCCATGTTCCCGTGCGAGTTCCAAAATCTGCACGGACAGGGCAGGCAGGGCCGTTCCCCAGGCTTGTTCCCGATTTACTTTCTCTTCCAGGCGCGACTTCTGACACTGCAATGCCCGCAGAAAAAACAGCAGCCAGGGTTCCCAATCCGGGGCGTCTTGTGAGAGTGTTCCCTGTGTCCGGCGCAGCGCCAGATAATACTCTTCCTTGCCGGCCTCAATCACGCTTTCAAGTGAGCTGTAAGGCACATACGAATAGCCTGCCCGCAGAAGAAGCAGCGTGGTCAGCACCCGCGAGAGCCGCCCGTTGCCGTCTTGAAAGGGATGGATGGCGAGGAAGTACACGGTGAAGACAGCAATGACCAGCAGCGGATGCCAGGTTTCTCCGCTCAGAGCTTCCCGTATCCACCCAACCAGCTCCTGCATCCGCCACGGCGTTTCGAGCGGCGAAGTTGTCGCGAAGACGACGCCCAGGCTTTTCCCTTCAGGATCGAATGCTTCGACGTGGTTGGGAAGATGCTTGTAATCTCCGCGATGCCGGACATCTTTGGAACTGTGCTGAAGCAGTATCTGATGAAGCTGCTTGATATGGTTCTCTGTCAGAGGGATCGCTTCCCAGCCTGTGAAGACTGTTTCCATCGCTTCCGCATAGCCGGCGACTTCCTCCTCGTCGCGCGACCGAAATGAATGAGTATCGAGGCCGGACAGCAGGATTTCGACTTCACGATCACTCAGGCGGGCACCTTCAATGCGGGTCGAGGAGCCGACGCTCTCGATTGTCGCGATGCGGCGCAGAGCTGCCAGCCGCTCCGGAGCCAGCGCCCGAAACGCCCGCCAGGCCCCTTTGAACTGATCGAGGTCGCTGATCAGCCGCAATGCTTCCGGGGTGATATGCAGCGACGCGCTTTGCGTTTCGATATTCATGTCCGTAATCCTACCCGATTACGACCGATTATGTCCAATTAGAGCCGATTAAATGTATCAGCCGCGCAGCTCTCCGTTTAAAAGGCCATAGGAAAAGTGGTCGCGCCAGCCGCGTCCGGCATGGAAGCTCATATGGCGCACCGTGCCTTCTTTTTGGAAGCCTAGCCGGGTCAGAACCTGCTGACTTTTCGCATTTTCGCAGTCCGCGTAGGCTGTGACTCGGTGCAGGCGGCCAGCGCCGAAGGCATGGGACAGCAGGCCGTAGGCGGCTTCGGTCATGATGCCGTTGCCTTCGACATCGGTGCGGAGCATGTAGCCGAGCTCGGCACTTGAGTTGTCCGTGTCGATTGCGCTGAGACCGACGCGGCCGGCAAGCTTGCCGGACCAGAGCAGCACGACATAATGCCAGGCATGGCCGAGCGCCATGGACTCTTCGGAGGCCTGGATGTATTCTTTGACCGTGGCCCGCGTGCTGGCATCCGCCCAGCCGAACCACTGGGAGAAGGCAGGACGAGAGTCGTGGATCATTTTCGTGATGCTGTCCGTGTCGCTGACTGTCATCGGGCGCAGGGTCAGGCGGGGCGTGTGCAAAGTCGGCAGCGGGGAACGGCTCATACCGTTATTTTACCCCCGGCGGCTCAGGATTGAGCCGGGTGGGAACCACGACATACCCATGGGTCATGTCGCCGATCACTTCCGCCCCTGCCGCGCCGTGATGCCAGTACCGGAAGACAATGTACGCGCAGGTCAGCGCATCCATGCCGTCTTCGAGACTTTTCAGCTTCCCGCCGATCATTCCCGTGACATCAGCAGGCGGCCAAGCGTCGGGCAGGTCCAGCGGCGGGTCGAAGCGGGCGAGGCTCCGCAGAAGGCGGCTGTATTCGTTCATCGCGGCCCAGCGGCTCTCGTAACTGCGCTTCGGTTTTGGTTTGTACTTCAGTGTCCGGGCCAGGTCGAACAAGACAATATGAGCCGGGTGCGGAAAGACTTCCATCATCTGGCGTATCCCAATTTGGCGAGGCGCATTTAGGTAGGGATCGTCCGAAATGCCAATCTCGGCCAGCCTTGCGACTAATCGCTCTCCGCGCACATCGTCGCCAAAGATAGTCCGATTGGCCGGGTGCGCTCCTGCCTGGAAGCGGGCAAACCGGCGGCCCAGTTCCGTCTCACAGGGCCGCTTCCCGGTCAGGTTCGGCACGAGCAGCGGCGCATCAACTCCCAGCAGCAGGCCGTCTTGACCGGCTTCCGCGTTCCAGCGGCTGATCCAGGAGACAATTTCGTCGTCGTCGCCCAGTGTCTCGGTGAACTCCAGAACGGTTCCCCTGCCCTCGTCACCTATTGGGCAGGAAACGACACACCCGCCGCTCGTGTTCTTTCGGCCCCAAGCCAAGTCTAATCCCAAAAACAGCATGGAATACCATACCCGGAAATGACCTACCTCCTTGCTTCGCAGGGTCCTTCCTAAAGGAAGGATTCGGAGCAGAGGTCTCGGTCTGGGTTAGCTATCCTCATCTTCCCTTCAGGGAGGACCCTGCGAAGCAAGGAGGTAGGTCATCCTAAATCTTTGATCTTGCCAAAGGCGATTTTGTCCCCCGATGTGTGCTTGACCGGCAGGACCGAGGCCATGGTCAGTTTGCCGTCCTCGACTCTTCGATTGATCGCGTCCACTGCCCGTGCTGCGGTCAGCCGCCGGGTGTCTTCACTGAACAGCGGAAGGGTTGCTTGAGAGTCAGGCAGCAGATCGTACAGCACGACGCCCACCTGCTTGACTGATGGGAACGGATGTTCCCAAATAGAGGTCAGAACGGAGAAGAGAGTCCATGTATCCGCGCACGTCGTCAGCCGCCGTTTAGCTGCCCAGCTTCGGCCATCTTCAGATCGGACATGGACCGAAAGCCCCCGCGCTTGATACCCATGATGCCGTATC
>JBPBQB010000108.1:0-6228 GCA_050954545.1 Janthinobacterium lividum | reverse complement strand
TCGGGCGGGGTCGGCCACTTCGCCGTCCAGTTCGCGCATCGGCTCGGCGCGACCGTGTACGCGACTGCCTCCGGTCGAAACACAGAGTTCCTCCGGGAACTGGGTGCAGACGTCGCGATTGACTACAGCACAGATCAGCTTAACACGCTTGCAGGCCAGATGGACCTTGTATTCGATCTCGCGGGCGGCAAGACCGAGGAGAGTTCCTGGGCAGCCTTGAAACCCGACGGTATGCTCGTTCTGGCGGCGGGGATGCCGAACCTCGCCCTCGCACGTTCCCCCGGACAGCAAGCCCGCTTCGCCATGGCCCAATCCACCCCCGATGACTTAGGGCGCGTCGCGAAAATGCTGGACGATCAGCAGCTCCGCCTCACAATCTCCGGGCGCTTTGCATTAGAGCAGGTGGGTGAAGCACAGTCTCAACTAGAGCATGGCGGCAGTCGAGGCAAAGTGCTGGTGACTGTCTCTCAGGACGCATAAAGAAGGCTCTAGTGATGGAAAACCAGCCTAGCTCTCAGATCAAGGGCTGGGCTGGTTTTTCTTCAATCGAACGTTTCAGTATCAGTGCTCTCTCAATGCTGGGAACACCCGCTTTGATTCGGGCTGCTTGTCTAGGCGAACATTGGAGCGTCTACCTGTATACAACGGCAGTCAATCCGTTCAATCGAACAACGGTAGTCAGTTTTCATCGGGAAAGATAGTAGACGCGCGTTTGGGTCCGATAAGGTGTCTTCCGTCAGATCAATTTTTTTGCCCCTCTCCCCAGGGACGAGGTAAGATTCTGATCCATTCTTGGAGACAAGTTATCAGCACAGCACTGTTGATACCCTGCGCCGCAAAGACAAAGACATGAGGCTCAGGCCGCAGTGAAGCAAAGACATAGAGGTAAAATAGCAACCCTTCCACAGCAAGTAGGCTCAGGCTCGCTGTGACAAGTCGGGTTCGATGATGCCGGCACCAGGGAACAAGTCGGTTTCCCAACCAGAAACCGTTCAGGGCTAAAGAACAGAGGAATAAGAATTGGATTGTTGCCAGCGAGTGACCCATCTACCTGACCTTTCTGGTTCCGATAAACACGATGTTATGCAACATTCAGCCTGAAAACAGTCGCACAAAGGCCATTATGGAAAATCCCTGTACGGTATGAGTTAGGCTGCTTGTCACGTTTCAGCAGGTGCGAACCGTGCCACAATTTGGTTATACGCTTTACGATCTTGCCACTTCAAGAATTCAGGATTATAATAAGCAAACCCATCTTCAAAGTACAGATTCAGCAGTCTGACAAATCCGACCAATTCTGATGGTTTTGCTCCTGTTAAGTCGAAATCTGGTATCGATGAGGGCGTACGCTCATAGTATTGTTCAGGGTACCCGTAGTAGACAACATCCTGCCAATAATCGTGTTCATCGCTGATCCATAATGGCAATCCGACTTCCTGTATTAAAACCGCATGGTTGGAAACGAACTGTTTCCATTTATGCTCCGTTTTGACATCTTCTTTTTTACGACGAAAGCCCATTTTATTTACCTGCCAGCGCTAGATGATTGTACCATAACCCCTATTATGGAAGATGTTTTAGAGTAATCGCTAAGTATTGAGCAGGTAGCTGAACTCGTCTGACTATTCCAGGAACTCCGGTGGGTAGACGACCCTGCCAGTCACACCCGACAGCCCGTTTTCCGTGAGAGAAATAACCATGCAGTTCTCTTCACGGACCGCAAACGGCAATTCCAATCCGTACTTTTTCATCGGTTCATAGCCAAATCGGGGATAGTAGTCTGCATGACCAAGAAGGACCACTGACTGATAGCCAAGTGCTTTTGCTATCCGGTGGCCCTCAATCACTAACTGACTGCCCACCCCTTTCCCCTGGAACTCCGGCACGACCGAAAGGGGCGCTAACGCAAGCGACGCAATGGACTTTTCTTGATTGCGGATGAAGATCTTTGTCAGCAGGAGATGTCCGACGATCTCCTGATCCGATTCCGCCACAAGCGACAACTCTGGGATATAGGCGTCTGAGTTTCTAAGCCGCTCCACCATAAATTGCTCTCGGTGATTGCTGTAACCGACGTCTTCATAAGCGGATTTTATCGCCTCAGCGACTGCCGCATAATCGCTTGGCGTTTCTTGACGCATGCTGATCTTCATACGCTTTCCCTTTCATTAGAACTCTCCGTGGGGCCGCAATTCTCTCCTTTAGCGGCGGCCTGGCGGCGGTTCACTTCAATTGTCTCCTTGTTCTGCACAGCCCACAGATGCAGAGGTGACAGCGCCCCGCGCAAGGTCTGCCCGAGATGGGTCAGCTCATAGTCCACACGCGGCGGCACGGAGGGAAAAAGGGTGCGTGTGACAATGCCGTCGACCTCCAGCCGCTTCAAAGTCAGGGTCAGCATACGCTGCGAGATACCGCCCACGCGCCGCTCGATTTCGTTATAGCGCAATGGCCCCTCGGAGAGTGTTCCAACAACCTTGATGGTCCACTTGTCACCGATAGTCGCCAGGACGTCAGTCAGCCCCTTGCAATGGGCGGCGGACAACGCGCTGTCGGGAACAGAAATGTTCGTTTCGCTCAAAAAAGTGCCCTCTTGTATCAAGTGATTATACTTCCCATAATAGTGTTACGAACAAATTGTTCGTTCTGTTTCAGTTTGGAACAGTATACACTGCAATCGATGAAAGGACATAATCATGCTAAAGCTTCTTGTTGTTGAGGCAAGCCCACGGGGAGAGTACTCGATCTCCCGCAATCTCGCGAAAACCTTTGTGGAGCAGTGGAAGATCGCGCATCCGACTGGGGAAGTTACTGAGCGCGATCTTGCAAAGATCGATCTGCCCTACATGAATCTGCCCTGGATGGGAGCCAGCTTTACGCCTGCGGAGCTGCACACTCCCGAAATCAAGGAAGTACTTCGGGTGTCCAACGAGCTTGTCGCCGAGCTTCTGGCCGCGGATCACATTGCGATCAGCACCCCGGTTTACAACTACAACATTCCCGCCAACCTCAAGTCTTACGTGGACCACATCGTCCGCAAAGGGCTGACACTGGGCATGACAGGCGAAGGCTTAGTTCAGGGCAAAAAATGCACGGTACTGATGGCTTCAGGCGGTGTCTACACCGAGGGTTCACCGATCCAAGACCGGGACATCGCGACGATGTACCTGCGCCTGATTCTCAAAGTAATCGGCATCGAGGACGTCACGTTCATCGCAGCCGGCGGCAGCAAGGTTGTCGACCTGGAAGAAAAATCGCGCTCTGAGTTTCTCCAGACGTTTGAACCCGCCATCACGTCTGCCGCCCAGTCGTAATGTTCCAGTACGAATAGGGCACAAGGCGACATCCATTGACCTACGCGAGATGCAGCATTCGAGACAGCAAGCTAGTCCGGATTTTGGGGGAGGTTTGTCACGCTGGCGAAGCGGACACGGTCATCGGTTACGACTACAAAGCGGTCAGGCAATTGGTCTGCATACTGTGACAGCAGCCGATTAAGGACAAAGATTTTATTGGCTGCCCGCTCATCATTTAACCGTAAAAAGATGACTCCTCGATGCTGCATCCGCTCTCGATAGACTTTCTCGCCAAAATCTTTGTCGTTGGTGATCAGTATCCAATTTTCAGCAAATGCTTTTTCAATCAAGACATCATCGGTGGATCCGCGAGATTGCTCATAGGCCGAGAACACTTCATAGCCTTCTCCCCGCAGCCATGCAGCAGCATTTGGCCCCGTGCATTCGTCTATGAGAAAGCGCATTAGGCAGCCTCAGCCAGAGGCATAAAGGTGGTGTTCTCCAAAGATTTGCTGGCGAACAAAAGGCAAGCCGTCAGATCCTCCGGCACCAAGCCTTCGTACTCCGAGAGAATCTCCGCATGGGTTGCCCCATGCGCTAACAAGTTCAGTATGAACTCTACGCTCAAACGCGTTCCACGAACAGTCGGCTTTCCTGCCAATACATTTGGTCTTGATACAATCCGAGCAAGCAAGTTTTGATCTGTCACGTTATTTCCTCCATACGCCATGAGTCCTAGGCCTGCTAGGCCAATATATTTTTGGTTGCAGTAAAGCCTAGTCAAAGTTCAAATTCGTTTATCCATATTTGGCTTCCACTTTTGATCGATACGCTCAACCATTGTAGTATCATCAATACGCACAGGAAATGGATAGCTTTTTTCCTCTCTGTCAGCTCTGCGACTTGTCTAACGACTTGAAAGCTCATATCAGAAATAAACCATATTGGTGACTTCGCGGCAAAATTATGAGTGTCCTTGAGATAGCGTATTGAATTGTAGGGCACCAAATCCACGTTTCGAGCGATGTGCTCAAGGCGACTTTCACGTTTCGCCCAGATGAAATCAACGAACGCGTGAAAACCTGGCTTTTCGTCACCCAAAATTTCTTCGGGAGCAAAGACCTTTTCTTCAGTGGTCGCATGGAATACATATGACCAGTTACCGCCAAACAATTTGATTTTATCGAGGATCAGAGCGTAGTAATAACGACCATTTGCTGTGACAGCTATAAGATCACCAGGGGCAATACGTTTCATACCTTGAACACCAACTTTTATCTGCTTCCATCGCAAAATGCATTGTAAGAGGAATACAATAAGAGCAAGCGCGAATCCTGCTTTCAGCGCTTGCCAGCCCATCGGGTACACTCAAAGCCATGGATGTGATTGTCATTGGAGCGGGGGTCGGCGGGCTGGCGGCGGCGATTGGACTGGCGGCGCGTGGTGCGAGAGTTACAGTTCTGGAAAAGAATGCGAACGTCGGCGGAAAGCTGAATATCTGGGAGCAGAACGGCTTTCGGTTCGACACCGGCCCCCATGTGCTGACCATGCTCTGGGCGCTGGAGGAAGTCTTCGCGAGTGCCGGGCGACGGCTGGAAGATGTCTTAGATCTGGTACGTCTGGACACGGTCTGCCGGTATCACTTTGAGGGCGGCGCGACTCTTGATGCACCGGGCAGCCCGGCAGAGGCTGCGCGGGCAATCGCGTCGTTTGCGCCGAATGACGAAGCAGGCTTTCGCCGGTTTTTGGAGTATGCCAGGCAGGTCTCGGACGCCACCACGGACCCCTTTCTGCGCCAGGATTTCGGGGCCTCCGTGCGCGGCATTCCCACCCCGGCCCAGTGGGGCCAGCTTCGAGACTTTCTAGCCCTGAAGCCCTGGCGCACTTTGCGCGATGTCGTGCGCGAGCATTTTACCGACCCACGTCTGCGTCAGGTCTTTGAGCTGTACGCGCTCTACAGCGGCTCCCATCCCGCACGGGCATCAGGCATCTTCGCGACCGTCGCCGATGTCCAGTGGCGCGAGGGGACATTCTACGTGCGCGGTGGCCTATACCAATTAGCGGAAGCGCTGCGGGACACGGCGGAAAGCCTGGGGGTGAGGATTCAAGCGGAAACGCCAGTCTCGCAGATTATCGTCAAGAATGGCCGAGCGCGTGGGGTTCAGACCCAATCAGGAGCGCGGCTTTTCGCCGACACCGTGGTCTGCAACGCGGACTGCCTGAGCGCGTTGACAGCGCTCATCCCCCACTCCGCCCGGCGGGCATGGACAGCAAAGCGAGTCGAAAAGATCGAGCCCAGCACGTCGGCATTTCTGCTGCTGCTCGGCATCCAGGGCGAATATTCCCAGCTAGCTCATCACAATTCGTTTCTTGCCGCAGACGGCGAAGCGGAGTTTGCATCGATCTTCGACCACCACCGGCCTGCCGCCGACCCGACTATCGGGGTCGCCTGCCAGTCTGTCTCCGATCCCAGCAAAGCCCCGCCGGGATGCAGCAATCTTTTCGTTATGACCAATCCCCCCGCTCTGTCCCCCCATTTTGACTGGCAGGCAGAAGCACTAAGCTACCGGGAGATCGTCCTGACAAAACTCGAACGCATGGGGCTGACAGGGCTGCGCGAACGGATCATAGTCGAGCAGATGTGGACACCGCTGGATTTGGAGAGCCGTTACCATGCCTATCGCGGCGCTATCTATGGACTATCATCGAACGGCTGGCGGCAGGGCTTTTTGCGTCCGCCGCAGGTTTCGCCGGACGTGCGCGGCCTGTACTTTGTCGGCGGCAGCACGCATCCAGGTGGCGGGGTACCGCTGTGTGCGTTGTCGGGGACAAATGCGGCGAAGCGGATTATGAACCCACCACCTTGCTTCGCAGGGGTCCTCCCGAAACGGGAGGACGAAGAGTAAGTACAGGCCCCAGAGATCGGAGCAGAGGG
>JBPBQB010000138.1:0-6377 GCA_050954545.1 Janthinobacterium lividum | reverse complement strand
CGACATGCAGATGATGGGAGCCGACCCCGGCGTTCAGAACGGCAGTGCGAACAGCAAAGCGGCGGGCAGCAGCGGGCACGGCGAGCGCTTCGCGGGCGGCAAGCGAATTGACGGAGTCAGCAAGCCGACTGGGGGCGATGCGTACAAAAAGAAGCCATAACGGGCCACTTAATCTAAGCCATTGAGCCTGCCGACTACAAAATTGTGTAGTCGGCAGGCTTTTTATTTGACGTTCTGACAGCGCAACGCTTGACAGATAGAAAAAATGCTGTATAATAAGCCAACACGCTATGCAGACAACCGTTGCTATTCCGGCTTTGCCTCCCGATATGATTGAGGTATATGACCCAATCACCAAGCGGTTCTTGTTCCGCATCTCACTGTCGCGCAAAGTCATTGAATGTTTTCACCGGGGCGTCCGCTCGGAAGTCAACCTGGAAAAACTAGCCGCGAACCCGAAAGACCCGACTGCCGTCACCACCGGACGATACGGAGGCTGACACGATAACTGCATACGATCCAAGCGCAGTTCAAGCGTAAAACGCCTTAGCGTACAAACGCCTCTTCTGAACACTTTGACCAGTGTCCGGGAGAGGCGTTTTTGCTTTTTCCGCCATGAAACTCATCAATAACAAACGTTCAGAGTCGCAGTCCAAGGCCGCGTGGTGGGAAGGCAAGGAAATTACTTGCACGCCATGCCGCCGAAGCTTTGCTCTCGAATCAAGCGACGCACCGCAAATACAGACTGTCACTGGTAGTTTAGGAAATCGCCTTGTGGTCAACTGTCCTCACTGCCGGGGACTGATGACACTGGAAGAAAACACTGCAAAGGCCGCTCATGCCTAAAACCGATACCACAATTCTGAATGAGAACATGGAAACGCTGCGGCGCGTTCGCATTGCCCCGCTTCTCACCCATCTGCTGCGCTGGGAACAAGCCCAGCAGGCCCGCGCCGACGAAGAAAGAACACTGGAGAAGAAACTCATGTCGACCACCGCCGCTCTCATTGCTGCTGCCACCCGGCTGCAAACTGCCGCCGCCGCCAAAGAAGCCCTGGACGCCCAGACGATCACGGGCGACGAATCGCTCATCACGCAGGATCAATTGACCCTTGCTGCCAACGCTCAGACCATCACCGATCTTCAGAACCATGAAGTCGATGATTCTGCGGTAGACACGTTTAACGCCGCCGCCGCCATCATCGAAGCGACCTTGCCTCCGGCGACCGCGCCGACGGTCGTGCAGCTTCCTGACGGAACAACGATCGGCTTGTCCTTGCCTGTCCCGGTAAGCGTCGGCAACGTGGTTCCCGTCCCCGTCGCTGCCCCGGACGGCACGAGCACGCCGACAACGCTAGATCACACGATCACGGCCATTGACCCGAGCGCGCTTGTCGCGTCTGTGACCCCGGTTCCCGGTGCGGTTCCGGTCGCGACAGGAACTGCTTCAGGCGCATGAGCAAAAGCGTTGCTATTCGCGGACTGAATATCACGGTCGAGAACCCCAAAGGCTCAATGCGCTCCGGTATGGGGCCAAACGGGTCCTGGCAGACCGAGATGCGCCACGACTATGGCGACATCGCCGGAGCCCCGCAGGTCGGCACGGACGGCGACCCGGTGGATGTGTTCGTCGGCGATAACCCGGACGCGCAGGCTGTCTATGTCGTCAACCAGATAAACCCCGACGGCACCTTTGACGAGCACAAGTGTATGGCTGGTTTTAGCAGCCAAGACGAAGCACAGAGCGCATACCTGTCCAATTACGAACCGGGATGGACCGGTATGGGAACCGTCGCTGCCATGGAGACCGGCGCATTCGTGAAGTGGCTGCACACGGGCGACTTAACCCAGCCTGCACCCGTGATGAGTGGGGACGGCATCAGTGGGGGGGAAGCCGATCCGGCACTCACTGCCCCGGTTGCGGATGCGGGCGCGTTCTCGTTCGAAGACGCCATTCTCACGCGGATGGACGACGCAGCAGGGAGCGGCCCCATCCGCCTTCTCGCGTCCCCGGCCCGGATTCGCAACGAGAACACGCGCTACTTCGAGCCGGAGTTTTTGCGGGCGGCTGCCGCGCAAGGCGACGCCTGGTGCCGTGCGACGCCGCGCTACGGCGAGGAGCCGCACCCGCCGTTTGACCGAAGCCGGGGCCAGTACCTGACGGACAGCAGTAATGAAGTCTGGCGACAGGACGGCTGGACCACCGATGCCGCCGGAAACCTCATCAGTCTCAACACGCCCGATCCGCGCACCCCGAAAGGTCGCCGCGTCAGTCAGAAGCTCGGCGACAAAGAAAAAATCGGCGGCTCCGTGCGCTGGTGCAGCACAAAGGCTGCGCCGATTCGAAAACTGGCCGACGGCGCAAGCATTCAGTATTTCGGCCCGGAAATGATCGGGCACTGCTTCCCCATGGTGTTTGATCATGTGCCGAACCCCGCCTTTCCCCAAGCAGGCGGCGTGGTGGATGCCGACCAGATGATCCCGATGACGGACGCGACGCTCCCGCTCGTGACGGTCGAACTCGCAGACGCCTCTCTTGCTGCTTTTAATGACAGCACAGGCGCACCCAGAAACACAAATTCTATTTCCGCTTCCCCGAAGGAGAAACGACCCTTGAAAACTGCCACTGAACTGCGTGCCCAGGCCGCAACGATTGATGATCCAGACACAAAGCAATCGCTTCTGGACGCTGCTGACTCCTTGGAGGCGGCGGCTGCCGCGCCGACCCTGGACGCGATTGTCGCCGCCGTGACAGAAAAACTGTCCCCGGACCTCAGCCGGGCCAGTCAGTTTGTCGCTGACTCGGAAAAGAAAGATGCGGACGCGGCGGAGCGGGCGAAGGTCGTCGCTCTGGCAGACAGCGTGGAGCAGGGCACTGCGCCCGAGGTCGCCCGGTTTACCGATACCGATACCCGCAAAGAGATGGCGGATGCCGTGCGCATGTGTCCTACGGAAGACGCCGGACGCACGGCCTTAGAGCGGGAGATCGCGCTCACGGACCGCGTCTCGTCGCGGGTTCGGCTCGAAATGAGAGGGCTGCCGGCCCCAGGAGGCATTTTGGACGGAACGAACACCCGCACTCAGGTCATGGTCGATGCTGGCGATAAACAGATCGCCGAAGTCCGGCAAAGCCTGCATGACGCCTTTGATCAGTACGCGCTGAACTCCGGCAACCCGGTCGACAAGCAGCTTCGGGAAACCAACAAGCAGTTCGTCGCGAAGATGCAGCGGCAGTCCAAAAAAGACCCGAACCTGATTGCTGCAAGCGCCGCGCTCATGCTCGAAACGAACGATGCCAAAAAAGAGGAAATCGCCCAGACGCTCATTCAGGCGGCCCGCAGGAACATTGACATGACCGATTCGGGCGGCATGACCGACGCTTCGGTGACGACGGCAGCCGTGCTCAACCAGGGGCTTCTTGGCGACTTCATGCTGGAGCGGGCGTATCAGGACCTCGAAGCCCTGCCGCTCTGCGAAGGCATCGGCGCGGAAGGAATGCAGGGAGCGCCGGGTTCCCAGGCCAACATCGGAACCGTTCTGCGCGTTATGACCGAGTACCAGGTGCCGGCCCCGCATGATTACCAGGGACTTGACTTCGACTCACTGTCCGTCACGGAAGGCCAGGGCATTCCGCAGACGAGCCTGATGAACCAGTACCAAGAATTCGCGGTGCGTCCGCGCAGCCTCGGCTTCTCCGTGACCAAAATCCTAGAAATGGCGATGCTGCACGGCCCGCTGAACTACGATGTCACGGCCCGCACCTTGTACCACACCCTCTACGAGTTCCAGCGCGACACTAACAGCAGTTTGTACCTTGACATGGTAACAACGGCGGATGAACTCGGCGCGGTCGCCGTGGCCGGAGAAGTGCCTGCGGGAGCCGACTACACCGTGGGCAATGTTCAGGACGGAAAAGTCTACAACGCGGCAACGGTGGCGTTCATCGTGCAGCCCGCCTGCGGCGGAAACGTGACCGGGGCCGTGCGCTACGCAGGCATCGCCACGCCGTCCGCAAACAATGCTTACCGCACTCCGCTGGTTGTGCCGCGCCCTATGCGGAGCGTATCGAGCTTTGGCGCGATCACCGACACTATCGCAAACGCCATCACGGTTAACAAGACCAGTGGCGGCGCTCGTTTGTTGAACCGAGGCTACCTCGATCCGAATGGTAACATCGCCAATAAGACTGACGTGGCGAGCGGGAACACTATCACGGCAGACTATGCGGTCGACTTTGCAACTGGCAAGTTCCTCTTCACCACTGCATCGGGCGTGACTGCTGCAAACCTCCAGCTCTCGTACTCGTATACTACGAACTGCGACTTCTTCCAGGTGAACTTCGGCGCAAATGCGTACCCGAATAGTGCGAAGCAGGCGGATTACTTCAACGGCATTTTCTACACGAACGACCAGCTTGTCGGACGAATGTCGCAGTATCCGGTCTTTGCCCCGCCGAACATCTGCCTCTCGACCCGTCTCGGGTCGACCGCGATCCGGAATGCGGCGATTTTCTACCGGTTCAACTCGCCAAACGGGACCAATCTCGGTGTTACGAGCGCGAACCTCTACGCCGAGCGCGACGGCGTGAACTATATGCAGATGAACGCGCCATCAATCCTCGGGGACGACACGCTGCTGTTCCTGCAGAAAGGCGTGACCAAGTTCGGGGTCGATTACCCGGCCCATATGGAAGGTCCGTTCCCAGCCTACGACACGGCGACCGGGCGCATGAAGGACGAGAAGAACTACTATATGTCCGAAGGAAGCGTTCGCTGTACCCCGCTGGCCCGAGACATTAACGGAAAAGCCTTCAACGCCAAGCTGCGGAAAAAGATCCTGTACTAAGAAATATCCTGTCTTTTCTTCCGGGTCGGCGGCAAGCAGCGGCTGCCGCCGACCTTTTTCTTGCCCGGTCTTTTTCCAGCCGCTTCTTTCCCTGCGTGGTGAACCCCGATGAAACTCCGACTCTTACTCTGCTTGCTTGCATTGCTGTTCTCTGTGCCCTGCCTGAGCCAAACGCCGGTTGCCCCTAACAACGGCGTCCAAGCGACAGTTCTGCCGTTTTACTTTCCTGTGTCCGCGCAGGCGACCATCGCTCAGATAACGACCACTCCAGGGGTCCCGTCTACGGTCCCGCCGCTCACGCAGATTGCCGCCCTTCAAGCCCAGCTTTCGGCCCTGCAAGCGACTCTGACCGCGCAGGGAAGCAGCACCGCAGGGCCATTCAATGCCTATATCGACCCGTTTCCCGTCGATGGCACGAAGCCGATTGTGGCCCACTACGTCATGTCCAGCCGCGATTACAGCGGCAGCGAAACCGGCGACGAGACCGAAGTTCGGCAGGCAATCCAAAATCACATCAACGTGTTTGCGCTGAACGAGGGCGATTGGAACGGCTCAGGCTACTACGTGCCGGACACCGCTGCACTGGTCGCGGCGATCCATGCCGTTAGCCCTGGCGGTCAATTCAAGTTTTGCCTATCTGAAGATGGATTGGGCGCAGCACAAATAGCGTCTTTTATGACGCTTTATGCCAGCGACCCGAATTACTGGCACGTCAATGGTAGACCCGTTTTATCCAGCTTCGGTGGGGAAACAAGCAGCCCTGCCAGCTACCTCGCGTTTTGGGGCGGCGTCGACAGCGCATTGACAGCCGCAGGCATCACGCCGTACTTTCTGCCGGAGTTCAACGCCCAGCAGTACAGCAACGGCGGCACTAACAATGCCGTGCCCCCGACCGTGCCGCTCCTGACCTCCAACACAAGCGTCTGGAATACGCCGGGACAAGGGCAGGTGGACGGGCTGTTCAGCGATGCCATCGGCGCAAACAATCCCGCCTACAACAGCATCTACGCGTCTGTCCTGCATGGCCTCGGCAAGACGTTCATGGGGAGTGTCAACCCCGAATACTGGCCTAGCGAGAATGCCAACGACTATTTTAATGAGATGTTCGGGGCAGAGACACTGATCGCGCAGTGGCAGTCGATCATCAACGTGCAGAAGCCGGATTTTGTCGAACTTTTCACGTGGAACGACACGAGCGAAATGACGTATTTCAGTCCGCAGCCGGACAAAGCGGTCTTCTGGCCGTATGGACTGCGGGATGCCAATGCCAATGTCATCGGCTACCAGGCGTCCCACGCGGGTTTTCTCGCGCTCTCTCAGTACTACATCCAGTGGTACAAGACAGGGGTGCAGCCTACGGTCAACAAAGATTCGCTCTACTATTTCTACCGGGTGCATCCGAAGGCGGCTGTGGCGACCGGCGCGGGAGAAGTGAAGCCCTCTTGGGTAGATCCCCTGACGCTTGACGATGTGTTTGTGACGACCATCTGCACGGCTCCGGCGACTCTCACAGTCAATAGCGGCGGCACGGT
>JBPBQB010000250.1:0-6479 GCA_050954545.1 Janthinobacterium lividum | reverse complement strand
TCAGGCCCACTTCCTTCATGTGCTGCACGACATAGGGGACTGGCCGCCGCGCCTGGTCGTCCCAGAACCCATTGCCGGTATGCAGCGCAGGAAAAATGGGGACACCTTCATAAAGGTGCCGGGGGTCTGCCGCCTCGATGTTGTCGCCGAACACCAGCCGGTTGACCGGGCCAAGTGTCTTTGTGGCGTTTATCGTAATTGTCGCGTGTGTGGTACTCTGCTGAGCCTGAACCGCATTGCTACCTCCCGTTAGCACCGCCGCTGCGATGCAGAGTCTCAGAAAACTACCGAAAGTCATAATCGTCCGTTCTTCGCCAAAGTAATGCCGCGAGTGCAAAGTCTATACACTCGCGGCGCTCAAGGAAAATGTTCCATGGCTGCAAATGCAGCGCGTTATAGATAGCTGAATGTCGCCTGGTAGGACAAGCCGGTACAGCCACTATTCGCTGCGTAGTAATTGTATCCACCGCAGAAGGTGGCGTAAGGCGGACCTGATCCCATATAAACTATGCCGTCAGAAACCTGCGAACCGCGCAGCCACTTAACATGACCATCTTCAAAGAGGTAGTCGGAACCGTCGGTATGGCGGCCGGTTTGCGCTTGGAAACCGGGCGAACCTGAAACGCTATTGAGCATCATTCCGGTAGCGTATTGAAGGGCTGCACCATTCCCGTTGTAATAGCTTCCATTCGCGCCGATGCCGACGCCGGAGGGCGAGCCGGTCTCGGAAGCGCTGGTGATGTCGTAGGCGGGACCGGCGGCGGATGCACTGCCGTTACCTGTCATCTCAAACAGCAGAACAGTCACAGCCGGCACGTTGTATTGCGAAAGCGCTAAACCAACCAGAGAGCCGCCTTGAGTCGGCTGAGTCACGTTGTTGGAATTGTATCCATAGGAAGAGACTGCATAGCTTACATCATCTGGGCATTTAAACACCCCAGTGCTTTTAACAAAAGGATAGATTTCCCCTGCCCAGCCAACAGCGGAGAATGCATTCACACCCTTTCCGGTAGGATTTTTTTCATCGGCATCCTGCTGATACTGGATGAAGGCGAGACCAAGCTGTTTTTCGTTGGAAAGGCAGGAAGTTCGGCGGGCGTTCTCGCGCACCTTCTGAAAAACGGGAAATAAAATAGCGGCGAGTATCGCGATAATCGCGATAACGACGAGCAACTCGATCAGCGTGAAGCCACGAAATCGAGATGAATTAGCTCTGCTGAGTTTCATAATGTTTTTTCTCCTTGATCTGCATTGACGGCGGAAGGTTGTCTCAGAAGATGACCAATCGCTTCATCACGCTTTATTATATCACTAGTTTGTCAATCTGTCAATAGCAAACATCTCCAGAGTATGCACTGGGGGCGTTCCTCTTGTGCATACTCTTACTTGTCGCGGCGTCCGATCATTTTGACGGAACTGCAGAAGAAGCCTGCCAGCCTTTTCCCGCGGCGGGACTACCAGGACGGAGACGGAAATCCAGCGAGGCCGCGTTCCGCCATTCCGGGTCGCCGCTCTTGCCATGACGCTCAAATTCGGTGCTCAGACGCGCCGTTTCCAGATTTTGGATTGTCACATTGTAGTTTGGCGTGTTCGCCAAACTGAGTGTGATTTGACCGGTGCTGCTCACATAGTAGTTGCCGTCCAGGCGATTGTTTGACGCATCCGGTCCCTGGTAAAGTACGATATCGACTTGTTTCGCATTGACGATATTGTTTGCGACCACATTGTTTTGCAGGGAAAGAGGCCCCGACGAACCGCCTCGCGGCATGCCGTGGATGACAATATCGAAGTCGTTTCCAGAGCAGGTGTTGTTCTCGACAACGGCTCCCTGGGAGGCGGAAACATAAATCCCTTGACCTTTGTTTTCAATGACCCGGTTGTTGCGGATCATTGCACCGAAGCCATCGTTAGGCAGAGGCCGGCTGATCTCATAAGCGATTCCCGCATCGTTTTTGTAGACGAAATTGCCTTCTATGACGATGTTTCCCCAATCCGTGTCAAACCAGATTCCGGTCCCCCGATTATTGCTGACTTTACAGCCTCTGACTGTCACGTCGCGGGCGGAGGGGATGACTTTAATCCCGCCGGAATGCCAGGCTTCGTCGAAGTGTCGGTAGTTATTGCCGGTGACAACAAGAGCGTCCAGTAGGATATGCTGCGGCGGGCGGTTCTGCCACACTCCGAAGCTGTGCGCGGAATCGCTGCCCGACAGGTTAATGCCTACATCGCCGTTATCAAGAATATGGCAGTTGCGGATCACATGATCTGTCCCGCCGAGACGGACGCCGCAAAAGTCGCCGTACTGAAACGTGCAGGCGTCAATCGTCCAGTGCGAGCCGTCCGTCTGCAGCACCCCCGAATAATCACCTTCGCTGGTGCCGTTGCAGGCGACGAGCGACAGGCCGTGCAGATTGACATACGACTTGCCGTAGCCGGTGAGGACCGTGTGGCGGACGCTCGCCTCCATCAGGTGCTTGTTTGGGTCCGACTTGTCGCTCATCTCACAGTAGAGCACATGGGCCGCACCGTCGTAATAAAAGGAACCCGGCATGACATCATTGAGATCTTTGCCGGTAGGAGGAAGCCGGAGATCAGGCGCACCGGTGCCGTCGCCGGTATCTACTTTGTCGGTCTCGAACGGGTCTTCTGCGCCGATTTGCTGCAGCGGTCTGCCGTCGGCAAAGACCTGCTGGCTGTTGACGGTCCACCCAGTTTTTTTCCAAACGGCCTTGTGGTCTAGCGTCCAGCCCTTGACGACATCAGACCCTTTGAGTATGACTGTCTCCTCTTTGTAGTTTCTGATCGTCAGGGGCTGACCCGGCAAACCGCACCGCGACCCGCCCAAATCCACCTGTTCCCGGTACGTCCCGCCCCTAATCAGGACGCTGTCTCCCGGCCCGGCCATCTGCACAGCATGAGTGATGGTCTGAAACGGCGCGGCAAGCGATGTGCCGGCATGAGTATCACTGCCGGCCGGGGCCACGAAATAGTCAGTCGCCCGTGCATTTACAGTAATCAGCAGCGATGCTGCCAGGGCAAGAAGGGAAGCCAGGGCGGCCTGTTTCCGCATAGGTTTCACGCGACACATAACGATTTAGGCCCTCTTTGCAGGCAGGAAAAAGAGCGGTCCGACAAGTGACTAGGATCAAGCACAAGCCGGACCGTCTCAGCAGAATGGCATACTTTACTGGTAGCTAAAGGTAACGGCAAAGCTGCTGTCACCGACAGCCGCGGCTTTGCAGTAAGCATTTGCGGGGCAGGGTGTAGTATAACCGGGATCGGCACCTCCGGCATCGTTGTTGTAACCCGGCGAGACTGATGTCCCATGCAGCCATTTGACATGCCCGTCTTCCATCAAGAAATTGGAACCACCCGTGTGGATGCCGGTCATGATTGGAAAATCGGGCGGCGATGGCGGTTGAGCCTGATAGCCGGGGGCACCGCCGTTCACGCCCATATATCCGGTTTCGTAAGTGGCGCCATAAGCAGAACCCACACCGTTGCCGGCACCAGAATGTTTGCCGTCGGCTGTCGTCTCGGCGGGATCGGTGAGATTGGCTAATCCTCCGAAGTTTTCACAGGCCAGCACAGTATTCGCCGGTGCTTCAAACTGAGCCAAAATGATCCCATTGATGTTGTAGTTGTACATATAGGATACCGGCACTTCCGCCGGGTAGGTGGACGAAGGAGCAGTCGGGTCATCTGGGCATTTGTAAACGCCTGTGCTTTTGATGTACGAATAGAGCTGGCCTCCCCAGCCGGGACCTTGACTGCCATTGAGACCATGGGGATAGCCTTCATCATAATCCTGGCTGTATTGAATGAAGGCGAGACCAAGCTGCTTTTCATTGGACTGGCAAGAAGCACGGCGTGCGTTCTCACGAACTTTCTGAAAGACGGGGAATAAGATCGCCGCGAGAATCGCGATAATGGCGATCACGACGAGCAGCTCGATCAGTGTGAAGCCGCCGAAGCGAAGAGATTGCATCTTGTTCTTTTTCATAATGTTTGCTTTCGTTTTCAGAGTGCTCTTTGCTATTGACAGAGAGCAAAAAATGTTCCGCTATGAGCGATCCGCCTTTTCGCCTAGTAGACGCCAAAGCTGCTGGGGGGAGAAGGATCTTGTCCTGTCTGCTGGTAAGCCTGCTGACTCAGATAGGAAGAGCCGTTGTAGAGTCCCCAGGAGAAATCCGCGGGATTCGCCCCCTGGTTCAGATGGAAATTGTTGTCGTAGGAATAGCTGCCTGTCCCCAAGTTTCCACGACCATTGTAGGCGATAAGGCCGTAGAAACCACCGTTACTGCTGAACGTGACGTTGTTACCCCTCAGACCATCGTTCGCGAGCATAGGAACACCGGAGAGGCTGCCGTCACTTCTCAGAACAATGGCATTCTGGTTCGCCCCGGCAACAACAATGTTAAGATAGGCGTTGGTGGTATCGGAGTTCGCGATCAGAATCTGCCCCGCTCCCCCAGAGGAACCTCCATTATTGGTCGCGAGGTTGTTATAGATACTGCCTCCATGCGATATCTCATAGGTGATCCCGTCTTGATCGTTGTTCTTCACGCAGTTATCGTGAATAAACCAGCCGCTGCACCCGACGTCAGCCCAGATCCCGACACCGTGATTATCGTGAACGGAGCAATACGCTACCACAACACCGTCGACGGCTCCGCCCTTTAAGCCGGCGGCATCCGCAGTGGATCCGGTTTCATTGATCTGCTGGGTATTGTTGTACGCGATCTCGACTCCATTCACAATAGCACCGTTGTAGTTGGAATCATTCGCCTTCGGAAGCGTGCCGCTGAACCCGATGCCCCGATGCCCGCAGTTTTTAACTTCTCCTCCATTCATTTGGGCTGTCGCATAAAGATTGACTCCATCTTCGCCGCACCAATCAATGCACACATCCGTCAATACCCATCCTGGTCCTGCCCAGACCGCGCTATCGTTGACATTGGTATCTCCCTGAGGGTAATAATGCTGAACGACGAGATGCTGAAGCGTGACATTGGTGCGCTGCGAACTATAACTCTGGATGAAAGGATTAGAGGCCCCGCCCCCGTCAAAAATCGTCTGGGTGGTTGAGTTGACACCGCCTGCTCCAATAAAGGTATCGCCGCTCAAGGGCGCAAATGACAGTCCGGTATAGGTGCCCTGCGAGAAGCTGAAGACTGAATTCGGCCCAGCGTTGTCGATCATCGTTTGCAATCCCGCGCTGGTTATCGGGTTTGGAATCGAAATAGCCTGTGCTCCTGCGGGAATCGGGGACAGCGCCGCCCCGAAAATTAGTGCCATCGCGGCGGCGAGGCGTAAGAACCGAGTGTCGGGAAATTGAATCCGTGTCATTTCTGTTATGCTCCTTTGCCGTGTCGTAAGTTTCTTGTTGTATTGCTTTAATTGCTAATAAACCAGTAATTACTCTTGTCCTTCCGCTTGTCTTAGAGTTCCTCCTCATCTTCTTGAGCGTTTATATTTTCTTCAGCGTTTATATTGCAAAGATCGCATTAGCATATCCCGCTCAGGCAAAGGCTCCTAAGTGCAGCGTGAGTTGTTGGAGACGAGGCTAATCGTTCTATGCTTGAGGTGTTACAAGTAGCAGATCTTAACTAAACGCTTCATCAAATTGGATAATAACACATAAACAGCATCCTGTCAAGCGTTCGCTGTATTCTTCCAGGGAGATTGCATCTAAGTGTGAAGCGTAGTAAGTTGAGGCATCTTTTCTAGGAGCTTCCCCATGCCTCATTCTGAAGCTGGGCAGTGGAAGCCGCTGCCATGCTTTGCAGACAGAGCGGTGTTCAGGAGAGGCTCGACGGCTTCCCACTCGGGCAAAGGCACAGTCTGGGCGTGAATGGCTTCCTGCATAGCGGCTTCTCCCCGGCGGGTGCGCCGTGCTTCCTGCTTGCGAATGTCTTTGGCGACGAAGACGGACGTCTGGTACAGCCAGCCGGCAAGACTTGGGCTAGCGTAGAGGGATTTGGCTTTCCGGGCCAGCAGCAGAAAGACAACCGGGGCAGCGTCCTCGGCCAGCGCCACGGAGCCAAGCTCCCGGCGGCAGATGCGGTAAACGAGCGGCAGGTGCCGGGTGAGCAGCTGCGCGAAGGCGGCTTGGGAGTGATTTTGGGTGTATAGGGTAAGTAGCGCGTTGTCCTGCATATTATCCGTTCTTCGTGCCCTCCCTGTGAACTTCTAAAAAGAGTATGGACGACCGGGAACAAAAGCGAACAACAGCGGCAAAAAAAGTTTGAGGGCAATAAAAAGTTTGAGGGCAATAAAAAGTTTGAGGGCAATAAAAAGTTTGAGGGCAGGGAAAAGAACGACTATTGAGTCAACTCGATTGGCTACTGTCAGGGGCGAACGGTAGGCCTGATCTAGCGATAATTCCTGGTCTAGTGATACTTGTCGAAGAACAGGGATTAGGTCACAAGTATTAGATCACAGGCTGAACGTTGCCACAAGTCCACTCTCGGCGCAGC
>JBPBQB010000006.1:0-6487 GCA_050954545.1 Janthinobacterium lividum | reverse complement strand
GGTTATTCTTTTGTCCCTCTCTCGGGGATTAGGCCGATCTGCGTCTTTTCAAGAACAGCCTGAATGAAGCGGGCCTTGCCCTTCGTATACGCTGCTCGATTGTCTCGAAACCGCTCAGCAAGAGTGTGTTTCAGCGCTTCGTACCGCTGCGCTTCGCCCGGATGAGACCGGAGGTAATCACGAAATAGCCGCATGGAATTCCACTGCTCATGCCCGGCTTCGACCAGATGCAGATGATGGGTGCGCTTGAAATCGATCACCCCTTTGCGAAAGAACAGACGTCCCGGAATGCCGCACTCGCCCCGGCAGTCATAGCCGAGTGCTTCCAGTGCCGGAATCGTTGAAGTGCCTGCCGCAAACGTCGTCACACTGGCAACGATGTCAATTATAGGCTTTGCGGCAAGGCCCGGAATGGCAGTGCTGCCGACATGTTCAACGCCGATCAGCACGTCTCCGAGCGCCTGCCGAATAGCCTGAGCTTCGCCCAGGAATATCACCGGCCACGACGGGTCATAAGTTGCAAGAACGACTTCATCCACGCTGCTGCTCTCGCGCCTTTTCAACGACAGCTTCGATATACGTTGTCTTGCCATCGTTATAGGCAACTCGGTCATTACGGAAACGAGCCGCGAGGTCGCGCTTCAAGGCTTCATAGTGCTCCGCTGCCTCGAAATGTTCTCGCAAATAGTCTCGGAAAGCAATATGACGATGGTATTCCAGACCATCACACAAACATAAGTACAGATGGTGCTTCGGCGACCCAGGCGGCGACTGAAATGCTTCCCGGCCAGGAATCCCGTTATCGCCCTGATGGACGTAGCCAACAGTAGCAAGCCGGGCAATCGCATCGGGAACGTCCGTTTCGGATGGCACAATCACGTCAATATCGATGATCGGCTTGGCCGCCAGCCCGGCTATGGACGTGCTGCCGATATGCTCGACGGCGATGAGTGGTCCGTCTGCGAAGGCGTGACGGACACGCCCGGCGATCTCAGCAAACTGCTGGGGCCAGTCTGGATTATAATCCGAAATAATGACTTCATCCATTCCCCTACCCTCGCGCTTTTTCGTCTTCGACACGCTGCAAAAGCTGGCCCCGGCAGACCAGTTCCAGTTCCAGCACCTGCCAAAAGAGCCAGCCGACAGGCCGGTTGGTTTCGTACCGATTGGTCGCCGGATCGCCGGGCACTGTCCGCACCGCTCGGAGGCCATCAGGGCCAAACGGTTCCAGTACCAAAGCGGTCACGGCACGGGTCGCTTTCAGCGCTTCAGCCAGAGCGGGACCGTCGGGGAAGTCGACAATCTGGGGCCGATACTCAGGGAAGCCATTGACCAGATACCCCACCCAATAACGCTCCGCGCGGATAAAATCCAGCAGAATCTGATGAAGCGAGCGCCCACCCGGTCCCGGCACGGTGTCAAGCTGCCATTCTTTCAGCAGCGTCACCGCTTCCACGAACTCCTGATGGGAGTCGTCCCAGTACGGATACAGTTCATCGAGTGTCATTGTTCGGCTTTAGTGTAGTCCGGGTCAGGCTGTGCCAGCCAGCAGGCCCAGGCAATGAGAACGCCCTGGAACGGCAATCGTCCCCAGAGTATCCAAGGATTATCCGTATAAATCTTGTGGACCGCCATTGTGACATTGGCCGGGAACACAGACGCAAACAGTGCCGCCAATCCCCACGCGGCTGCTCGGCGCGTCCGCTTCAGCAACAGGCCGAGACCGCCCACAATCTCAAAGAAGCCGCTGATCAGCACGAGTGAACGCGGCGCAGGCAGCCAGCCCGGCACGATCTTTTCGAATTTATCAGGCGAAACGAAGTGCAGTACGCCTGTCGAGATCACAATGGCTGAAAGCAGATACCGAAGGCTGATTTTCCACATGGACAGCTTACTTTCCACTATTTCTCACTGATGTTATGCAGTACCATGCGCGTGGCGATAATAGCGTGGAACTAAAGTTCTACGCTGTGGGGCTCAGACGCCTAATGTCCGAGGTCGCGGACAGGGAATCGATCCGAATCTTTCTCCACGAAGGTGGAGACTAGGCGTTTCGCCCCAAAGCCGAGGACTTTAGTCCTACGGTTCTGAGGATGACGTAACCTCAGTTTCTCACTGCGTAGACATCGATAATATAGCGCCGCGAACCTCCCAGCGAGACTGTCGCGATCTTGTGCGACGGCACCACTATACCCGGATACCGCTGCTCCCACCAAGCCTGCCAAAACGCCGTTCGTGTCACGGCAATATCCGTCGCATGGAGCCGCTCGACCGGGTGATCGTCGTTGGACAGCCCCGGCTGCACCGGCGCGGCAGCAAACGGCGTGTCCAGGCACAGCGACGGCGCAAACTCGCCGATGACTACGCTCCCCGGCGGCAGAAGTCTCACCAGAGTTTGGCTCGCGTCCCGCCGTGTGTCAGTCCGTCCTACCCAGGCCGCGCCGTACCAGGCTAAACTTACCACACAAAAAGCAAATATCGCAGTAATCTGAACACTGCGTTTCCATTCTACCAGGCACCGGGCGGCAAGCCCGGCAAGCGGCGGCAGGAACAGTACGTAGTACCGGCTCGGCGCATACGACGACAGCAGGCAAAAAGTCAGGCCACAGCCCAGCCAGATCGCTAGATAGCAATCAGCCTGTGTCCAGACACGCCACTTGCTCAGCTTCCATCCCGCCAGCAGACACGGCACCGGCAGGAACGCCAGAAGATACGGGATAACCCCGCGCTCCCCGCCGATCAGCCCGCGCCGCACATTCAGCCATAAACTAAGTGCCGAATGCGGCTGCATTTGATGGAATCGGTAATAGTTTGCCATCCGTGCCAGTTCAGTATGATGCGGCCAGTACCAGACAAAAAAGTAAAGGAGCAGAATGCCCCCCGCCCCCAATAATGGGGGAGCAAGAGAAGTCACTGATCTTGGTCTGTCTCCCCTCCCGGCTCCCCCATTATTGGGGGCGGGGGGGGCTATTAGCAGCACCGGCAGAGCCACCACCGCGAGGCTCTTGAAGATAATCGCTACGGCGAGGGCAGCACCGGATGCGAATTTTCCATACGCCCAGAGCGCAAATGCCAGCGCGAGCCAGAAGACTGTCGGTGTCTCCTGCAATGCTAGTCGATTATAAAAAACGAAAGTCGGCGCGAGACCGAGAAACAGCGCTCCCAAATCAGCGGTCCGAGCACCATAGGCCCGGCGCAGGCCGAGCCAGAATAGCGCGACAGTCAATAAGCCAAAGACGACGCTGAACAGACGCGCTTGCAGCAGGCCAGTTCCGAATACCGTGAATATGCCCTGCTGGATCAGGCTCAAAAGCGGCGACAGAAGACTGTCATGAAAGTTGCCCGGCGCTGTCGTGCCGAACAATGCTTCAGAGCGTGCATCCAGCGTATAAAAGCCTTCATCCGTGTAAAGCCCCGTGCTCCAGGACAGCCAAGACGGCGGATCGGCATCGAGCGCGACAAGGCGGACGATAAGGCAGAGCAGGACAAGTCCCCCCGCCCCAATTTTGGGGAGCCATATGGAAGGAAGTAGGGGCACTGCTTGCTGCGCCCTCTTCTCCCCTCCGAACTCGGGATCCCCTCCATATGGCTCCCCAGAATTGGGGCGGGGGGGACTATTTCCGATGCTCATCGATCATCCGCAGGAAACGGGCGAAGTAGCCTCGGCTGTCGGCAGGGCCGGGGGACGCTTCCGGGTGATACTGGATCGTGAAAATCGGCAGCGTCTTATGCCGCAGGCCCTCCACCGTGCCGTCGTTCAGGTTGATCTGCCAGACTTCAATATTCGGGTCATCAAAACCATCCGCAGCCAGAGCGTAACCGTGGTTCTGGGACGTGATAATCACGCGCCCCGTCTCCAAATCTTTTACCGGGTGGTTTGCGCCCCGGTGCCCGAACGGCAGCTTGAACGTATGCCCGCCAAAGGCGCAGCCGATGAGCTGATTCCCTAAGCAGATGCCCATCGTCGGCTTGGCATGAGACAGAACCCGGACTGTCTTGACAATATCACCCAGCAAGGCGGGGTCGCCGGGGCCGGGAGATAAAAAGATGCCGTCCGGGTTGGTCGCAAGAATCTCTTCCGCCGTTGTATACGCTGGAAAGACTGTAACTTCTGCTCCTAAAGACGCCAGCGAGCGCAGGATATTGAACTTGACGCCGCAGTCCAGCAGTGCGATCTTGTATTTGGTTTCTTCTAATGCCGACGGCCAGACATAGGGCGCTTCGGTCGTGACCTGAGCCATATAGTTGACATCGGCGTAGCCTTCCGCCTCCGCCAGCATCTGAACAAGTTCCGCCGGCGTCTTATCGGACGAGATCGCCCCCATCATCACGCCAATCGACCGCAGCTTCTGTGTCAGCGCCCGCGTATCCAGTCCCGCGATCCCGACCACATTGTGCGTTTTCAGGAACTCGTCCAAAGTCCCTGTCGAGCGCCAATTAGAAGGCGCATCGGCGAGTTCCTTGACAATAAATCCTGACACCTGAACCCGCTTCGACTCAAAATCATCCGGGTTGACCCCATAATTGCCGATGATCGGGTAAGTCAAAGCGACAAGCTGCCCGGCGTAGCTGGGATCAGTCAAAATCTCCTGATAGCCCGTCATGCCCGTATTGAACACGACTTCGCCGATAGAAGTCCCCCTTGCGCCAAACGCCGTTCCTGTATAGATTGTGCCGTCCGCGAGGACGAGATGTGCTTGTGTCATGTGTGCAGTTTCTTGTGGCGCTTCAGAAGTTTAGCGACATCGCTATAGCCACCGACGAGCGCCGTTTCTTCCGGCGTTTGTCCCCATTCATTTCGTATCTTTGGATCGGCACCAAGCGTCAGCAGCTTTTCCGCTTCTCTCTTACGCCCTTTCATTGCAGCATAGTGCAATGGGGTAAAGCCCATATCCCCACAAGCATTTACGTTTGCGCCAGAGCGCACAAGCAAATCCATTTCATCGGAGCCGCCCTGCATCGCGACAAGATGGATCAGGGCATCCCCATCATTGCATGGCTGATTGATGTCACTGAAATCCAGTTCCGCGAAATCAGGAGAACGGCGGCATTTGGCGATTAATTCTTGCAGTAGCGTTTCGGTTTCCATAACATTCCCACGGATTGAAATCCGAGGCTCGGAAGTACCCACCGTCCAGGGGACGGAAGATAATATGTATTGGACGTTGTTCTTTATCTTGTGTCGCCGCGACACTGGGCACTTCTGAGCCTCGGAATTTATTCCGTGGCTCTTATCCATAACGATCTTATATGCTAATCTGCCGCCCACCAACAAACGTCATGATGGGCTTGCCAGTGAGAGTCACGCCATCTAAAACGCTGTTGCGAGACTTGGACTTGAAGGCGTTCACGTCGACAATCCACTCTGCATTTGGGTCGAAGACTGTGATGTCGGCGGGGGCACCGACGGTCAGCGTCCCGCCGGGGACGCCCATGATGCGGGCAGGAGCTACTGACATCTTCTCGACCATCTGCGAAAGTGTCAGATGACCGGGTTTGACTAAATGCGTGATGACCAGGCCAAGTGAAGTTTCCAGGCCGAGCATTCCAAATGGCGCTCTTGCGAACTCCTGCTCTTTCTCATGCGGCGCATGAGGCGCATGGTCGGTCGCGATGGCATCAAGGGTGCCGTCTTTGAGGCCTTTGATCACCGCTTCCTGATCGGCTTTCGTGCGGAGCGAAGGCGACATTTTGGCATTGGTGTTGTAGCCATAACAGGCTTCATCGGTCAGCGACACATACTGCGGACAGGTCTCGGCGGTGATCCGTGCGCCCAGCTTTTTGGCGTGACGGATGATCTCGACACTTTCTTTCGTGCTGACATGCAGGATATGTAGTCGGCATCCGGTCGCCTGGGCCAGCATAATGTTTCTTGACGTGCCGATATTCTCTGCGGTGCGCGGGATGCCTTTGAGGCCCAGCACGGTCGAGACATAGCCTTCGTTCATGACCCCATCGCCGGTCAAGTCTTTATCTTCGCAGTGGGCAATAAAAGGCAAGTCCAGCATGGAGCAGTACTGCATGGCCCGCTGAAGGAAGCTGCTGCTCTGGACGGGATAAGCATCATCACCAATACCCACAATCCCGGCGTCTTTAAGATCAGCCATCTCGGTCAGGTCAGTGTTGAGAAGGCCTTTGCTGACTGCGGCAACGATATAGACCCGCGCTGATGCATTC
The DNA here is from genome assembly GCA_050954545.1 of Janthinobacterium lividum. Classification (GTDB taxonomy): domain Bacteria; phylum Armatimonadota; class Armatimonadia; order Armatimonadales; family Capsulimonadaceae; genus JANXMY01. Next base: position 310 of record JBPBQB010000006.1, on the reverse strand, counting down.
GCCGACTGACGATGGATGTCCTGAACAATACTTGCGTGATCAATCGGCGGGGATGTATTCGGCTGGCAGGCAATCGCCGTGAAGCCACCATTCGCGGCGGCGGCAGTACCCGACGCGACATCTTCTTTGTACTCCTGACCGGGAACGCGCAAGTGGACATGCATGTCGATCAGGCCCGGCGAAACTACCAGCCCGGTGCAGTCTATGACAGTGACGTCATCAACAAAGTCGAGATTGAGACCGACTTGCGCGATCAAGCCGTTCTCGCTGATCAGCACGTCACTGACTTCGTCGCGGCCATTGACAGGAT
>JBPBQB010000226.1:0-6530 GCA_050954545.1 Janthinobacterium lividum | reverse complement strand
GACTGTTCGCCGTACCATGATCACAAATTCTAAAAACTTGATAGCCCCCGCCTTCGGCAGCCAGCAGCCTTTGCTGTGGTCGTCCGCTGTCACGTCACGCCTCTTCCAGAATCTGTATCAGGATCATTATTCCGCTCAGGATCAAGTGTGCGAACCATTTGCCTATCAAGGTTATTTCCCATCGCCGATTGCGTCTTTTCCACCGTCGAGGTGTCTGCTCATTTAAGAGCGTCACCCTAACTCAAGAAGAACCAATCGGCCCCAAGCGTAACGCTCGGGGCCTTTTTGTTTGCCGGCTCAATCTGTGGAATCGAAACAGAAACATGCTTATGCGGGTTGGAGGCACATACGGTTCGGTGCGCTGGTCTGTAAAACCAGTTCTCGTTTGAGAGTGTGGGTTCGAATCCCACCCAACCCATTTATTGATTTTTTGTGATCGTGTCAGGAGAAAACGGAGTGTGTCAACTTTAATTGTAGAGGTGTGCAGGATCGAGAAAGTGCTGACCCATGCGAATGCCGATGCGCTGGAACTGGCTCAGATCAAAGGCTGGCAGTGCGTCATCCCGAAAGGCCGGTACCTGGCGAATGATCTGGTGACTTATATCCCCATCGGAGCATTCAGATCGCTGGGGCTTTACCAAGTATCTGTCCAATGGGCGGGTGCGCTGCGCCAAGTTGCGCGGGGAGCCGTCGTTCGGTGTGATTGTCGATCTGGAAGACAAAGCCTGGGCGGAAGGGCTGGATGTCAAAGAGCATTACGGCATCACCAAGTACGAGCCGCCTGTGAAACTCGGGGCGGGCGACGCCGCGCCCAGCCATCCGCTCTTCGGTGAGTACACGGATGTCGAGAACCTGCGGAACTTCCCGGCTGTCTTGACGGAGGGTGAGGAGGTCGTGGTCACGGAGAAGATCCACGGGACGAACTGCCGCCTTGGTCTGATCGAAGGTGAGCTTATGGCAGGCTCCATGTCTGTGAGGAGGACGCGGCCCGAGCAGATCGCAGACAGCATTTACTGGCAGCCGATGGAGTCGAGTGGGGTGCAGGCGCTGCTGGAAAGCTTTGGAAGAAGTGCTCGGCAGGTCATTCTCTTCGGGGAAGTCTTCGGCAGCAGAATCCAAAATCTGAACTACGGTCAGATCGGAGTGCTTGGCTTCCGGGCGTTCGACCTGATGGTCGAGGGAAAATACATGGACCCCGATCAGTTCTTGTCCGCCTGCATGGAGTTCAGTGTGCCGACTGTGCCTGTGCTGTATCGCGGCCCGTATGCATTAGAGGCGATCAAAGCATTGTCGGAGGGCGCGACGACATTGGGTGCGGATCATATCCGCGAAGGCGTGGTCGTGAAACCCGTCCAGGAACGGACCGATCCTAAAGTGAGGCGTGTGTGCCTGAAGTACATCGGTGATTCCTACTTGTTTGCCAAGAATGTCACCGATAGTCAGGACATCTGAAAAAATAATGGATGCGTTTCAATCTTTATGTTTGTTTGGTTGAAACTCATGGTATAGTAGAGTTAGCAATGAAATCAATAGATAATAATTTTATATCAACGCAAGGCAATCTCGGTTTATCCGTGGATTCGCCACGCCCCACCCATGCCGGCCAAAGTGACCGTCCGAATAATCTGGACGGCTCCCTGGGCTTTAATGCAGGACCGAGAGGGTTACAAAGAGAGGAACGCTTCTGCTAAAATGCAGCGCTGCTTTCAATCGTAACTCTTCCGGCCTCCCGCATTCTGCGAGAGGCCGTTTTTGTTTGTGGGTTCCGTTGATTTATCGTCTGCATGGAGATGTAGCTCAGTCTGGTAAGTAGTTGAGCATATGTAATCAGGTATTTTTAGTTACGTATTGAGGAGGAAACCCCGCCCAGAATACCGGAAAACATATGCTCAGGTACTTAGAAGCACCTATTTGAAGAATAGGGGGCCGCTGGTTCGAATCCAGCCATCTCCACTTGGGAAGGCACAAAGTCTCAGTTGATACATGAGTCCGTGCCGTGGGACTAAAGTCCTACGCTGTGGGGCGCAGACGCCTAGTGGCCGCCTGCGCGGACAAAGAATAGAACAAAGAATAGAAAAATGTCAAAACCTCTGCTCTTTCTCGACGAAGGTCGAGACTAGGCGTCTGCGCCCCACAGCGTAGGACTTTAGTCCCACACGCTCGGTACAGCGTAATGTCAGTGAATACAGGTGTAAATAGTCGGCGGTCAGCTTTGTCGGCGTGAAGCCTTCTCCTTATAAGGGAAAGTCCATGATAAGGGAAAGTCCATGAGTTCGAATCTCATACCGCCTATTTGGTTCTCTGTGCTATTTGGTCCTCCATGATGTAACGGCAGCATGATTGACTGTTGATCAATCCGTTCTGGTTCGAATCCAGATGGGGGAGCCTATTTTTGTAAGTATGGGGCTGTGGTGTAGTGGTTCGCACATCTCTCTGTCGAAGAGAAAGAACGGGTTCGATCCCCGTCAGCCCCGCTTGACAGGTGACGACTGATCGGCAATAGATGACTGAGAAGGGTGAATCTCCGAGGCGGGGAGTTCGCTTGGAAGGCGAATCGGCGTGAAAGCGCTGGCGTTCGAATCGTCCGCCCTCCTATTATGTAGTTTTGTTATTTTGGAGATTGCCATGAATAAAGACTCCCTTGGCGACCGCATGAAGGCGGATTATGAAAACCGAACTCGTAATCTTTTACCGCGCCGTACTTACACGCTGGTCCGTGTGGATGGCAAAAGCTTCCACAGCTATACGCGCGACTGCGAACGGCCTTATGACTTGGGGCTGATGGAGGATATGGATACTACGGCGAAGGCGCTCTGCGAGAATATCACAGGGGCACAGTTTGCGTTTGTGCAGTCCGATGAGATCAGCGTATTGCTGACGGATTTCACCACTATGCAGACCCAAGCCTGGTTTGATGGGAGTGTCCAGAAACTGGCCTCTCTGAGTGCTTCGATTGCTACGGCGCATTTCAATGTGGCACGGATGCAGCGGCTGGCAAAACAGGAAACCGAAATACAGTCAGGGAGCGAAGGTTTATATATGGCTTTTCAGGGCAAGCTTGCCTGCTTTGACAGTCGTGCTTTCTCGATCCCTGATCCGATAGAAGTAGAAAACTACTTTATCTGGCGTCAGCAGGATGCGACGCGCAACTCGATCTCGATGACGGCTCAGGCGCATTTCCCGCATGAGCGGCTGCAGGGAAAAAGCACGGATCAGATGCAGGAAATGCTTTGGCAGGAGAAAGGCTTGAATTGGAGCGATCTGCCGGGCGGGTTCAAGCGTGGGCGCTGCGTTATTCAGAGCCGAAGAGTCAAAAACGCTGAATATTTAGACAAACGAAGCGGAGATATACTGACCGCAACAGGTGTGGAGCGGCGTGTCTGGGAGGCTGCCATACCGCCAGTATTTACCAAAGAACGGGATTGGCTGCGAGAGCGGATCCCTTTGCACACATCAGAATAAGAGACAATTATGAACACTGAAGACATCAAGATTTTTGGGGCGCATGACGAAGCGACCCTGGCACAGATCAAGCGCTCTGCCGCCCATGACGCGGTTGTCGGTGCAGTGCTGGCCGCCGATGGTCACAAAGGGTACGGGGTTCCCATCGGCGGGGTGCTGGCTTATGACGCGCATATCAGCCCGTCAGCGGTTGGGTTTGACATCGGCTGCGGGAACAAGGCCTGCCGGCTCGACATCCCGGCGTCGGAAGTGCGCGGCAAAATCAAGAGCATTATGGACGATGTCTGGCGGACGCTCGACTTTGGCGTTGGGCGGAAGAACAGCAATGACGGGCCGACCGATCATGCTCTGTTCGACAGCGATCTGTGGCGCGGGTCTTTGCTGAAACCGCTCAAGCAGATGGCTCAGGGACAGCTCGGTACCATCGGCTCGGGGAACCACTATGTGGACCTGTTCAGCGATGAAAAAGACCGAACCTGGGTAGGTGTCCACTTCGGCTCCCGTGGTCTCGGTCACAAGACCGCTACGCACTTCCTGAAGGCAGGGGGCGCTTCGGACAGCATGGATGCGGAGCCATTAGTGCTGTCTATGGAGTCTGATCTCGGTCAGGACTACTACGCCCATATGGTTCTCGCGGGTCGGTATGCTTATGCAGGTCGGGACTGGGTGTGCGACAAGATCGCGTCCATGCTCGGCGCGAAAGTTCTGGACTCCGTGCACAACCACCACAACTTCGGCTGGATCGAGACCCACGCAGGCCGGGAAGTGGTTGTTGTTCGCAAGGGTGCTACTCCGGCGTTTCCGGGTCAGCGTGGTTTCGTAGGCGGCAGCATGGGCGACTGCTCGGTTATCTTGGAGGGAATGGCTTCGGCGGAAGCTGACGAAGCTCTGCACTCGACTGTCCACGGCGCGGGCCGGGCGATGAGCCGGACGCAGGCACGGGGTAAGATCAACTACAAGACCAAGCAGGTGATCGCGCCGGGTCTCGTCTCCCGCGAGATGATGATGGAATGGATCGGCAAGCTGGGTGTCGAGCTTCGGGGTGCCGGCACCGATGAAAGCCCGCAGGCGTACAAGCGCCTGCCGGAAGTGCTGAGCCACCACAGCGGCTCGGTACGAATCCTGCACACGCTGACCCCGCTGGGCGTTGCGATGGCCGGTGAAAATGAGCATGACCCATTCAAGGATTGATGCCGAAGCAAGCATTAGGCCAAAGAACCGGCACTGGAAGTGCCGGTTCCACTCTAAAAAGCAAAGCCAATATGAATACCGAGAAACCTGTCACTGACAAAGCAAAACTGTCTCCCTGCCGCCTATATGTGATTCAGGCGCGGGAGGCTCAGACTGCCGTTGTCTTTCGACGTGGCCCCACCAAATGAGTGCAGATCGTCAAATGGGATATGGCGACGGACACCTTCACGCCTGGTCAATGGTTCCACGGGCGCATCTTTGAGAAACGCTGCGACCTGTCTCCTGATGGGACTCTTTTGATCTACTTCGCCCAAAAGATCGATGGCCGCACGAAATGGGACGAGGGTACTCATAACTGGACCGCCATCAGCAGGCTTCCTTACCTCACTGCGCTAGCGCTCTGGATGTATGGCTATGGTGGGGGAGGGGGTGGCCTTTTTTCCAGCAACACTGACGTCAGGCTCAATCAGTCAGGGCAGGCAGCCGAACCGCATCCTGACCATCTGCCTCGGGGTCTGAATATTGACACAAGAAGTTTTGCCAACGAAGATGCACATCTTTCTCAACGCCTGATACGCGACGGCTGGCAGCACACTCAAAAGTTACAGGGAGAAGCAATTGAAAGCCCCTGGGGCAAGGCATACTGGGAAAGAAAGCGGACGGGACTGCCAACGGACTTTGACTGGCATCGGACAGTAGACCACTTATCTACAACTTCACGATATATCTTTCTTACACCGGGCATTGACGAGAAGCCGAATTCTGATCGCAGTCTGACATTGGTCATGAAGACGACAACACGCAATGGCTATAGCCGACGGTACACCTATTTTGTTCGAGACGCTGAAGGACTGGAAGAACCGCTGACAGGAGCGGAATGGGCGGATTGGGATTATCGAGGGCGGCTTGTGTTTGCGCGGGACGGGAAGATATTTGCTCTTCCACCTGACGGCGTAGGCCGCGCTGAGCCACAGGAACTGGCAAATTTGAACGATCACAAGCCCGAGCCGATGGTCGCACCCGATTGGGCTAAAGTGTGGTGACTGCCATCGGATGCCCCGCCCTAAAGGGCAGGTCTGGAGGCGAAGCGCCAACCGCACGGTGTGCGGAAGAACCTCTCTACCAACGCTCATGGCATTTCCGGGCACCGCCCGGTTGGCGTCCGCGCCTCCAGACCTGCCCTTCAGGGCGGGGAACTTCTTATCACCCCGAAAGGAGCATCACGATTTTGGAACCTGAACTGACACCGATCCTGCGGGATCTGCCGACGGAACTCTTAGGCGAACGCATTCTGATCCGGCCCGTCCAGCCTGGCGACGGCGCGGCTGTCTGGGAAGCGGTCGACGAGTCGCGGGAGCAGATCGGGCCGTGGCTGCCCTGGGTCGCAAAGACCCTCAGCGCCGACGACAGCGAAGCGGCAGTGCGCCGAGGGGCTGCGAAATGGATCACACGTGAGGACGTGATGGTCGGCATCTGGAACAAAGAAACAGGCCGTTATTTAGGTGGGAGCGGCCTGCACCGGATTGAATGGACTGTGCCTGCATTTGAGATCGGATACTGGCTTCGCACTTCGGAGTGGGGCAAAGGCTACGTTTCGGAGGCCGTTCAGGTGCTCTGCCGCTTTGCGTTTGAGACACTGGCCGCGAACCGGGTGGAAATACGCTGTGACGGGCGCAATGTCCGCAGCCGTGCGGTTCCACTTCGGCTGGGCTTCGTGCAGGAGGCAACGCTTCGCAATCAAGTCCGCGACGGATTTGGAGAGCTGCGGGACACGCTGATCTTTGCTCTGACGCCTGATGATTATGCGGGGGTGAAAGCACACTGGGACGAAGGAAAATAACGAGTTATAAGGAGTGTCGGGGGGGGGGGGGGGGGGG
>JBPBQB010000274.1:0-6609 GCA_050954545.1 Janthinobacterium lividum | reverse complement strand
CAGGTCATCTATGCGTTCTCGGCGGTCGCGCTTGCTCTGGGCTTAGGCTGTGTGATTTATCTTTTGAGCATCTCAAAGTAGGCGTTCTACCAGACCGTACCCGATCAGGCCACCCCAGATCGTGCTGATGCCGCCGATCAGGCCTGCGAGAACCGCGTCCCGCCAGGTCGAGCCTCGACTCATCGCATGGGCTGCCAGCGGGCCGAGGGTCAGGCCTATCACGAGTTCGGCAACAATAATATAAACCGGCGTGTGGCCGATCTTGCGGCAGTTCTGGTATCGCCACCAGTGAGCATGGTAGGCCATTTCTTCATAAAATGGAATGTTGACCGCTCCGAGCAGCGCGGTCAATGCCATTCCCTTCCCTGTTCCCACTTTTGCGATCAGTCGGCTGCCTAAATAGCCGATCTGAGCCGCGACAACCATCCAGGCAGTCGGCATCCAAAATGGAGATAGACCCAGCATCAGGCTATGCGCCACCGAGTAGTCCAGAGTGTGCGTGAAGCGGACACACAAAGCATCGGCAGCCAGCTCGGCGACTCCTAGAGTGAACCCGAAAAGCAGCAGCCGTGCCATGACCCGGTCTTTGTAATAGGCGATGTGCCAGAGAAAAACTCCGATGCTGATGCTGTTCAGCAGAAGTGCCGTTCTTCCATCCGACCAGGGGCGGTCCCGCAGGAAAATCACCGTCATGACAGAAAGTGCGATAGTCCCCAGAATTGTCCGCAGCCTTGCGTCTTCCAGAATAGTTTTCATAGTAGTGTTGCTGCATAATGAGAGGGCTAAATCCGCCACGGAATAAATTCCGAGGCTCAGAAGCGCCCGCCGTCCAGGGGACGAAAGACAAGATAGAGGTGGTATCTTGTGTCGCCGCGACTGCACTGGCAGACCTGGAAGGCACTGGGCCCTTTTCAGCCTCGGGTTTCAACCCGTGGTGTCTTTGAAACAGCAGAGCGGAAAAAATGGTATCATAAAAGGCCATGATCGTTCAAAAACAGGGCTGGCGGCAATTAGATTGGATCATACTTGGCACTGCCCTGCTTATCTGCTTCGGCGGGATACTCGCGATTCGCAGTGCGCTCCATCTGGACTTGCACCCGCTGGACATGGTACGCAAGCAGATCCTCGGAGTCATTCTTGGAGGCGCAGCGGCACTCGCACTGGCCCATTCCGATTACGAGATCCTGCTGAAGCGCTATGCCCGCTACCTGTATCCCCTTAACATCTTTCTGCTGCTGATTGTTCTCAGCCACTTCGGCGGCCATGAAGCCAAAGGAGCGTCTCGCTGGATCAAGCTCGGGCCGTTTGAATTGCAGCCGTCTGAGTTCGCCAAAGTGATCTTGATCGCGACTCTGGCGTTGTTTCTGTCACAGCATGAGGACACAATCACCGAGTGGCAGACACTTCTCAAATCTCTGGTGCATATCGGTATCCCTATGCTTTTAATCGCCAAGCAGCCGGATCTCGGAACGGCGCTGGTGCTGCTGGCAATCTGGTTCGGCATGACTGCGATGGCCGGAGCACGGCCCATTCATCTGCTGGCTGTGCTGCTGGCTGGTGTCGCGTTCTTTGCCCTGTTATGGCAGTTCAACCCAGGCCATATCCTGAAAGATTACCAGAAAAACCGCCTGCAAGTCTTCCTCAATCCCGCCGCAGACCCGCGTGATACGGGTTACCATTTACGTCAAAGCGAGATCGCTATCGGCGCGGGCGGTATCAGTGGCGAAGGATACGAAAAGGGGACTCAGAGCACAGGCAAGTTTATCCCGGAGCAGCATACGGATTTCATCTTTACGGTGATCGGTGAAGAAGGCGGGTTCGTATTCTGCCTGGTTCTGCTGTCCTTGTATTTGATTTTGCTGGAACGGGGTGTCGCCGTGATGGCTGAGTGCAATGATCCTCTAGGCCGGCTTCTGGCGGCGGGCGTTCTCTCAATGATGACTTTCCATGTAGTCGTCAATGTCGGTATGACCATGGGAATCATGCCCGTGGTGGGTGTTCCGCTGCCATTTTTTTCTTATGGCCTAAGCAGTCTGTTGGTTAATCTGACTGCTGTTGGACTTCTGCTCTCGGTCGCAGCCCGGCGTCACCGGGTTATGTTCTGATTCCGTAGTTTTGACGCCGCATTTGGGTACACTCTCCTCATCACCTACCATGTGGGTATGATTCTGAGAGAGGGGAGACAGCCGTGTCTCGTTTACGCTTTTTCCTCGTTTTCTGCGTTTGCGGTCTGTTCTGGGCGGTTCTCGGGGCACTGATCGGGCTGATCTTTCGGCATCCTTTGGGCGGGTTTATTTGCGGGCTGCTGTTTGGGATTGCTTATATCGTCAGCACGTCGATGGCTGCCGACAAGTTTCCCGGCGATGTCTGGGAAGCCAAGCTCCTCGAAAATATCAACGCGCCAAACCTCTATGAGATGCTGCATACGCTTTGTGACCGGACCGGCCTTGCCCTGCCGACTCTTTATTACATCCCGCGCCCGGAGCCGAATGCGTTTGTCACGGCTGGACGCGAAGGTGAAACGAGCGTGATCGTGACAAATGGCCTCACGCGCAGTCTTGAAAAGGACGAAGTGCAGGCGGTCCTGGCACTGATGATGGCTCGCCTTGCGACCGGCACGATGCCGCACTGGACAGTGGCTGCAACCCTCGCCGGTGTCCCCTTGCAGGCTGGGCTGAGCTTGCAGCGGCGTGAGGGACTGTCCTGGCTGGGAACCGCGATTCTGACCATCTTTGCGTACCCTGGTTCGGTGCTGACACGGCTGGCCTGGGATGAAGGGACAATCACGGCAGCGGATTACCATGCGGCGCATCTCACGGAACAAGCGGGTGCGTTGAAGCGTGCTCTGGCAAAAATCGAGGCAGGTCTGACTGAAGAGGGTGCGGCAGCAGGCAATCCGGCGACGGCGCTGCTTTTTGCTGTTCCCCCTTTGCTGCCGTTGACACCGGGTGCAGTCCTCTGGCGGCAGGGTTTGGAAACATTTCCGTTCCGTCGTCCTGATGCGTCTGTTAGAGCCGAGCGTTTTGCAGATGTCGTGTATTCTTACGTGCCGGAACCAGCGGAAGAATTCTTTAACTCATAATCAATCGTCTCGGAATTGACAAGTGTTCTGTATTTCGTCTATACTCAAAAAGAACATACTCTTTTCGTTTGAGCACTCTATTATGAATGACATCCCAAACTCTGACTCACTGCTCTGGGAAGCTCTGCCGGATCTGACACTCAACATCGCACAAACAGCCACTTTATGCAGCATTTCCGTTCGGCAGTTGGGCTACTGGACACGTCAAGGCTACGTTGCGGCTCAGGGAAGGGGCGTTCGTCGTACCTACGGGCTGCAAGCCATCCGGCAGGTACTCGCGATCCGCAAAGCGATGGACACCGGTTCCTCTTTACGTCAATCCTTGCGTCTGGTGTCCGCCGATACCGCTGGTGATGCTGACTTGCCTGATACCGCGCTTATGTTCCGCCCGCCGCCCGCACGGCCCGTTACTGATGGTCTGCTCCCCGCTCAGGCGACCGCTCTTTCCCGCAGCCTTGTCGCCTTCTTCCAGGCAAACTGCCATACGCGCGATCATGCCGGCGGACTGGCCGTCAAGCTGGGCTGGGCGGAAGAAGATGTGCGCGTGGTAGCGGATCGGCTCTGCGCGTCGGGTATACTCATTCAAAACTTCTGCCAGGGAATGACCATTTTTCAGAGTGCTGAACAGGGTATAACCGGTGCATGATCTCAGATCGAAAACCAATGCCTTGGATGAAGCAGTGCGAATTCCCCTGGGTGAATTTGCACTCAAGCGGATGCCGCTAGGGATCGACTCGCTGGACCGGCTGCTTCAAGGCGGCTTGCCGGAAGGAAATTCACTGCTGGTCCAGGGGGCGCCCGGCACAGGTAAGACTGTGCTTGGGATGCAGTTTCTGGAAGCGGGTGTGAGACAGTTCGATCAGCCTGGTTTGATGATCACTTTCGAGGAGCACCCGCGACGCCTTTATCGTGATGCCCGTGCTTTAGGCTGGGACTTTGAAGCACTTGAGCGAGACCGCAAGCTCCTGATCGTGTTTACGTCCCCGGAAGCATTTCTGCGAGAGCTTGTTTCGGATCAATATGGACGCCTTATCAAAGACTACGGCTTTCAGCGGATTGTCGTTGACAGCCTGACACAGTTCGAAAGTTACCCAAGTTCTTCCGAACAGGCGCGTGTGCGGTTCGAGCGCATTATCAACGGCTTGCGGCGCGAGACTTTCAGTGTCGTAATGACCCGTGAAACAGAATCCCGAGAAGCGCCGTTCCGCGTCACCCCGGAAGAATATCTCGCAGACACGATTGTTCAGCTTGAAAACCGCCGGATGACTGATACCCGCGATGGCCGCCGGATGCGGCTGCTGGAAGTCCTGAAAAATCGCGGCTCCGGCCATTCCCCAGCGGTGCATCAATTTGTCATCGGCGAGGGCGGACTGACTATTCAGACAGAAGCGTCCTCCCAGGGCTGACTTCAAGCTTCGGATGACTCTACTTCCATGAAATTTCCCCCTTATACTTGCCCTCTGTTTGCGCCGGCACTCGCGCTCATCAGCCGCCCAGCGGAGATCGCAGTCTACCTGAAAGACCAGCACGAGCAGATTAACTGCGCTCATTCGCTGCTTGAAGGCAGCGGCATGGACCTGCTTGCCCACAATACGGCCCTGGTCGATGCCGTGCTGCGGCGTTTGTTTGCACTTGCCGTAGAGCGGACAGGCGCGAGCGACACGGCTCCCGCCCTCGCGATCATTGCGACAGGCGGGTACGGACGCCGTGAACTGGCTCCATTCTCCGATGTCGACGTCACTTTCGTCCCTGCCCTCGAAGACGATCCGTATCTGAACATTCTGATCAAAGACATGTTCCAGATGGTCATGGACGTTTTTTTGTACGGGGCCAATCTCAATGTCGGCTATGCCTATCGGCTGATCGGAGATCTGGGTCGGCTTGATCACCAGACGCAGACGACTTTGCTGGACTCGCGTTTTCTCTGCGGCGATAAAGCTCTGTTTACAGAGTTCCGCGCGGAGTTCCGAGCGCATCTGCTGACAGCCGACTTTCTGTTCCAGAAATGGGCTGAGCGTCAGGGCGTACTGGCAAAGCATGGCGGAGACCAGGTGTACGGGGTCGAGCCGAATGTCAAAGAGGGAGCAGGCGGGCTGCGCGACATTCAGAATGCCGAGTGGATGGGGGAAGTGCGCTGTCATGCCAGTCTATCCCAGGTCTGGATTGTTCTGGTCGAGGAAGGTTTTGTCACGCCCGGTGACGCCGCTCAGATCAAAGCCGCCCGTGATTTCCTGCACTGTGCCCGTGCGGCGCTCCATATCGTGGGCGGCTCTGCAAGGGACAGCCTGACCGCCGAGAAGCAAGAAGGGGTGGCAGCGCTTCTGAGCTATCCTGACACCGCTGAAGTCCCTGCCGTGGAAGCCTTCATGCGCGATTACTTTACCCACGCGGCGCAGGCGCGTCGGATCGCACGCAAAGTCATCAATCGCTGCCTCGATAGCGAGATTCCGCTTGGTCTGGGGCTGGCTTCTGTCAGCCGTGTGCTGACGGTATCGGATTCTGACGCTGCCGGGCGGGATCCTGCACTTCCGCTGCATGTTGCCGAGCTGTCCCAGGCTTACGGTCTCGCTGTGTCGGGGGCACTCGACGAAGAGATAGAGCGCTACCTGCTTGCCTCACCAAAGCCTGCCGACCCGGTTGTCGCAGGCCGTGTTTTCACCCGTCTGCTTCTTGCAGGCCGGGGCGTCGCTGATGCTCTGGGCCGTCTCGAAGAGATGGGGGCATTGGCCTGGCTCATTCCTGAGTTCGGGCCGCTTATGACACTGATACCTTACGATGCCGCCCACGAATTCACAGTCGGCGCTCACTCTCTGCATGTGGTCCGCAACCTGGAGCTTCTGAAGACAAATCCGAGTTTTCCTGAAGGCCGCCGGATCATGAGCGAAGTAGCCCAGCCGGAAGTCCTTTATCTTGCGGGGTTGATCCATGACATCGGCAAGCAGTGGTCGTCCGGCCCTCATGCCGAAACGGGTGCAGTCGCGGCTGTTTCTATCTGCGAACACCTGGGCTGGGACAGTGATCGTCAAAGCAAAGTCGTTTTCCTGATCCGAAATCATCTTCTGATGGCGGAAACCAGCCGCCTGCGTGATCTTGCTCTGGACGAGACGACGCGTGAGTTCATCCGTCAGGTTCCCGACATGGATAGCGTGAACATGCTGTATCTGCTGACTTACGCCGATACTGCGGCAGTCGGCACCGGTGTCTGGACAGAAGTGCAGGGCCGGTTTCTCGCCGAGCTTTATGGCCGGGCCGAAGCGCTGCTGTCGGCTCCGCTTTCCGAGGACGGCAGCCCCCCGCCTGCCTTTGTCCCCGATCTCAAGCGTCAGCGCGAACGTATCCGCAAAGGGCTTGCCCAGCACAACCTGCCGACCGACATCATTCTGGAGCACACGCGAAATCTTCCCGCTCAGTACCTGCTGAACACGCCGCTGGAAGATATGTACCTGCACATTGCCATGATCAATCGCCTGCGGGAGACTTATGAGCCGTCGTCGGATTTCAGGAACGAGTACGGCGCTGATTATACT
>JBPBQB010000153.1:0-6658 GCA_050954545.1 Janthinobacterium lividum | reverse complement strand
GAAAGCCGACCGATAAACCGCCGTTTGTCAAAAGCGCTGCCAAGAAACCATTTGCCGCAAAGAGCGCACCCGCCAAGACCTTTGCCGCGAAGCCGCCCAAAGCGGTCAAGCCCGCTGTCGAAGTCAGCTCCGAACCGGAAGTCATCGAAGAGCTGCCCCTGTTCGCCGATCTTGCTTTGAGTGAACCGATCATGCGGGCGATCAACGATCTGGGCTTTGAGGCCCCCACCCCGATTCAGGCTCGGTCGATCCCTGTCCTGCTCTCCGGGCGTGACCTGATCGGGCAGGCCCAGACGGGAACGGGCAAAACGGCGGCTTTTGCACTGCCATTGATCCAGAGCGCCGACGGCTCCAACCCTGCCGTGCAGGCACTGATCTTAGAGCCGACACGTGAGCTTGCAATCCAGGTCGCAGGCGGAATCTTAGCACTCGCCAAGCATACCGGCCTGCGGGTCGTGCCGGTATACGGCGGTCAGCCGCTGGATCGTCAGTTCCGTGCCCTGCGTGAAGGGGCACATATTGTAGTCGGAACGCCGGGACGCCTCTTAGATCACCTGCGGCGCGGGACGCTTGTAGTCGATCAGGTCAAAGTCTGCGTGCTGGATGAAGCCGACGAGATGCTGGCGTTAGGTTTCCTGGAAGACATGGAGACCATTCTAGCGGAGCTTCCCGAAAAGCGTCAGCTCGCGTTCTTCTCGGCGACCATGCCGCCTCGTATCGCGGCGCTTGCTCAGCGGTTTCTCAAGAACCCTGCTCACATCTCTATCGATGCCAAGCGGCGGACGGTCGCGGCAACGAACCAGACTTACTACGAAGTCGCGCCCGGCCGGAAGCTGGAAGCCCTGGCGCGGGTTCTGGACATGGAAACTCCGGGGCCGACGATAGTGTTCTGCCGGACTCGTCAGGAAACCAACGATCTCGCTGATGCTCTGCGCCTGCGCGGTTACAGCGCCGAAGCTCTGCACGGCGATCTCGGCCAGGCGGACAGAGACCGGGTCATGCGCCGCTTCCGGGAAGGCCTGGCAGACCTGCTGATCGCGACCGATGTTGCGGCACGGGGTCTGGACATCGACACCGTCACCCATGTTATCAACTACGATATTCCGTGGGATGTCGAGCAGTATATCCACCGCATCGGACGGACTGGCCGGGCCGGACGGACGGGCGACGCGATCACGCTGGTGGAGGGCCGGGAGAAACGTCAGCTTCGAGCTATCGAGCAGATGACTGGGGCTGTCATCAAGCCCGCGCGTATTCCTACCGCTGCCGACATCGCCGCCCGCCGCCGTGACCTGTTCCAGGAGTCCCTGCGCGAGACACTCATCGCCCGTGGCTTCGACGGCCACCTAGCCGCCGTCGAAGCTCTGTCGGAAGAGTATGACCCGTCGGAGATCGCAGCAGCCGCGCTCCAGATGCTTTGGGCCAATCAGCACAGCGGCCCTGCCGACGCGGAGGAAGAGCTAAATGCGGCTTCCGAGCAGCCGGAAGCAGGGATGTCCCGTCTCTTCATCGGGCTGGGCCGTCAGGACGGCCTCCGCCCCGGTGACCTCGTAGGAGCCATCAGCAACGAGGCAGGGCTGAATGGCCGCTCCATCGGTGCCATCGATATTCTGGATAGGACTGCATTTGTCGAAGTGCCCGCTCAGGAGGCACAGAATGTCGTCGAGGTCCTGCGCCGGGCGACTATCCGTGGCCGCAGAGTCAAAGTCGAGATTGCTCAAGCGGCAATGAGTCGGCCAGAAACAAAGCGGCATGAGAGGCCTAAATTCAGGAAGAATTAGTCATGCCAACCAAAGTTTGGTACGAGCCGGACCAGAGGTTCTATGTGGTCGAGTTTGTTGACGACCCGGTTTTTGACCTACCGGAATGGGCCGTAGGCAAAGAGGAGCACTGGAGCCGAATATCTTACCATCTGTTCGCAGCTAACGTTGACAACAAAATTCTCTTTCATCGCCTCGCCATTGAGCGAGAGCATCTGCCGGGAGAAACATTGCGGGATGACTTGGAAAGGAAACTCACTTGGCTTATCGGCGAACTTCGGTATACCGGACAGCCGCCGCCGGAGTATAATCCAACTGGCTTTGTTTCGTGGCCCTGCTTGCGGGCTGCGGAGATATTGGAAGCGGAGCATAAGGCTTTGCTGGACAGGCTGGTTGCGGCAGCTCCAGACATGTGACAACAGTAAATACCCTGTCCTGAACGGCAAGATTTTGAAGTGCTCGCTCCCCCTTAGCAGGCAAAAATTTCGGAATACCTCTTATGCCCGCTCATTTGGAAAGTTGCCATTTTAAGAAACAGGGGTTTTGCCCCGTGAAGCCATTCTACTACGTCTGCGAAGGCAGATAGTTGCCCTCTAAAGACCCGACACTAGAAGTGCCGGGTTTTTAGCCGTGCTAGTTTTCATTACCCGCTCATCATTCCCCACTTTGCTCGATCAGCTTGGCGACTAGGCCTGTCCAGCCAGTCCAGTGGCTGGCACAAAATCACAAAACCCACAAATCGCGTATCAAGAAATGCTGAAAATCTTTGATTTGCTCGCGTAATTGTTGATCATCGACCATATCCGGGCGGGGGTCAATATAGTACACACCATCCAACTTGTTCAAGGCAATTGTATATCCTAGAAAATGGTTTTTCTTGAATGTCGAGGCAATACCGAAGATACTGTTGCCCTTCCGAGCATGCTGTACATCATGAAGAAAAATGGCGATGACAGGTATGTCTCGGCCAAGCAGCTTTGTCAGAAGGTACTTATCCAGGAAGATTTTGTCGATTCGGTCTTTGCTCGTCGTCTTGACAGAGCCAACAATCTCGTCTTTCTGAATGTAAGATACTTCTGAGGCAGGAGTAGGCGTGTTGGGTTCCTTTACCGGCTCAGTCAACGCGCCTGTTCCTATCTCGGCGGCAATGATCGCTTTGTTCCGAGAGAAAACCAAGTCCAGTTCATAGGGCATTGTGTAGCCGGGATGGTCTGGGATCGGCAGCTTGATTGTGCGTGGCTCACAGACTAAACCGACTTCACGGATGATAATCTTGATGAGCGTTTCAAACAGAGTCCCGACACGTTTCCGTGCCTGATTGGCATTCTCGAAGGAGTCGGCGACGCAGCCAAGCGCTTGCTGTATCGTATAAATGACCCGGTTGATTTCATTTGAGGCAATATACTCGTTTCTGCCAGGCAAACTCGAGACATTTTCTTGATGCTGTTTTAGGTCGGCTAAGAAGCCACTGAATCGGTCAAAAGCTTGATCGAACTGTTCCTGGATCTCTATGCAGAGATCAGAATTCAAGGGCCGCGTGATCTTGTTCCCATAGTCAGCACCATATTGGTAAAAGATGTAATTCGGCTGAGAGGGGGAAACAATACGCGTTGGCTGAGTCCGAGCAATGAACTCTATATAGATGGAACAGAGATGCTTATACTCAGCCAAAGTCTTGAAAGCAGATTTATCAAGTACACTCTCCTGCAAATCTGCCAGCGTGATGTTGGTCATCGAATGGACTTTCTGCGGGCGGCGTTTTCCTGGTCGTAGCGTATCCACTTCTCGACCGGCCAGTCTTCCACCAGTTCAATCCGCTCAGCAGCCCAGCCGCAGTATTCCAAAGTGCTGTCGCAGCCTAGCCAGCGGCGGCCAAGCTGCTCGGCGACAACAGCAGTCGTGCCGGAGCCGAGGAAGGCGTCAAGAACGAAGTCGCCGGGATTCGAGGAGGCAAGGAGGATAGCCCGCAGCAGCTCTTCGGGTTTTTGGGTGGGATGAGGCGTCTTCTCATGCATTCCATTACAAGTCGTGGGATTTCCAGGACGTCTTTAGCCTTAGCTCCATTGGGATGCGGGTGCCAAAGACGTCCCTTCTGTTTGCCTTTGCCATACTGGCTTGATTCAGCCTGCGGGTGTTCGGGATACTTCAAAGTATGACTGCCGTAGGGAATGCGAACATCGTCCATATTCATGGTGAATTGCTTGCTCTTTCGGAAATGCAGCAGGCTTTCATGGGAGCGCCCCCAGTCACCCCCGAGGTTGGCCTTATTCTTGTAGTGCCAGACAAGCCAGCGGCAGCCCTGGAAAAAAGCAGATGCCGGCAATTTTAAGTCTGCAAGGATTTCGGAAAAGCCGCAGATATAGAGTGTCCCAGTCGGTTTCAGGACGCGGGCAGCCTGCTCGATCCATTGCAGGGACCAGCGCACGTATTCCTGTTGTGATTCAAAAGTGTCCCTTTCCGCTTTTTTAATGCCGTAGGGCGGGTCAAAAAAGGCGAGATCGACAGACTCGGAGGGCAAAGACCGGAGCCAAGCAATAGAATCGCCGCACCAAATTTGGCCGTTCGGGTGCGAGTAATAGACGGAAGGCACTTCTGTCTGAGCCTGCAAAAGCTCAGGGTCTGTGATGACGCCCTTCTTCGGTGCTGGGCCAAACAGGCTGGTCACTTCCTGCGGCTCGCTTTTGCGACGTGCATATTCAGCAGTCGGTTCTTGTACCTGCGACATGATACTTTTATTCCCCGCTTTGCTCGATCAGCTTGGCGACCAGGCCTGTCCAGCCGGTCTGGTGACTGGCCCCGAGGCCTGCGCCGTTGTCACCGTGGAAGTACTCGAAGAAGAGCAATAGATCGTTCCAGTGGGGATCGGTCTGGAAAACTTCGGTCGCGCCGAAGACGGGACGGCGGTTAGTATCGTCGCGCAGGAACGTCCGGGTCAGGCGGCGGGATAGTTCGGCGGCGACCTGGGCGAGGGTCAGATGCTGGCCGGAACCACTTGGGAACGGGACGGTGAACTCCGGGCCTAAGTAGTAGTCGAACTTCTGCAAGGCTTCGATCAGCAAATAATTGAGCGGGAACCAGATCGGGCCGCGCCAGTTGGAGTTGCCGCCGAACAGGCCGGTCGTGGACTCGGCAGGCTCGTAGTCCAAGCGGTACTCGGTGCCGTTGACGTCCATGACAAGCGGATGGTCTTTGTGGAACCGGGAGACGGCCCGCAGGCCGTGGGGCGAGAGGAACTCGGTCTCGTCGAGCATTTTGGACAGGATCGTCCGCAGGCGGTCCGGGTCGACAATGGACATGAGACGTCGGTTGTGGTGGCCGGTCTCGCAGAGGTCGGCGACGCTTTTGCAGAGGGCAGGCCGGTTCGTGATGAACCAATCAATGCGCTGCCGGAAATCGTCGAGCGTGGCAAGCTGGTCCTCATCGATGGTGTCCACCGCCAGCAGGGGGATGAGGCCGACGAGGGAGCGGACACGCATGAACTGGCTGCTGCCGTCGGGCAGGCGGAGGACATCGTAGTAAAAGCCGTCGTCGTCATCGAACAGGTCGATGCCTTCCATGCCCCGTGAGTTCATGGCATGGGCGATGTAGACAAAGTGCTCGAAGAACTTGGTCGCCATATCCTCGTAGGTCGGATCGGTGCGGGTCAATTCTAAAGAGATCGCCATCATGTTGAGGCAGAACATCGCCATCCATGAGGTGCCGTCGGACTGCTCTAAATGACCGCCCGTGGGGAGGGGCTGACTTCTATCAAACAGACCGATGTTGTCCAGGCCTAGAAAGCCGCCCTGGAAGACGTTGTTGCCTTCGGCGTCCTTGCGGTTGACCCACCAGGTGAAGTTCATCAGCAGCTTGTGGAAGACTTTCTCCAGGAACTGGAAGTCCCCTTTTTGGCCGGAGACACGCGCTTCGATCTGGTAGACCCGCAAAGCCGCCCAGGCCTGCACGGGCGGGTTGACGTCCCCGAAGGCCCACTCGTAGGCAGGGAGCTGGCCGTTCGGGTGCTGGAACCATTCATGGCCCAGCAGGAGAAGCTGGTCTTTGGCGAAGTCCGGGTCGATGACAGCCAGCGGAATGCAGTGAAAGGCCAGATCCCAGGCGGCGAACCAGGGATATTCCCAGGTATCGGGCATGGAGATGATGTCTTTGGCGTTCAGATGGGTCCAGTCCCGGTTGCGTCCTTTCAGACGCTCGGCGGGCGGCTTCGGCTCGGCGGGGTCCCCTTGCAGCCAGTGCATAACATCGTATTTGTAGAACTGCTTGGACCAGAGCAGCCCGGCGAAGGCCTGACGCATGACGTTCCGGGCATCGGCGGAAAGCTCCGGGGAACCAAGAGAGCCGTAGAACTCGTCGGCCTCAGCAATGCGAGCGCTGACAACCTGATCAAAGCCCGCGCCCAGCGGATCGGTCATCAGGGCATCATTGGTCAGGCGCAGTTTCAGGGTCGTCTGCTGTCCGCCATCGACAGTGAGCTTGTAGTGAGCACAGGCTTTTGTCCCGGTCTGGGCCGGGTTGATCGCGCCTTCGATGCCGTTGACGACATGCGCGTGGAAGGCATCTTTGACATACGGGGTCGGGTTGTCCGCCATGCCGTACAGGCGCTTTTCGTTGGTGTCGTTCTCGGTGAACAGCAGCTCCGGGCTGCCGGTGCAGATGAGTGAGCGTAGGCCAAGATCGAAATGGTTCGCTTCGATGACGCCCGCCTTCGCGCCTTTTTTGAGGCTGGGCTTTGGATTGTTCCAGCCCCACGTCCAGACATTGCGGAACCAGAGGGTCGGCAGGATATCCAGGGTGGCGCTGTCCGGGCCACGGTTAGCGGCGGTGATCTGGATCAAAATGTCGTCGGCAGAGGCTTTCGCATACTCAACGGTGATGTCCCAGTAGCGATTATTGGCAAAGAC
>JBPBQB010000114.1:0-6670 GCA_050954545.1 Janthinobacterium lividum | reverse complement strand
TCCTTGGCTTTCTTCTATCAATGAAGAAACATAGAGCTTGATGGATGTTTGCTGATCTTTAGGGTTGAGGATAGCTGTTCCTGGCGGGAGCGGTACCCACAGCCATTTCTCCTGAAGGATTGTCTCCGTGATGTGCGGCAGATCGTCACGCAAGAATTCAGACCATTTTTGCGAGATTATCTCTTCAATTTCTTCTTGGGATTTGTCGTAATCTTTCGCTACCAGAATGGGCTTTTCGAAAAGTCTACTCCACCCGTTTCGCTTTGTTGCTTTGATTAGACTTTCCGGGCAACCTTGAAACCCGCTGGCTTGCGCGGCTTGGAATACCTTATCTCTGTGAGCGGGGATGCCGGGTGTCATCAGTAGAACAATCGTGAGACTCCCAGCGTCGTTGCTAAACTGAAAATAGAGGAACCACGGGCACATGGGAATACGATCACGATATAAAAAAGACCCATCCCAAGCAAGCGGATTGAATTGGATGTAGGACTTCTGGCTGAAGCAGGATTTGATAGTACTGGATTCGCTCTTGATAAGTTGAGCGGCAAACTCACTGATGAGGGTCTCTTGATCTGGAATATGCTGAATAATCAAATCCAATGCTTGTTTATGCTTCTGGTAGATGCTTCGGCACAGGTCTGCCTCACCGGAATCGCTCAATATATGCCTCCTCAGCATCAGAGCATAATGCTCTAACAGCACCATAATATCGATACCAAAATCAGCGTGGTGTTCCACCGCAATTTTTTCAACCACCTGGCAAACTAGCGAGTAACTCACGGGAATATAGCGGTCAAAAGTGGGCGCGTTACCATCCCGCGTCAGATAAAGCGCCGTGATTGTATAGTCAGGGTATTCATCAAGAACGTGCTTATAATAGCGCTCTAGCTGACCGGAGTGCTCACCTGTGTCAATCTTGTTTTCAAGGATGACAGCAAATTGATTAGCTTCATCTAAAATAAGAATGTCCGTGTGACGCCATTCCCGAAGAACAAGGACTTGATCCGGGACGCTTAGGTCCAAGTCAAACGGGGAGGCTACAAAATCGCCATATGGTGTGAGGGATACTGCATCAAGAAGTTCCCTTATAAAGAGAGTTCCCAATCCATGATTTTGACGCGGATCGAGCAGGCAAGCCAGCAAATCAGAGTGCCGCAGTTCCTGCCGAATAACTCCAATTGCCTCGAATAGGTTGAAGCGTTTGAGCAGTTTTTCTAACTGAGCAAGCTCGGAATTGTTCTCTGCAAATACTTCTAAAGCTTGACGTGAGGTAAGCATGGCGGCTAGAACTGCCGGAGGAAGCGGAGGTCATTTTCGGTGAAGAGGCGGATGTCGTCGATGCCGTATTTTGCCATGGGCTTTCGGTCGATGCCGAGGCCCCAGGCGAAGCCGGTGTAGCGCTCGGAATCAATGCCCATCGACTCTAAAATGTTGGGATGCACCATGCCGGCACCACCAAGCTCCAGCCAGCCGGTGCCCCAGCGGATGGCGACTTCGACGCCAGGCTCGACGAAGGGGAAAAAGTCAGGGCGGAAGCGGATTTCGACGTCGCCGAAGAGCTGTTTGACCAGATGAGCAAACGTGCCTTTGAGGTCAGCCAGGGTCAGGTCCTCGTCGACTGCCAAAATATCGACTTGGTGGAACGTGTGAGAATGCGTGGCGTCAACAGCTTCATACCGGTAGCATTTGCCGATGGTAGCGGCGCGGATGGGAGGCTTTTGTGTCTCCATGACATGTGCTTGAAAAGCAGTAGTCTGAGTTCGGAGAAGATGAGTGTTGTCGATATAGAATGACATCTGCTCATCAAATGCAGGATGGTCGAGAGGATAATTCAGGGTCTCGAAATTGTAGTGATAATCTTCGATGTCCGGCCACTCGTTGAAGCTGTACCCCATACCGATGAGCACGTTCTTGACGGCCTGCATTTGCTGGGTGATCGGATGCTGCGTACCAAGCGGATAGCTCTGGCCCGGCAGAGTGACATCGACGGCGTCGGCAGCCAGACGTACCAGGCGCTCACGTGATGCTAAGACTTGACGCTTTTCTGTCAGCAGTGCGTTCAGGTCATCTTTGCGGGCGTTGACAGCCGCACCGAACTGCGGCTTTTCGTCAGGCGGCAGAGTGCCGACGAGGCGCAGAAGGCTGGTTAATTGACCCTTGCGCCCCAGATACTGCACTTCGATGGTTTCTAATTCGGCAACGGTGGCGGCCCCGTCCAAAGCTGACTTAGCTTCTTCAGAGACCTGCGCCAGTTGTTCAATCGGCGTCATACCTAGTCCTAAGCCGCGATCACGAAGTTATGGACCGGCGCGGCGACAGTGATGTTCAGTGAGGAAACCAATGCGTTGAACGCTTCGTTGTCGCTGATCGCCATTTCGGACAGCACCTTGCGGTCAAGCTCGACACCGCTGTCATGCAGGGCTGCGATGAACCGGCTGTACTGGACGCCCTGCGCCCGGCAGGCGGCATTAATTCGAGCGATCCAGAGCTGGCGGAATTCGCGCTTGCGGTTGCGGCGGTCCCGGTAGGCATACTGGCCGGACTTCATGACCTGCTCGTTCGCACTCTTAAAGAGACGCGATTTGCCGCCGAAATACCCAGCCGCTTCTTTCAAAATCTTATGGTGGCGCTTGTGCTTCATCACGCCACGTTTGACACGTGCCATATTTTCTGTTCCTTTTCCTGAGTTCTAACGCTTATTTAGGCAGGCCATTCGGCAGCATACGCCGAATCGCTTTTTTCTTGCCTTTGTACAGTTCAATGTCCGAGGTCAGCACACGCATATTGGACGGGCTTTTATGGATATTCAAATGGTTGTGGTTGGCATGACCATGCATGAACTTGCCGGTGGCAGTCATCTTAAAGCGCTTGGCCGCCGTCTTGCGGGTCTTGATCTTCGGCATTTCTGTTCTCCTAAAAATTACTATCTCAAATGTTACAAATAATGACACGGCAGCGAACCCGGCGCACACAGTGTGTCCGGGTTCGTTTGCTTTCCCGAATGTCTAACTTGCTTGATCTGCCGGTGGCGCTTCTGGTTCAGAGGGCACTGGCTCAGGAGTCACTGGTTTAGCGATTGGCTCGGGCGCAGTGACTGTAGGTGCTGCTGCCGGAACTGCGGGTGCTTTCGGCGCGGCAGGCTTCGGTGCCGCCGGCTTCGGAGCTGCCCCCCCACCCTTTGCCGGGGTGAGTGTTAGGCTCATCGAGCGCCCTTCCATCGTCGGAGGCTTCTCGATGGCGGCGACATCGGCGACCTTCTGCATGAATGTCTCTAGCTGCTGACGACCGATTTCCGGGTGACGGATCTGACCGCCGATGAAACGGAACGTCACTTTGACTTTGTCGCCATCTTCGAGGAACTTGCGAGCATGATTGACTTTTGTCATCAGGTCATGCTCGGACAGTGTTCCGTAGCGCGGGTCAAGCCGAATGTCTTTGAGCTCGCTTTGCTTATGCTTTTTGGCGGACTCTTTTTCTTTTTTGGCCTGCTCGTATTTATACTTGCCGTAGTCCATGATCTTGCAGACCGGAGGCTGAGCCTGCGGGGCCACTTCGATCAAGTCAATCCCGCGCTCTCGGGCGATCAGGAGTGCCTCGCGAGGAGTCATAATTCCAAGCTGGCCGCCGTCATCGTCGATGACACGGATTTCACGAGCGCGAATACGCTCGTTCATGTTCACCCGTGGTTCACGCGGGTCTCTGCGGAAATCTCTGTTGTTGATGTCTTAATCCCTCACCCACTAAAAAAGTCGGTGTGCGTGGGCCGACACCGACCGTTTGTTAGTATAGCCGAAAAACACATTTCTGTCAAGCTATCTTTCGCATGCTAATCTAAAATGCCGCTCAAGCTCAGTGTGAACCCCGGCAGAACGTCTTCCCCAGAGATCGAAGCGGGACTATCCAATATCTCGACTTCTTGTCCCGGACGGTAGATTTCGACGCGGCGGCTCTGTGGATCAATCAGCCAGCCAAGTCTCGCTCCGTTGTCCCTGTACTCACGCATCTTTTCCTGAACCGTGCTCAGGCGATCTGTCCGAGAGCGCAGCTCAATGACAAAACTCGGGCAAAGCGGTAGGAACTCTTGGCGCTTTTCAGAAGAAAGAGCCTCCCACTCTGCAGCCGGAAGCCAAGAAGCATCAGGCGAACGTTTTGCTCCGTTCGGCAGTACAAAGCCAGTGGAAGAGTCAAATACTTTCCCCGTTTTTCCGATACGGTTCCAAATCACAAGATCAGCCGTTAGGTCAGCGTTCTTGCTTCCCGTTTCACCGCCTGCTGGTGGCATGATGATAAGTTCCCCTTCCCTGGTCAGCTCCATTCGCAAGTCTGGATAGTTTGCAGCGAAGGCCGCAAACTCTTCGGACGTATATGGCTCAGGTTCTTCCACCCCCTCTTGGGGAGGTATTGAAATCGGCTTCCGTTCCGCTTCAAGTACTGCCATCATGCACCTCATTCTCAGGCTATTTGGCGTAAGCCAGTTCGACGATCTTCTGAGCCGCTTCCTGCATGGTCTCAGCAGGAATCAGATTAGTGGTCTTCAGCAGCTCCGCGCCTTCCGCTGCGCGTGTTCCGGCAAGGCGAATGACGATGGGGACTTTGACGTCAAGCGATTTGACGCCTTCGATGATCCCCTTCGCCACTTCGTCGCCGCGTGTGATGCCGCCGAAGATATTGAACAGAACGCCTTTGACATTCGGGTCGGACAGCACGATCTCAAGGCTGCTCGTGACTGCTTCGGCTTTCGCGCCGCCGCCGATGTCCAGGAAGTCCGCCGGGGAGCCGCCAGCACGCTTGACTTCATCCATCGTGGTCATGACGAGGCCCGCGCCGTTGCCGATGATGCCGATGTCGCCGCCTTCAAGCCGCACATACTGAATGCCTCGTTTATGCGCTTCGACTTCAATGGCATCGGTTTCGGAGTCGTCCTGGAAAGCCGCGAACTCTGGATGCCGGTACATGGCATTCTCGTCGAGGTCCCATTTGGCGTCCCCGGCAATAATCGTACCTTCTTTGGTGACCACCAGCGGGTTGATCTCTGCCAGCGTTGCATCGGTGCCGACATACGCCGCGTACAGGGCCTTCAAGACTGGGATCGTCTTATTGATGAGCGTTTTATCGAATTTCGCCTCAAACAGCACCTGACGGCAGGCATAGTCGGGCAGGCCAAGCAGCGGATCGATAAACAATTTGGCAATATCCGCCGGGTTGTTGTGCGCGACTTCTTCGATGTCCATGCCGCCCTGTGTCGAGATAATGAGTACATCCCGCTGCCGCACTCGGTCCTGCGTGATCGCGACATAGATCTCTTTGTCGATATTGACCGCTTCTTCAACCAGCAGCTTATTGATCTTCAGTTCCGAGTTCGCCTGAGCAAAGAACAGTGTTTTGCCCAACAGATCTTTCCCGATCGCTTCTGCTTCGTTTGCGTCGCCTGCCAGCTTGACCGCGCCTGCCTTGCCCCGTCCGCCGCTATGGACCTGACCCTTGATGACCACCCGCCGGGCGAGAGTCGCCGCCGCCGACCGCACTTCCTCCGGTGTCGAGGCAACCTGCCCTTCGGGGATGGGAACGCCGAACTGCTTCAATAACTGCTTCGCCTGATATTCGTGAATCTTCATCTGTGTGCTCCTGAAAGTAAAATCTTTGTTTAAGGACGTATTCGCCTTATAATACCCGGTATCCTGCTGACGTTCCTAAAAACAGGATTTTGTCTGTAATTTGCAGAATAACTAACAAAATGATTTATTGCTAGGGGTATCTATTGAACGACGAAGCATTGCTTGAGAAATTGACAGAGGAAGTCAAAACGATAAAAAGCACTTTAGATGAAGCTAAAGCTGCCGGTCAGACATTTAACGAGGCTCAAACAGAGTTTATTATCATCGATCCCTTATTGAAACGTCTCGGCTATGGGCCATTAGAGATTTCCAAGCAAGGCCATGACAGTGTAGCTAAGAACTTTCCAGATTATACTTTGCTTGCAGGAAAATCCCAGAAGTGGTTTTTAGAAGCTAAGAAACTCGACTTAAATCTGCAAGATGGCGAAGCGGCTCAAGCAGTTAATTATGCGAACAATCAAGGAGCAGAGTGGGCAGTACTCACAAATGGGCGTAAATGGTATATTTATAATGCCCATTTGCCTAAACCGTTACCTGAGAAACGAGTGCTACAAATTGATGATCTTTTCGCGGATGAGAACGCTGTTCAGAAACTGCTGCTTTTGTCCAAACCATCAATGCTGAACAATTCACTACAAGAGGCCTGGATTTTTCAGCAGCTCTCGCAGATAATCGACGCGCAGTTGACAACGCCCAATTCCGAAGTTCGACGTATCATACGTAAGCTTGGCAACGAGTCGATTAAAACTAACATTAATGATGAAATAGTTGGTAGGGTGCTGCTGTTTACAAATCCATCTGTCATCATTCCAAATACTATATCTTCTCCATCTGTAGTTCAGACAAATGGAGACACTCAGGCAGCCGACTTGCATAGCTCGGCGACTGTTATGCAGCCAGCAGAGGAACCAGAAACTGAGTATTATACATTTGATGAAATTGCTAAAGACATGACACTTGCGACTTACCGTAAGCCGAAGGTAATGGTATTTTTAGATGGGCATGTCGAAAAAGTGAAATCTTGGGCAGACGTTGCTGGTCAAGTAGTGGAATAT